>DFZE01000124.1:15232-52028 GCA_002382065.1 Desulfobacteraceae bacterium UBA4064
AGGAGTTTTCGTTCAAACACTATATTTAAACAGTAGAAACCATCGGGCATGGGCTTGTTCACGGTCCGCCCTACCTGTTATTGAGCGGTTACCATTGCCTTTTACAACCCGTTTAATTTGAACGGTATTTTGAAAAAGGTTGACAAAATTCCGTCTTAATGGGTATCTTCCAGACGATTTGTTTTTCAAAGATTCAATGTACCGTTAATTCATGTGTTACAGATTCGCCAACGCCATTGACTGGTCATTAAACCATCCTTTAAAAGAGGAGATTATTGAGCAAAGCCCTTATGTCTGAAAGAGTTGGAGGTTTTCTTCCTGTCGTATTCAACCTGCTTTCGATGTTGAGAACAATCACATGATTTATGGCGATAAAATTGTAGAGAATTCGATTTCTGATTCATTGGACGGGCTCAAAAAAAATGGGACCCTCCTTCGAATGAAGCTGATGGGAAGGGATTATGAGCAGTTGACGGTAATTCATGCCATCCGATCCAGAAATGGCGTCAAATATTTTCTCATTGAAAACCCGGCAGAGTTTCAGGATATCCTGCTGGAATACAAAGAACTTCCATTCCAGTTTGAATTCAATGGTCCGGATGGTCTGCCTTACAGTTTCCAGACGCTGGGAGACTGGGTTGAAGATGCAGAAATCTGGCTCAGATTCCCTGCGTTTATAGAACGACGACAACAGCGTCGGAATTTTCGTATCAAAGCGCCTGAAGATACCAAAATTTATTTTACCAGAGATGGTAACCCACAACGGATCGATGTCATCAATTTGAGTCAGGCCGGTACACTGGGCGCCTTGGCCACCAAACATAAGAATAACGACACTGATCCTGTTTTGAATTCCGGGGATGTCATCAACAATGCCAGACTGGTTTTCAAAACGAATTCGATAATCGGGCAGATCGAAATAAAAAAAGCGCTGATTGTCCGAACGGAAACTGACTCACTGACGGGAAATCTGTGCTTTGGAATACAATTCAGCGAGATGGCCAGAGAAGATGAAAAGAAACTGACGGAAATTATCTTTGAACTTCAGAGACAATTTCTTCGTAAGCGGCTTCCAGACATATGAGCCTGCAACATGGCCGTAATGAGGAACAGGTCAGCAGGATCAGAGCTATACACCCAATTACAACATACAGGAGGCGGACGAATAGAACCCATCATGAGCTGTAAAATACTCATTAACGCCAGCGATTCCGCGGAATGCCGTATTGCAAAGGTCAAAGACAGCAAACTGGAAGAATTTCATATTGAAGGCGCTTCCCGGGAAATTACCCAGGGAAACATCTACAAAGCGGTTATCACGCGGGTAGAGCCAAGCCTGCAAGCTGTTTTTGTTGATTTCGGCGCCGAACGGCACGGCTTTTTACAAAAAACTGAAATTCACAACGACTACTATCAGGATATCCCATCCGGTGATTTTTCCATCAATCATCTGGTAAAAAAAGGTCAGGAACTTCTTGTTCAGGTGATCAAAGATCCCATCATGAATAAAGGCGCCATGCTGACCACATTCATTTCCCTTCCGGGACGGCATGTGGTACTGATGCCTGGCAGCGAAAACCGTGGCATTTCCCGAAAAATCGAGGATGAAGACGAGCGGAAACGGTTGAAGGAAATCATGAGCTCGATCAAGCTTCCCGAAGGGTGCGGCGTGATTGTCAGAACCGCGGGCGCTGAGTGTTCAAAAACTGAAATATCAAAAGATCTCAATTATTTGATGCTGCTCTGGAAAAACATAAAAGCCAATGTGATGAAAGTCCAGACGCCAGCCCTTCTTTACAAGGAAAGAAATCTCGCGCTGCGATCCATAAGAGATTATTTTACGCCGGATATAACCGAAATATTGATTGACGATGTCACCATTCATCGGGAAATTCGGGAATTCATCGATCTGATATCCCCCAAGCATTCCAAAATCGTCAAGCTCTATAAGGGCCCCAAACCCATATTCACCAAATTCGAGCTTGAAAGTCAGATTGCCTCCATTTATGAAAGCCGCGTCGAGTTGAAATCCGGCGGATCCATTATCATCGATCAGACTGAAGCTCTCGTGGCAATCGATGTCAATTCCGGGAAAGCCACTCAAAACCGGTCCATCGAGCAGACTGCACTGACAACAAATCTGGAAGCGGCTGAAGAAATTGCCCGTCAGTTGCGGTTGCGGGATCTGGGTGGACTGATTGTTCTCGATTTTATAGACATGCGGGAACAGAAGCATAAACTGGAAATCGAAAAAGCCATGAAAACCTTTCTGAAGGAAGACAAGGCCAAAACCAAAGTCGGACGAATATCCCGGTTTGGTCTGCTGGAAATGTCCCGTCAGCGCCTGAGGCCATCCATCGAATACACCAGTTATCAATCCTGTCGATACTGCAAAGGCAAAGGGGTTACGCCCTCGCCAGACACTCTGGGAATTGCATTCCTGCGGTCATTGAGTCTGGAAGCACTGAAAGAGGATATTTCCGGCATCACCGGATATGTTCCAACCGAAGTGGCATCATTCCTTCTGAACCGGAAACGGAAAGAGCTGTTTGATCTGGAGGAAAGGCGTGGATTCAGAATCAACATCGAAAATGATCCATCCCTGGTACCCGGTGAAAATCGAATTGTATGTGATAAAAAAACAGAAAATTTGTAGTTTGACGATCGGTACGGATTAACGTATACCATCGCCAGCTTTTTTTATTTCAATGGACTTGGAATGTTGATGTTTTCGCCATAAACAAACCGTTTCAAACGTATAATGATACCAGACAAAGGAGGCAACACAGGTGGTCAGTTTAGCTTACGCTATGGGTCAGGGGGGGGCAGCGTCACCCGGTTCTGCAGGCGGTATTGCGTCATTCATACCGCTGATTCTCATGTTTGTAATTTTTTATTTTCTGCTGATCAGGCCCCAGCAGAAAAAAACAAAAGAACTTCGGGAGATGGTCGCCGGACTGAAAAAAGGTGACCGGATTATCACCAGTGGCGGCATACATGGTCAAATCACGGCCGTGGAAGAAGCGACCGTTACTGTTGAGATTTCTGACAAGGTCCGCGTCAAACTCAATCGGGGCAACGTGGCGGGTGTCGTGCAGAACCCGTCCCAGATTCAGCAGAAAAAAACGCCCGCAGAGGCAGACAAAGCCAAATGATTCTGTCGGATCATGCACCATTGGCCGCAGAAATCTTTGGCTGATTCATCCGTCATTGTTACGCTTCATTCCAATCTCCGTTGACTGAAAGGAAAGACCGCAGTGAAGATGCACATGGGGAAGATGGCAGCAGTGATCATTGTCTTGCTGGCTGCTGTCATATATACACTTCCAACGTTTAATCCCGGCCTCTGGCCGCATAAAAAAATCAATCTGGGACTTGATCTTCAGGGCGGCATGCACCTGGTTCTGGAGGTACAGACCGAAAAGGCTGTCGAAGGCGTCATTGAACGGATGACGTATGAACTGAAGAACAACATGAAATCCAGCCAGGCCCGGTATGTTACCCTGGATCAGATTGAGGGGAAAAAAATATCCGTCGTGGTTGAGGGCAAGGAACACATTGATAAATTTGAAAAAATTCTCAATGACGATTTCAAGGAACTCCGCATCCAGTCCCGATCAGTGGAATCGGATAAATTGACCATGCTGCTGGATTTGCCGGAAAAGGAAGTTGCGCATATCCAGAAACTGGCGGTTGATCAGGCACTCGAAACGATTCGCAACCGGGTGGATCAGTTTGGGGTCAGTGAACCGGATATCCGGATTCAGGGTGAAAACCGCATTCTGATTCAGCTTCCGGGTATCAAGGATACGCAGCGGGCCAAGGATCTGATTGGAAAAACCGCTTTGCTCGAGTTCAAGCTGGTGGATGAAACCCATGACGTGGATGCGGCTGTCAAAGGGAGCGTGCCGCCGGGTTCAGAGCTTTTGTATGAAGTCCGGGAAGATCCGCAGACCCGGCGGGTAGTCCGTACGCCGTATCTTCTGCTCAAGCGGGCCCTGTTGAACGGGTCATATCTGACAGATGCCAATGTTCAGATTGACTCCCAGTACAACGAGCCCTATGTGTCAATCAAGTTCGATAAAAAGGGCGCCCAGATATTTGAAAAAATAACTGAAGAAAATGTCAAGAAACGACTGGCAATCGTTCTGGATCAAAAGGTTTATTCCGCGCCGGTGATTCAGGAAAGAATTGGCGGTGGCGAGGCCCGGATCACCGGACGCTTTACTACGGAAGAGGCCCGGGATCTGGCCATTGTTCTGCGGGCCGGCGCATTGCCTGCACCGGTTACCATTCTGGAGGAACGGACGGTTGGTCCGTCTCTCGGAACCGATTCGATTCAGCAGGGACTTCTGGCCGGCGCCATCGGCGGCATTCTCGTCGTGCTGTTCATGGCCCTTTATTACAGGGGTTCCGGACTGATTGCCGATATCGCACTGATATTCAATATCCTGCTCATAGCGGCTGGTCTGGCTGCGTTTCAGGCCACACTGACCCTGCCGGGAATTGCCGGTATTGTTCTGACCATCGGCATGGCTGTCGATGCCAATGTGTTGATATTTGAACGGATCCGCGAAGAAAGTCGCGGCGGGAAAACCCCGAGAGCTGCGGTTGACGCCGGGTTTGAAATGGCAACCTGGACCATTCTCGACTCCAACATCACCACGCTGATCGCTGCCCTGGTCCTGTTTCAATTTGGAACCGGTCCGATCAAGGGCTTTGCGGTGACATTGAGTCTGGGTGTAATCTCCAGTGTATTCACCGCCCTTGTCCTGACACGGCTGATTTTTGATTATTTTCTCATCAACCGGAAAATCACCCGTCTGAGCATTTGAGCGTTATCTGGTTAATCGGCCACGGATCATTCCGGCAGATGCCGGAATGATGCGACATGTCAGTTTTTTTCATTGGGATCGACGGTCCATCAATTTGCCGTATCTTCCGCGATACCCATTTGCATTCTGTGCGTGAATCCAGGAGAATGATTAAGGTAATTATATGGAATTTATCAAACCCGATATCGACATCGATTTTATCAGCAAGCGATATATCGCCTATGGTGTATCCGCGATAGCGATTCTGATCAGCATTCTGACCCTGATTGTTCAGGGCGGTCCCCGTTTTGGCATTGATTTTTCTGGCGGCACCGTCATTCAGATCCGCTTTGCGCAATCAGTCCCTGTCGACAGCATCAAAACCGGACTGGGCACTGTTGGCATCGAGAGTCCCACCATTCAGACATTTGGCGAGGCGAAGGGGCATGAATATATGGTTCGAACCGATCTGTCCCTGAAAACAGACGAACAGTTTTCTACCCGTATTCAGCAGGCGCTGAAGGAATCAACCGGTCAGGATGCGGAAATCCGTCGGGTTGAAATGGTCGGTCCCCAGGTCGGCCAGGATCTGCGTGAAAAGGCGCTGTTTGCCATATTTTATGCCCTGCTGTTTATTGCCATCTATATCTCGGGACGCTTCGAGTTCAAGTGGATGCAGTGCGGCATCATTGCAGGCGCCCTGATGGGCGGTGTCTATTTTTTAAGTCTGATGAAACTCAGCATGGCCATTCTGATTACGCTGGCCCTTATTCTGACACTGATCCTGTTTTGGGTGTTTCAACTGCGGTATGCCATGGGGGCCGTCGTATCCCTGCTGCATGACGTGATGATCACGCTGGGCTTTTTTGTGATTGCCGGAGGAGAGTTTTCGCTTCCGATTGTGGCCGCACTTCTGGCCATTATCGGGTATTCATTGAACGACACCATCATTGTGTATGACCGGATTCGTGAAAACCTCAAAAAACATCGCAAACTCCCGTTTGAAAAAGTCATCAATCGCAGTGTCAATGAAACATTGAGCCGAACCATTCTTACCGTGGGAACCACGCTGGTCTCGGTTTTGGCCCTGTATATTTGGGGGGGCGGGATCATTCATGATTTTGCATTTGTCATGATTGTCGGCATTTTGGTCGGCACGTTTTCATCCATTTTTGTGGCCAGCCCGATTCTGTTGGTATTTCAGGATTTTTCAAAAAAGAAATAGGAGATGGAACGCTATTTCCCCTGGTTTATCCTGAAACATGTTCCCGGAGTCGGCAATCTCCTCTTTAAACGCCTGATAGACCGGTTCCGAACCCCGGATCAGGTTTTTCAGGCGTCTGATGGCAGTCTCCTGTCGGTAGAGGGCATCACCCCCCGACTGATTCAGGCCATTCGAAAGCAGAAACTTCCGGATGTCGCTCAAAAAGATCTGGAACTCGTTTATAAAAATAAAATAGGGCTGATTACCCTGGCAGATCCGGATTATCCGGCCCTTCTAAAAGAGATTCCGGATCCGCCCCCCTGTCTTTATGTTCTGGGCAGTCTGAAAAACAGCTATCCATCCATTGCAGTCGTGGGTTCCCGGAATGCCACGGAATATGGCTTGACAACAACTCGCAGGCTGTGTTCGGATCTGTCTCTGCGCGGCATGACGGTGATCAGCGGTATGGCCAGAGGTATCGATACCGCAGCCCATGAAGGCGCGCTTCGGGCAAAAGGCAGAACCATTGCAGTTTTGGGAAGTGGTCTCCAGCGGATTTATCCGGCTGAAAATACGGCGCTTTACCACAGAATCGCAGAAACCGGCGCCGTTGTTTCCGAACTGCCGCTGATGACCGGCCCGGATGCGCATCAGTTTCCCCAGCGAAACCGCATCATCAGTGGGCTGACCCTGGGAACCGTTGTTGTGGAAGCCTCCAAAAACAGTGGTTCCCTCATTACCGCCAGAATGGCGCTGGAACAGGGACGTGAGGTTTTTGCCGTACCGGGAAATATTCATTCTTTCAAGAGCACTGGCACGCATACCCTGATTAAATCCGGCGCCAGGCTGGTTGAGCATGCCCAGGATATCATCGATGAGCTTTCTCCTTTCCTGACCCGACCTGTGGATGTCATCCCAAAACCGACTGGCGATGTAAAAATTTGCAGACAGCCTGTTCTGTTGACACCGGATGAACAGTCTGTCATGGCTGAACTTTCCCCTTATCCGATTCATGTCGATGATCTGGTTCGAAAACTGTCCCTAAGGACGGGAAAGCTTTCCAGCCTGTTGATTCAGCTCGAGCTGAAAGGGCTGATTCATCAATCTGCCGGAAATTATTATTCACTTCCTGAACGTTCGTGAGGAACATGCTGTGAGCCGCTCCCTTGTTATTGTAGAATCACCCACCAAAGTCAAAACCATAAGAAATTATCTGGGAGGCGACTACAATGTGGTTGCGACTGTCGGACATATTCGGGATTTGCCGGAAAATGAAATGGGTGTGGATGTTGAAAATGGCTTCAAACCCAATTATACGACCATACCCGGCAAGCAGAAGGTCATTTCGGCATTGAAAAAAGCGGCCGAAGGGGCTGAGGATATTTTTCTGGCGCCGGACCCGGATCGTGAGGGAGAGGCCATTGCCTGGCACACGGCTGAAATTCTGAAAAAAAAAGGCCGCAATTTCCATCGAATCCTGTTTCATGAACTGACCCGGAAAGCCATTCTGGAATCCATTTCCCATCCCGGGGAACTGGACCGCAACAAATACGAGGCGCAACAGACACGCCGAATTCTGGACCGGTTGGTCGGGTATCAGATTTCTCCGATTCTCTGGAAAAAGGTCAAAAGCGGGCTGAGCGCCGGACGGGTGCAATCGGTTGCGGTGCGGATGGTCTGTGAACGGGAGCGGGCGATTCAACAGTTCAGACCCGAGGAATACTGGAGTCTGACAGCCTTGCTCGAAGGCAGCCTTCCGCCTGTTTTCAAGGCCAAACTGGTTAAAAAAGATGGTAAAAAACTGGTCATACCCAATGAGGAAACTGTTCAGACCATCATTGCAGAATTGAATGGCGCCAGTTTTGTACTGGATGATGTGCAGACCAAAACCACCCGAAGAAAACCCCTGCCGCCGTTTATCACCAGCAAACTCCAGCAGGAAGCCATCCGCAAGCTGAAATTTACGGCAAAAAAAACCATGAGTGTGGCTCAGGAACTGTATGAAGGCATCGAGCTCGGCGGCGGGCAGCAGGTCGGTTTGATCACGTATATGCGAACGGATTCGACCCGGATTGGTGTCGAGGCGGCCCAGGAAGCCATCGACTGGATTCGGGGCCAGTTCGGAGAGAATCATACGGTTGGAAAGCCCCGTTTTTATGCCAACAAAAACAAGGTGCAGGATGCCCACGAGGCCATTCGACCCACATCCGTTTCCAATACCCCGGAAATGATGGCGCCCTATTTGTCAAAAGATCAATTGGCCCTTTATTCCCTGATCTGGAAGCGGTTTGTGGCGTCCCAGATGGCGGATGCCATCATCGATACCCTGACACTGTCCATCCTGGCCCGGTCCTATCTGTTTACGGCCAGCGGTTCCACGGTCAAATTCCCCGGTTTTATGGCGCTGTATGTCTCTGTGGATGATGAGATGGCAGATAAATCCAAGGACGGTCAGGAGAAACTGCCTCCGATTCGTTCGGGCGAAATTCTCAAACTGCAGCAACTGGAACCCAAACAGCATTTCACTCAGCCGCCTCCCCGGTTTTCAGAAGCCTCACTGGTCAAGGAACTGGAGGAAAACGGCATCGGCAGACCCAGTACCTATGCCAGTATTTTGACCACGATTCGCAGCAAAAACTATGTCGAGCTGATCAAAGGGTATTTTGTTCCCAGTGAGCTGGGCTTTATTGTGAACGATCTGATTGTTGCCAGCTTTCCGGATGTATTTGATGTGGATTTTACCGCCAAAATGGAGACAGACCTCGATCGGATCGAACTGTCCGAGCTTGAGTCCCATGAAATTCTGGCCCGGTTTTATGAACAGTTCAAGCATGATCTGACCCATGCGGATGAGCACATGATCAGCATGAAGCGGTTGGGAACACCGACCGATATTGATTGCCCGGAATGCAAAACCCGAAAACTCCATATCAAAATGGGTAAAAATGGTCATTTTCTGGCCTGCAGCGGGTATCCGGATTGCCGGTATTCCTGCAACTACACACGGTCTGAAACGGGCAGCATTCAAATGGAAGAACGGCCGTCGGCAGAAACAGTGGATCAGGTCTGTGAAAAATGTGGCGCCCCCATGGTGATCCGTCAGGGTAAATTCGGACCATTTCTGGCCTGCAGCGGGTATCCTGCCTGCAAAAATACCCGTTCCCTGAATGAAAACAACGCCGGCGGCAAGGAGACCGGGGTTAACTGCCCCAAACCCGGGTGCAACGGCATACTGGTTCAGCGCAGCTCAAAACGGGGAAAAGTGTTTTATGGGTGCAGCCGTTACCCGGACTGTGATTATGCCATCTGGGACAGGCCGGTTCCAAATATCTGCCCCCAGTGTGGGGCCCCTTTTCTGGTTGAAAAAACAACCAAATCGAGAGGTACATTTCTTTCATGTCTTACCGAAGGATGCGGATACCGGGAAACGGTGGGATCTTAGGGGTCAGGAAAAATGAACTGCATCGATGCCATAGAGGGTAGCTTCAAGAACCTGATTCAAAAAATCAGTCAGGCATACCAGGAAGAGGTTCAGGATGATACGGCGTACATTCGAAATATACGCGCCATCATGGACGCCGTTGATGACTTTTTGCGCATTCACCCCGAGTTGATGATGAACGATCCCCGAATTCTGAAGCGGGTCCTGTATGATTATTCACGGGATAGATGGATGAAAACGGTAATGGCTCAAAATGGTGTTGATGCCGATCTTTCCGTTTCCCTGGATCAGGAGGAATACTACCGGTATTATTTTGATTATATCTATCATAACGGCGTTTATCCGCCCTGAATCAATCCGTCAAAAACCGCCTGATTCCGCAGCGTTCGAATCCGGTCCCGATAATCGATGGCTTTTTCAAATTCCAGGTCCCGGGCCGCTTTTTCCATCAGGGATTCGAGTTCAACAATTGATTTTTCAACGTCACCCAGGCTCCGGTATGAGGCAATCGATTCGGATAAAGACAGTGTTTTTCCTTTTTTGTCGGGCTTGCGGTTTTCGGTAAACAGTCGTGTGATCTGTTTGGTGATGGTTTCCGGGGTGATGCCATGACTCAGGTTGTAGGCCAGTTGAATTTCCCGCCGCCGGGAGGTTTCCCCGATGGCCCGTCCCATGGAATCCGTCACGCGGTCCGCATACATGATGACTTTTCCACGAACGTTTCGCGCCGCCCGGCCACAGGTCTGAACCAGTGAACGGGTGGATCTCAAAAACCCCTCCTTGTCGGCATCCAGAATCGCCACCAAAGACACCTCCGGAATATCCAGGCCTTCCCTCAGCAGGTTGATGCCAACCAGGACATCGAATTTTCCCATTCTGAGATCCCGTATAATTTCCATCCGTTCAACCGTACTGATATCCGAATGGAGATACTGAACCCGGATGTTCAAATCCGAGTAGTATTCCGTCAGGTCTTCAGCCATCCGCTTGGTCAGTGTGGTGACCAGAACGCGTTCATTCTGTGCAATGCGGAGATGAATTTCCTCCAGAAGGTCATCGACCTGGTGAATGGCTGGTCGAACCTCGATTTCCGGATCAATAAGACCGGTAGGTCGGACGATCAGCTCGACGATGGCATTTTTTGATTTTTCGAGTTCTTCATCCGCAGGTGTTGCCGATACATATACGGCCTGATGAAACCGGGATTGGGATTCTTCCCAGGTCAGGGGGCGATTGTCAAGGGCAGATGGAAGCCGGAATCCATATTTCACCAGGGTATCTTTTCTGGATCGGTCTCCCCGGTACATGCCCCGAATCTGGGGAAGGGAAATATGGCTTTCATCAAAAAATGTGATAAAATCATCCGGAAAATAGTCGAGCAGGGTTGGCGGCGGGGCGCCAGGGGATCTTCCGGTCAAATGGCGGGAATAGTTTTCGATGCCGTTGCAGTAGCCCAGCTCCATCATCATTTCCACATCAAAATGGGTTCTTTCTTCAATTCGCTGGGCTTCAATGAGCTGGTTTTCATTCCGGAAAAAATCGATGCGATCCTTCAACTCCAGCATGATGCTGTCGATAGCCCGTTTGAGCGTGGTTTTCTGGGTGACATAATGACTGGCGGGAAAGATGGCGGTATGCTGAAGCCGGTTGGAAACAATCCCCCGCAGCGGATCGATTTCTGAAATGGTTTCGATTTCATCCCCAAAAAAATCCACCCGGATGGCCTTGTCCTCTTCGTACGCCGGAAAGATTTCAACCCGATCCCCCCGTACCCGAAACACCCCCCGGTGAAAATCCATGTCATTCCGCTCATACTGAATGGCAACCAGGCTGCGAAGCAGTGTTTCCCGGTCCATTTCTGCACCGACGGACAGTTCGACCCGCATGGCCAGATAGTCTTCGGGGGCGCCAAGTCCATAGATACAGGACACACTGGCCACCACAATCACATCCCGGCGTGTGAGAACCGACATGGTGGCACTGTGCCGAAGCTTGTCGATCAGTTCATTGATGGATGAATCTTTTTGAATATAGGTGTCACTGGTGGGAATGTAGGCTTCGGGCTGATAATAATCATAGTAACTGACAAAATACTCAACTGCATTTTCCGGAAAAAGCGACTTGAATTCGGAATACAACTGGGCTGCGAGGGTTTTATTGGGCGCGATCACCAGACCGGGACGTTCGAGCCGGGATATGATATGCGCCATCGTAAATGTTTTGCCGGAACCGGTGACGCCCAGCAGCACATTGTGCCGGTTTCCGGAAAGAAGCAGTTCCGTCATGCGGTCAATGGCTGCCGGCTGATCTCCCTGGGGAGAGAAGTCGGATATCAGGTTGAATAATGGCATGTCAGGGGCTTTTGTCCGTCACGACCATTCATGATGCGTTTTGGTGCCAGTAGGGGTTGATGATGTCTTCAAAGATACTCATGGCAGCCTCTGCGCCCTGTCCTGCGGCAGTCACAATCTGCTTGTAGCCGCCCTCCACGTCACCTGCCGAATAGATGCCGGGAATGCTGGTTCGATGCCGTTCATCCTTTTGAATGTAGCCGTCGGGCGTCAGAGCCAGTCCCAGTTTTTTTGCCAGTTCAATGGCGGGTTCATACCCGATTGACAGGAAAACCCCGTCTGTCGGAAACAGGCCTGTCTCGCCGGTCTGATTGTTGAGGATGCTGACCGATTCCACACGGGCCGCGCCCAGAATTTCCCGGATTTCCGTATTCCATAAAATGGGAATGCCGGCCGATTCAAGTTGTCGAATCAGAAATTCCTGGGCTCTCAAACTATTCCGACGGTGCGCCAGGGTCACCTGAACCCCTACATGGTGCAGATAGAGTGCTTCGGTTACCGCAGCGTTGCCCCCCCCGACCATGACTACTTTTTTGCCCTTGAACAGGGGGCCATCGCAGGTGCTGCAATAGCTGACACCTCTTCCGGACAAACGGGACTCGCCGGGGACACCCAAATGTTTGTGATTGGCGCCGGTTGCAAGCAGAATGGTTTTGGCCTTGAATTTCCGCCGGCTGGTCGTCACATCAAAAACCGTGGCCGGAACAATATCCATAACCGTTTCACCCTGAAAAATCTGAACATACTCCAGGGCATGGGTGACCATGATATCCACCAGGGTTTTACCACCGATATGGGTAAATCCGGGGTAGTTTTCAACAACGGGTGTGGCTGCAACCTGGCCGCCAAGTGCATTTTGTTCAATCAGTGCGGTTTTCAGACCGCTGCGCACCGCATAAATGCCGGCAGTCAGGCCGGCCGGACCACCGCCCACGATCAGCAGATCGGTTTCCACCAGCTCGGCATCCACATCCGGAATAAAGATGGTCTGGGGTTCCAGCATCAAAAGCGACTGGGCAAATACCTCTTCACTCTGGGCGCCCTGACCGATCAGAATGTCATTGGCATAGGTCTGGGGTACGCTGTAGGCATCATACTGTTGGGCGATGTCGGGTTTGCATTGAATATCAATCAGCTCCACGGAAACAAACCGCGGATTTTCAATGGCGGCGCGGATGGCATTGACTGCCTGCTGGGGACAATAGGGGCAGGAGGGACTGACAAAGACCTTGATGTGTCGGGAAGAATCAATTTTTCCAATGACTTTTCTGGACTGATCGCTCATTTGACTGTCCCGGTTTCCCGCCAGAAAAAGAAGCTGCAAAAACGTTTTGGCTTCCTCTCCCATGGGGGCGCCCATCCAGCGAATCGAAACATGTTCCGGAGAAATCAGCAGCGTGGGGGCGTCCGTTACCGCCCATTTCAGGGCAATTTCATGTCCCAGGCTGTATTCTTTAAAGGTGATTCTGGATGTGATTTCCCGAAAAGCCCGTACAACCTGGCGTGTGGCATTCACAAACACATCTTCCTGTCCCTTTTGGGTAAACAGCAGCAGATCGATGGGGTAGGCCATTTTTTCAAATGATGCTTTCAGTTGACGAATCATCTGGGCTTCATTTGGCGCCTGGGGTTGGGTGTTGCCGGTTTCCATATTAATCAGTCCTCCATCAAGTATAGAATAGGGATCGAACAATTCGACAGGTCAAAATGGCTTCAGCCAACTGCAAATCGGCTTTTGTCGTGATTTTGATGTTATAGGGGGTCCCCTGAATGAAATACACCGGAATGTCCATTGGTTCGATCAGCGCGGCGTCATCGGTCATGGTGATCTGTTTGTCAATCGCCGATTCATGGGCGCTGCGGATCAGTGCGTGTCGAAAGACCTGGGGCGTCTGGGCCATCCATATGTGTTTCCGGTCCAGCGTGGAAAGAATGGAACCGGAATCTGAAACCTGTTTCAGGGTATCGGTTGCCGGTAATCCAACAATGCATGCGTGTTTTTTTTGGGCGACCCGGATGCAGGCGGTAATCTGATCGGATCGAATCAGGGGCCTGACGCCATCATGAATGACCACCAGGTTGTCAGATTCGGGACCCAGCGTCAGGAGTCCCTGATACACCGATTCCTGACGCTCCTTTCCACCCGGCACCAGGTGAACGGGCTTGGTGACAGTGGCCTGCGGGAGTATGTTCTGTCTGCAGAAATCCAGGTCCGCTTCCGGAACGACCCAAACCATTCGATCAATGGCATCGCAGGCATTGAAGGCCGTCAGCGTGTGGCAGATGATCGGATGGCCAGCCAGCATCAGGTATTGTTTGGGAATGGTTTCTCCCATACGAATCCCCCTGCCGGCTGCCACAATGATTGCCGTCGTTATCACGGCTGGCGGCCTCCTGATGCTATTTCAGATAACCGATCTCTCTGGGCAGTGGCACCCCTTTGCCCATCATGTCCTCGCCATAATTGCAGCCGGCCAGTATTTCGATATCCTTCAGCGCCCGAATATCGCCTTCAAAAATCACTTCGGAAATATTTTCCTTGTGAATTTTGCCCCCGGCCCATTGAATATCCAGGACGCTGCTGGCATCAAAGCGGTCCGACCCCACCAGAAGATCGACATGGCCGCCATAATGTTGAACAATTTTTGCAACCAGAAGACTGGGCCGGGTGTGAAACCCCAAAGAGACCGGAATGCCGACCCGAACATGTGAACGCTCAATATTTTCATTCAGGATTTCCTGCGCCAGTTTTTTCCCGGCAGTCAGGAAATGACAGGCATAAAAAATACCATAATTCACAATCCGGTCCAGAAGCAAGTGGGTATCCACCAGATCGGCAAGGCGTTCCTGAGCCCTTTTGTAGGTATCTTTGTATCCCGCATCGTGCAGGTGGCGTTCATAGAGATGCAGGAGCCTGCCCGCCATCTGCAGCAGATGAAATACGACGGAAAAAAACCCCCTCAACTCTTTCAGTTTCCGGTTTCCAAACAGATATCCGCCATGAATGACATACGTGTCAAATGAAGACTGGAGGTTATGAACCAGCATTTCAAATCGCCGGATTTCCACTTCATTGATTTTTTTGGGGATCAGCATCAAAATTTCGGAGATGTCATACGGCTCGAAAAAGCCGATCTGATCGAAATCGGCAGCGATACTCAAAAATTCACTGGCATTCTTGACGACATTTTCTTTTTGCTGTGTTTTATCCTCATCATCAATATCATAGGCCAGCATCTGGGAGGTGGTGATATTGGGGAAATCCGTGTAGGCAAAGCCGGTTTCCGGCACAGGAATATCCAGGCGGGTTGCCTCATCCAGAATTGCCGGAGCCAACTGAATCAGGGAGTGATTGAGAAAGCTCAGGGTCATATTGCCCTGCTTTTCAAATTCGGCAGTATTGGGGAGACCGTAGAAAAAAAGACGGTTGCTGATGTGTTTCTGGGAATAGCTCCCGTTGCACAGATGAACAATGGTCGCGGTCAGTTCCCGATAAAAATACCAGCTTTTGTTGTTTTTGGCCCCATGAAAATCCAGAAAGTCTTCCAGTAGCCGGGTGGTTGAAATCAGCTTGGAATAAAACCGTTTGGTGAATATCCTGGAATCTGCCGAATAGCTGATGATGTAGAGGCAGCATTTCAGAAGATCCGCAGAGAAAAAACGGGCTTTTTCAGCAAATGTATGGTTGTCATTGGTCATGGGAAATGCTTTTTCATGCCTGGAATTACATCATGTCTTTCTGGGTTTCGGCAATGGCCTGATCCAGCCGCTGTTTCAGCGTCGGAGGAAGGCCCTCGATATCCACATTCAGAAATCCCCTGACAATGGTTGACACGGCGGATTCCTCATCCAGTCCCCTGGCCATCAGGTATTCGATCTCCCGTTTGTCAATCTTTCCGACGGCCGCTTCATGCGACATCTCGACACCCGGCACATATCCGCTAAGCTCGGGAATCGCCTGCATCAGGCCATTATTCAGAATAAGCCCCTTGCACTCCAGATGCGCCTTTATTCCGGCGACTTTTCCGACCAGATCACCTCTGGCGATGATGGTGCCGCCGGTCGTGATGGCCCGTGATATGATTTCGGCGCGGGTTTCCGGAGCCTCCAGAATGATTCGTGATCCCACATCCATATGGGTTCCGGCGGCGGCTACCAGAATGCTGTTATAGCGCCCAACGGCACCTCTTCCTTCCAGATAGGTTGTGGGATACATCTGCAGGGATCCGACGGGTTTTAACGAAATATAATTGGAAACAATCACGCCGCCTTCCGCCACGCGGGTAACGGTACGGGGCCGAACATTCACCTTCTCGCCCCAGTCATGAATCATGGTGAAAATGAGCTTGCCGCCTTTTTTGACATAGAATTCGGAAACACCGACATGAAGACCGGAAACAAGATGCGGCGCCGTGGCGCATCCGGTGATGATATGAAGTTCGGAATCCTCTTCAACAATGACGATGTTGTGAACATGCTGGGAAAAATTCTCTTTGGCGATATACAGGCATGCCTGAACCGGCTGACTGACTTTGGCGCCGGGAAGGGATCGGATGAAATAACCCTCATGCGGCATTTCCTGCACCCGCATGGTGAATTCATCCTTGTCCGGTTCGATATTTTTCCATATATAGTTTTTCAGCCAGTCATGTGTTTGAGATGCCTGGCTGATTCCCATGATCTCGACACCGGGCTGGCAGGTTTTGCAGTGAATGACCGATCGATCCTTTTGAATAAATGACCCGGCCCGAATTGTTTCGTGGGTATCAACGCCAACATTTAAAAACTGATCTGCATCGGACGCATCGATCCGGGACAGATCATCGACATAGTCATGTTGTCTGGCGTCACTTTCATAGCCATTCAACCGGGTCACATGTGTATTGTCTACAGGGTGCATCTCACACACTCCTCATAACCGTATTCCCGAATCCATTTCAGAATCTCTCTGGCATTCCGTGAACAGCACATAACGCCGTTATACAAAACCTGTCCCTTGTCCGAGGTGATATAATCCAGAATGTGGCCGGTGTGGGTGATCACCAGTGCGGATTTGGACCGGTCCTGAAAAATTTCCCGGTGCGGGCGAAGAACCGGGCGCTTGATTCCGCGTTTCAGCAGCGTATTGATTGTATCCCCCAGCATCACGATACTTTCCAGATCCACGCCGGACTCCGGTTCATCCAGAAGAACCAGATCGGGTGACTGGGCCATGAGTTGAAGCAACTCGGACCGCTTGATTTCGCCCCCGGAAAAATTATGATTGACATCCCGGTCGAGAAACTGACTGAAATTGACCTGTGCCGCCATGGCTTCGATATCGACAGGCCGGTCTCCCGAACACATTCGGACCATATCCCGGGTTTTGAGACCATGAATGGTGGGAGGGCGCTGAAACGATATGCCGATACCCATTCGCGCCCGTTCATGAATCGGGAGATGGGTGATATCCTCTCCCTTGAATGTGATTTTACCGTGTGTGACCTGGTAGCCCGAAAAACCCATCAGCGTCATCATCAGGCTGGTTTTCCCGGAACCATTCGGACCAAACAGAACATGGGTTTCCCCTTCCGGAATGTGCATATTGACATTTTTCAGAATGGGTTTTCCCCCGACTTCAACGCCAAGTTCTTCAATCAGAAGCATATGATTCATCCCTGTTGGAAAAAAGAGAAATCAGAGATCGGAAATCAGATGCCGGAATGGTAATCCGCCTCTGATCTCTGATTGCAGAAAAAAACAGGCCAAAGCAGCACATAAGCCGAATTCTGTTATCTGAGCCGGTTACCCGATTCAGATCAACGATCATTCATCTAAGGACGCCGGTTGCCCGACGCCTCAAGCGACCGACCCGGGAGCTCGGGCGGGCAGCCCTCAAACACTCCCCTATTTGGTCTTGCACCGGGTGGGGTTTACCAAGCTTCTCCGGTCACCCGAAGAACTGGTGCGCTCTTACCGCACCATTTCACCCTTACCGGATGAACCCGATGCCCACAAGGTGACACATGTCACGATGCGGAAAATCATGGTGTTTTCCGGCGGTATATTTTCTGTTGCACTTTCCTTCGCGTCGCCACGACTCCACGTTATGGAGCACCCTGCCCTGTGGTGTTCGGACTTTCCTCCGGAAACAGATGTTCCCGGCGATCGTTTGTTCTACTTTGGCCTGAAATCAGGACGGCAGCCAGTAAATAATGCGCTGGCAATTGGGGCAAAGCTTGACACTTTGGCACCGTTGCAATTCATTGTACATCTGGGGCGGGATATTGACATTGCAGCCGTTGCAGATTGAATCAACCGCCGGAACCACGGCATTGCCCCGGTTATGCACCGATCTTACCCGATTGAACAATTTCAGCAATGATGGATCGGCCTGCATTGAAAACCGATCCCGCTCGCCATCCAGTTTCCGCAGGCGGCTTTCATGAGAATCTGTCTCTTTCTGAACACTTTTCTTTTCTGTTTCAAGCGTCTGGGACAGGTTTTGCATGTCTTCGGCAGCCGTGGAAATCAGGGTTTCCCCGGTTTCAATTTCATTCAGCAGTGCCAACATATCATCTTCGAATTTGGTATTCAGGTTTTTCAGCTCTTCAATTTCCTTCAGCAGCGCCTGATATTCCCGGTTGGTTTTGACGGATTTCAGTCTTTCCTGACTTCTCAGTATCAGCGCCTGATTGTTTTTGAGGTCCTGTTCCAGAGATCCGCAGGTTTTTCGTTTTTCTGCAATGGCATCGTTTTCGCATTCGATCAGACTCTGCTTTTCACTGATCTGTTTGTTCAGTTCCTCAAGATGCATGGAAATGCCTTGAAGATGCGTTTGAATCTGAGTTCTCTCGGCTTCAATTTTCTGGAGGGCCACCAGGGTTTTAATCTGCTCTTTCATATTCACAATCCATTATCGAACGTTCCCGACGTTCGGTTTCAGACGACCATCAAAGCAATAACAAAACCGTTGATTATCCGGTCATCAAGCCAAAAAGGTTAATTATTGCACAGAATTTCAGAAAGATTTGCGAATCCGGCATGGCAAACAGCTTTTACGCCATCATATGCCACTCTCTGCATGACCTTTACCAAAAAATATTCTGATATTCTATAGACCATCCATTTTTTACATCCATACAAAAGGATCGGTTTCAAACTGACAGGCTTCAACGCGAGCACGAATTCCGGATTGGTCCAGGCTGGCCCGAATATGATCCGCCAGAACTGTCACAATCAGATGCTCGGATGCAAAATGTCCGATATCAATCAATCCTTTTCCCATCTCTTCCACGGTTCGGGCATCATGGTAATGCAGATCACCACTGATATACACATCTGCACCGGAAGCGATAAACGCTTTCATCAGGCTGGATCCGCTTCCCGTACAAACGGCTGCTGTTCGAATGATTCGATCGGGATCGCCTGCAAATCGGATTGACTGGACATTCAGTATTTTTTTCAGCGATCCGGTCAATTCCTTCAGGCTGACCGGCGATTTCAAATTTCCGACCCGGCCCATGCCCTGGCCATCGGGCTCCGAAGGAAGGGCATAGACATCATAGGCCATGTTTTCATAGGGATGGTTTTTGCGGACATGGGCGAGAACATCCGCAAGATGACAGGCGTGAATGCGGGTTTCGATGCGTACCTCATCCACATGGCTGATATGGCCCTGCTCACCAATAAACGGACGGGCATGTTCCGATGGAAGAAATGTTCCAACCCCCGGATTTCTGAAGCTGCAGCATGTATATTCGCCAATGATGCCTGCCCGGGTTTCAAACAGGGCGTTCAGCACCTGTTGTTCGTGAGATGCGGGCGCATATATCACCAGCTTCCGGAATTCGGCCATCGATGGATCTGTCAATACAGAACGATCCGTCAGCCCGATCCGGTCTGCGAGACAGTGGTTGGTGCCCATATGGGCTTTGTCGAGATTGGTATGCGCGGCAAAGATGGTCAGTCCGGATTGTGTGGCAAGTTGCAGAATGGCGCCAACTGGGGTATTGAAATCAATAGCGGAAAGTGGTCTGAAGAGGAGTGGGTGATGGGTGATCAGCATGTCAACCTGCTGTTGGCAGGCTTTTTTAACAACCTCCGGGAGGGGATCCAGCGCCACCCAGACCGTTTCAACCGGCCAATCCCGGCTCCCGACTTGAAGCCCCACCGAATCCCAGGACTCGGCCAGGGATGGGTGCGCCAGCTTTTCCATGATTCGAATGATATCCGCTACTGTTGCCATAGAGCCAATATCCAGAAGTATAGCTTTCAAGATAAAGATTTTGGGTGCGTTATCGGTCGGGAATGGCCGAGAAAAAAAAGGCCTATCCCCTCCCTGCTGCCTTCCCAAAANNAATCATTATCTTGAAAGCTATATCACAATAAAAGAAGGCGTGGAACGCAACCGGTTCCAACGCCTTGATAATAATGTCGAGAAATATGGGCCCACCTGGGTTCGAACCAGGGACCGACCGGTTATGAGCCGGTGGCTCTTCCATCTGAGCTATGGGCCCGTTGAACTATTACTTTTTATCCGCTATCCGTTCGTTTGTCAAGCATTAGGACTCAATGAAACTTTTCAGTTTTTTGCTTCGGGTGGGATGTCTCAGTTTTCTCAATGCCTTGGCTTCAATCTGCCGGATTCTTTCACGGGTCACGGCAAAATCCTGCCCCACTTCTTCCAGGGTATGATCTGCTTTTTCACCAATTCCAAACCGCATTCTCAGAACCTTTTCCTCCCGGGGAGTCAGCGTTGCCAAAACCCGTCGGGTCTGCTCCGCCAGGTTGAGGCTGACAGCCGCGTCCGATGGCAACATGAATTTTTTGTCCTCGATAAAATCGCCCAGATGGCTGTCTTCCTCCTCTCCGATCGGTGTTTCGAGAGAAATCGGTTCGCGGGCGATTTTCAGGACCTTGCGAACCTTGTCCAGAGGGATCTCCATTTTATCTGCAATTTCCTCGGGCCGGGGTTCGCGTCCCAGTTCCTGAACCAGATAGCGCGATGTGCGAATCAGCTTGTTGATCGTTTCGATCATATGAACCGGAATTCGAATGGTTCTGGCCTGATCGGCAATGGCCCGGGTAATGGCCTGACGGATCCACCAGGTTGCGTATGTACTGAATTTGTACCCTCTGCGGTATTCAAATTTGTCAACGGCCTTCATCAGTCCGATGTTGCCTTCCTGAATCAGATCCAGGAACTGAAGCCCGCGGTTGGTATATTTTTTTGCAATACTGACCACAAGCCGCAGATTGGCTTTGGTCAGCTCGCTTTTTGCCATTTTTGCCTTGAACCGTCCCTCATCCACTTCGGCAATGATGCGTTTCAACAGTGCCGAAGTGGATCTGACAAACGTTTCGCGGCCCCGAATCTGCTCCTGAACCGCTGACAATTGATGGAACAATATCCGGGCTTCCTCCGGGCTCAATTCACTGTGGCCTGCAATCAGTTTTTCAAATCTGTCGGGATGATCGAGGCATGCCACCAGATCCGACTCGGTCGTTTTCAGACATCCGGCGCACAGGATCATAGTCTTTTTCATGGATTCGAACCAGTCGATCTGGCTGCGAATCATTTTTTCAATTTTATCAATGACACTGCCTTCGAGTCGCCAGTCCTTCAACAGATCAAAAATTTTGAAGTTCCTGCGTGAAATCCGTCTTTTCAGGGCATGCTGTTCATTTGAATCCAGTGTATCCACGAGCATCTGGTCGCGAAAGGCTTTGTTCTCATCATTGATGGCGCGGATCATGCGAATGGTGTTGAGAAATTTTTCCGTCTGAACGACTTCATCCACATAGGTATCGCCTTCATCGATATCTTTCAGCACATATTTGGGCCGGAGTGATCCGGATTCGATATGCCCCCCCAGATTCAAAATACATTCCACGCCGGTGGTGGTGTGGATAAGTGCTTTCAGTACCTCCTGTTCGCCTTCTTCAATCTTTTTGGCAATTTCAACTTCACCTTCCCGGCTGAGCAGTGTCACCAGGCCCATTTCCCGAAGATACATTTTGACCGGATCGGTAACGGTTCCAAAATCGGTCAGAACAGTTTCCTTCCTCAGTCGTTTCAGGCTGTCCTTTGCGTCATCTCCACCGGAGCGGACCGGTTTTTCATCCAGTATTTCAATATCCAGATTTTCAAACATCATCAATGTCTCATCCAGTTGATCATGTGCGATAATGTCATCCGGTAATGCACGGTTGATATCATCAAACGTCACAGAGCCTTTTTCCTTGCTTTTTTGAAACAGCTCTTTCAGTGATTTTGAGGGTATTTTTCTTTCCGGTTTCCGTCTGACAACGGTTGGCTTGCTCATGGTTATTCGCCTCCTGAGGATATCAAAGCGGATTGGGCGTCTTTCAATAATTGACAAAGTGTCTGATCATCCTGATCCGCTTCTGCTGATTTTATTTTTCGAATCCACATGGCGTTCAGATCATGTTTACGTTTTTTTTCATACTGAAAGATCAGTTTCTGACAGGCGTCATCGGTCCATTCCTGATGAATAATCGACAATTCGCCCACCAGTCTGCGTTCTACTGGATCATCCAGATTCTCCATCAGGGTGGAAGACAGCTCTGATGCCGTAATGCCGTGACAATTCCGGCATAATCCGACAATCCTGTCACCGATACGTTTCAGTATCGGGTCATCAAAACAGTCGATAATGCATTTTTCATGGATTTCTAAAACAATTTCGGGAACCTGCATCATCATCATTACGGCCTGACGGTCCATTCGGCTGACCGGCTTTGTCACAAGCGGTTGCGGTTTTCCGGTATGCCGAATGGCGCCCGATGATCGTCTGATACGCTCCTGAATGGCCGCTTCGGGTATGCCGGTTTTTTCGGACAATTCCCGGATGGCGGCCAGTCGCATCATGCCGTCCACCGATTCCAGGGAAGCCAGTGGCCGTTCCAGGTCATCGATGATGTCAACCCGGCCATTCGGGGTCAGGCCATGTTTTTTAACCGCCATATCAATCAGAAATGAAAAAACACTCATTGCTCCGGCGGCGGCCTTATGGAATGCATCCGGCCCAAATTCATTCAGATAGGTGTCCGGATCATGTCCCTGGGGCAAAACCAGTATTCGAATGTCATCATACCGTTTTTCCGTTTTGAACAGATCGACACAGCGGGCCGCCGCCTGAATTCCCGCCTGATCCGAATCATAAACCAGGATCATGCGGGAGGCCAATCCCTTCAGAATGCGAATATGCTCGCCGGTCATGGCGGTGCCGAGTGTGGCAATGGTATTGCACAGTCCATGGGCGTGCATGGACAAAAGGTCCATATAGCCTTCTGTGATAAACACGGATCCGGTTTGTCTGCACGGGGTCCTGGCCCGATGGAGGCCATACAGACTTCGGCTTTTCTGATAGATCGGGGTTTCGGGTGAATTCATGTACTTGGGTTTGGAATCGTCCATAACCCGCCCGCCCAGGCCGATGACCCGGGATTGTGCATCGTAAATCGGAAACATGACCCGGTTTCGAAACCGGTCAAAATACCCCTTTGCCGTTTTTCTGGGAACGATCAGCCCGGATTTTTCACCCATGGCCGGATCGATTCGATGACGGCGAAGCAATCCTGTCAGACTGTCCCAATTGTCCGGTGCAAATCCCAGCAAAAATGACTTGATTATATCAACCGGCAGTCCCCGGTTGGTCAGATACTGCAATGCCGGTTTCCCGGCGTCATGATTCAGGAGGATGTCATGGTAAAAATCAGCGGCAATGCGGTTGATTTCAAACAGAATATCTTTTGGATTGGCCGCCTGGTTGATGATTTTTCCGGTTGCGGATTCCCGAATCGCAATACCATGGCGACGGGCAAGAGACTGAACCGCTTCAACAAATGGAACCCCCTGGTATTTCATTAGAAAAGAGAATACATCGCCGCCTTCTCCACAGCCAAAACAATGAAAAATCTGTTTATCCGGGGATACGGTGAAAGAAGGTGTTTTTTCGGAGTGAAAGGGACAAAGACCGGTGAAATCTTTACCTGTTTTTTTCAGGAGAACAACATCGGATATGATGTCCACAATGTCTGAGGCACGTCTGATCTGATCGACCGTATGTTTTGGGATAACCATCGATACGCTTCCGCCTTCTCTGGATAGAGCCCCGCTGTAATATAACCGAGAAAAATTGTAATTTTTTAGATGATTTCGAATGAATTGTCAACGGGATTGATCTGGAACCCGACGCATTCAGATCAATTTAACCATGAAATGGTCAAGGTCAAGCATCATGACCGGGATGAACATCATCGGCTATACTGCAAATTGGTACAAATTGCGCTTTTTGGAGACATATTTTATCGCGTTATATGATATGATTGATTCATGACAATAGAACTTCAATTCACACCCGAAATTATCGAAACATTGAACTACGAACGATATCACCACTTGGTTCCAATGGTACNNCGCTTCGAATTTCGAATTTTGAGATAGAGGGAAAGGGTTTCCGTTCAGGCACTATATATCCGCAACCGATGTCAGAGACAGGGATACCATTGCCAGAATTTCATCTCTGGTGTAGAAGGTTCCGCTTCCAATGCCCGGACATTCCCTGCACGCATTTCTCCATGAAGATTCTGAACGAAGTGTACGCAACCAGAATGGATAGGTTCTGCACTGGATTGGCCTGACCGGATAGATGATACAGTCATTGGTTTGATAAAACCGGCAATTTCCATTCTTGGTCTCAGCAATGGTCAGTCCTTTGGGGTAGGGTCTGATGAATTCGGTCATGATATCCGGAACGGATACATTCAGATAATCGGAAATCATTTGGATATCTGTCACTGTGACATGAATGATTCCGGGATCGCCGGTACAGCATTTGCCGCACTGTTGGCAAACAAATCGAATACCTGCATCAAAAAAATAGGGACGAAGACAGGGATCGTTCATAATTTGTTAAATTAATTCCCAAACACGGGCATGTCAACCATCGAACTCATATTTGGAAATATCTGTTGTGAATGATACCCGTTTTCCTTTATTCTGCGTTGTCGGGAGACAATGAAAGCGTACACAACAATGCAGAAAAACATCTTCATGGTCATCTGGACTCTTACAGGATGCTGCATTTTCATGATAAAGGAACTTGTTCAAATGACTGAAAAACAACCCACCCGCCTGAGAATTGGACTGCTCAGTTATCGCAGCAATCCGTTCTGCGGTGGACAGGGGGTGTATGTGCAGAATCTGAGCCATGCCCTCACCCAGCTCGGACACCACGTTGAAATCATCAGCGGCCCACCGGACCTGCCATTAAATGAGTCGATACCACTTATTCGTCTGCCGTCCCTGGATCTGTACAATCCCGAAAATCCGTTTCGTACCCCGTCGTTGCAGGAGTTGAGGGATCCGTTGAATTTTATGGAATGGGTCGGCGTGTCAACCATGGGATTTCCGGAACCCTTTATCTTCGGAATTCGCGCATGGCGGCGTCTTCAGGGGCAATATGGCCGATATGACGTCATTCATGACAATCAAAGCCTGTCATATGGCGTCTGGCTGATGCAGAGACAAATTCCGGTTGTGGCGACCATTCATCACCCCATTACCGTGGACCGTTCCATCGATCTTCTGGCTGCAGGCAGTTTCTTGAAAAAACTGAAGACGATGCGATGGTATTCCTTTATCGGGATGCAGAAACGGGTGGCCCGCAGTCTTGATCATATCATTACTGTGTCCCGATGTGCGATGATCGACATCCAAAAAGAATTTGATATGGACGCCGCCTGTTTTCATGTCGCGCCCAATGGCATCGATACAGACCGGTTTTACCCCTTACCCCGAATTCAGCGGGAACCTGGCCGAATCATTGTCACCAACAGTGCGGATACGCCGCTCAAGGGTCTGGCCCATCTGCTTCTGGCGATAAAGGATATTTCCCGGAAATTGAACGTGCAACTGATCGTGATTGGATCACCCAAAAAAGATGGCGTGATCGAAACATTGATTCGGGATCTGGGCATCGGCGATCGGGTGACGTTTACCGGCAGAATCACTCATGCGGCGTTTGTTCAGGAATATGCCAGAGCGTCTGTTGCGGTTGTTCCCTCCCTGTATGAAGGGTTCGGACTGCCTGCCGGCGAGGCCATGGCCTGTGCCGTTCCGGTCGTCAGCACCACGGGCGGGGCACTTCCGGAAGTGGTTGGAAATGCGGGTGTCCTGGTCCCTCCGGGTGATGCCGGCGCACTGGGCCGGGCCATTTTCAATCTGCTGAACAACCCGGATCAGGCAGCGGAATTGGGACTGGCCGGATACCGGCGGGTACGCCAGGCGTTCACCTGGAAAGCAGCGGCCCAGAAAACCGTGGAAGTCTATCGGAGTGCGATAGATGCATACCATTGATTTTTCGAGGCTCCGGTTGAAAGGCGGGGACCGTGTACTGGATATCGGCTGTGGCTCGGGTCGGCACTGTGCGGCTGCTTACGACTGTTCCGATGTCTGTGTTGTGGGGTTGGACATGAACCGGGATGATGTACTAAAAGCCAGGGAGCGTTTGATTTTTCACGAGCAGTTGGGGGGGCATGGTGGGGGTGCCTGGGCACTGGCCGTGGCGGATGCGGTCAGTCTTCCGGTTGCGGAAAACAGCTTTGATCTGGTGGTGTGTTCCGAGGTTCTGGAACATATTGAAAATGATGCCCGGGTCCTGGCCGAAGTTTACCGGGTACTGAAACCCGGAAAATTTCTTGCAGTCAGCGTACCGCGCTATTATCCGGAACGGATCTGCTGGGCTCTTTCAACCGGGTACCATCAGACGCCGGGTGGCCATATCCGGATCTATCGAAAATCCGGTTTGATCAGACGCCTGCAACAGGCCGGATTCACGGTTTTTTGCAGCCATCATGCGCACAGCCTTCACACACCCTACTGGTGGATGAAATGTGCTATCGGGCCGGAAAAAGAGGATTCACGCGTTGTTCAACTGATTCATCGCTTTCTGACCTGGGACATGATGAAAAAACCGGCATTCACCCGGTTTCTGGACCGGCTTCTGAATCCGGTCCTGGGGAAAAGCGTCGTTCTGTATGCAGTGAAACAAAAAGCCGATATCAGGCATTGACCATGCTATAGCTTTTAAGATAATGATTTTGGGAAGGCAGNNTTTCTCGGCCATCCCCGACCGATAACGCACCCAAAATCATTATCTTGAAAGCAATATCAGACTGATTTGAAACGATTGGGGAGCAGCCATGAACGATCATTCAAACGCCGTCACACTCAGCACAGATCAGGGCAGGGCGCTGGTCAGACTGGCCCGTCGCACGCTGGCGGAATCATTTGACCGGAAACTGCCGGCAGATCCGGATTCGGAAAACGCCCTGCAGGACCCACAAATTCAGCAGAAACGCGCAACCTTTGTCACATTGACCCTGAACGGAAATCTGCGCGGGTGTATCGGCAGCCTCAGCGCCGATGAAGCACTGATAGCCGGTGTTGTTCGCAATGTAAAAAATGCCGCGTTTCATGATTTTCGATTTTCACCTCTCAGCCCTGATGAACTCGACCGGGTGTCCATCGAGGTCAGCATCCTTACGGATCCACAACCCCTGGAATATAAAGATGCGGCCGAACTGGTGGCGCGACTGAGGCCGAATGTCGATGGTGTCATTTTGCGAAAAGGAGGAGCCGGGGCCACATTTTTGCCGCAGGTTTGGGAGCAGCTTCCCAACGCCAGTGACTTTTTATCCCATTTGTGCAAAAAAGCCGGCCTTTCACCGGATGCGTGGCGTAAAGGGAACCTGACCGTGCAGACCTATCAGGTGCAGTACTTTCATGAATAATCACAAAGGTTTTTCACGAATCAACATACTTGACCATCGCTTTGCCCGCAATCCGATATGCATTCTTGTCATATCGCCACCTGTCTTTACCACGCCCGTCTTCTGCCGGGAGACGGGTATCTGCTCTGCCCCCGCACGTCTGAATATCTTATATTTGTGACCATCAGGTGACGTATTGGTGATCCGTTTGTATCATGATACAAAAGTGTCTCAATAAGCTTATTCAAGACATTCTGGATCAGCGCCTGGACAGTATGCAGGTAATGTTTCTCAGGGGTCGTGGCGCATGGTGATGATCCTGTCCCTGCCTCACCGCAATTGAATACCCTGAGACATGGAATAATTTCAACTTATGATGTAATATTCCGGATTTGATTGATATTCAATCCGGAATGGATAGGTCCTGAAATGTGGCACAATTATTGAATATGCTAACGGAGACAGGACAACGGATTTCATTCGGATGTATTCTCATATAACCAAATTTTTCAGGAATAATTTCTGTGAAACCATGCAATGCCAATATCGATCGAACCCTTCAGCTTGTCAAACATATGCTTGAACTGGCGGATAAAGGTGATGCGGAAAGGGAAGATGTGGGATGCGGAATCATGTATGGCATCCTGAGAGATTCGGCTTACAAACTGCAAAAAATTGCAGAAAAGGAAAAAGAGGCCCATATCAAAAAGGGCTGGTGGATTTCAACTCATTGAACAACAAACAGGGAGGATTATTGTGGCCAGTTTAAAAGGAACCCAAACGGAAAAAAATCTGCTCAAAGCGTTTGCCGGTGAGTCCCAGGCGAGAAACCGTTACACCTATTTTGCCAGCAAGGCAAAAAAAGATGGCTTTGTACAGATAGCGGACATCTTTTCCGAGACCGCTGATCAGGAAAAAGAACATGCCAAACGGTTTTTCAACTTTCTGGAAGGGGGCATGGTTGAAATCTGTGCCACTTTCCCTGCCGGTGTCGTCGGTTCTACGCTGGAGAACCTGTTGGCATCCGCAGGAGGCGAGCATGAAGAGCATACGGATCTCTATCCCGGATTTGCCAAAGTGGCCCGGGAAGAAGGATTTGAAGCCATTGCCGTTGTGTTTGAGAAAGTATCTGTTGCTGAAAAACAGCACGAAAAACGGTATCGGGATTTGGCGGCCAATATTGAAGCGGGTCGCGTATTCAAGAGAAGCGAAAAAGTCACCTGGCGATGCCGTAACTGCGGCTACCTTCATGATGGTGAAGAAGCTCCGGCCATGTGTCCGGCATGTGCCCATCCCCAGGCGCATTTCGAGCTTTTGGGTGAAAACTATTGATTTGACCATTTTACAGCCACCCGTCATGATCTCTTATAATGGCGTATGACACTTGACCTTTTGCGGAAAACCACTTAAAGAGAATATAGAGGGTTTTTTGCATATCCTGCCCGAATTTCCATCGTTCCAAGTAACCCACATTTCATTTTCAACAAAAAGGAGATTGTTATGACAGCAAAACTTGAAGTTTATAAATGTGATATTTGCGGTAATATCGTTGAGGTACTTCATGAAGGCGGCGGCGAACTGGTATGTTGTGGTCAGCCGATGAAACTGTTCAAGGAAAATACCGTTGACGCGGCAAAAGAAAAGCATGTGCCGGTAATTGATAAAATTCAGGGCGGTTATACGGTCAAGGTCGGCAGCGTAGCGCATCCCATGGAAGAAAAACATTACATTGAATGGATTGAGCTGATTGCGGACGGAAAGGTCTATCGGCAGTTTCTGAAACCGGGTGATACGCCGCAGGCGACATTCATGATCGAGGCTGCATCGGTTTCCGCACGGGAATACTGCAATCTTCATGGCCTGTGGAAGGCCTAAAATTCAAAGGAGAATGACTTATGCCAAGTTGGAAATGTCAAAAATGCGGTTATACCCTGACAGCCGATTCCCCACCGGATCAATGCCCTTCGTGCAAGGAAAAGTGTGAGTTTCTGGATAATACCTGCTATACACCGGACTGCTCCGCAGAGGGAATCGACAAACGCATCGCAAAATAATCTTTTGACACAGGAGGGCTCAGGATATGCCCAAAGCTCTGGTCGTTTATTCGACCCGGACCGGTGAAACCGAACGGATTGCAGAATTGATTGCCGAAGGACTCCGGTTTACAGGCGTCGAGGTCGATCTCAAAAAATCCGGTGATGTGAAAAATGCTTCTGAAATAGAGCCTTATGATGCGCTGGTGTTTGGATCGGCCACATATCATGGCGACATGATGCAGGGTATGAAAACGTTTCTGTTTCTGGCGGAAAAATCGGCCCTGGAAGGCAAGGTCGGCGGCGCATTTGGTGCATTTGGATGGAGTGGTGAGGCGCCGGACCGGATATTTGATACCATGAAGCATATTTTCAAAATGAAAATGGTCGGTGCGGCATTAAGACTGAAATCCAGCACACTGGGCGGCGGTATTCAGATGGCCCAGAATTATGGAAAAGAAATTTCCGGATTACTGACCAAATAGGTGAACAGTCATTTGTCAGTAGTCCGTATGCAGAATGCGGACTGCTGAACCGTTTTGGCATTTTTGATCACGGGGGGCGATCAGTTTGATAATTGATCGTTTTCATTCAACAATCATCATTCGTATTCACGCATAGGAGGATATCATGTCAACACCCCAGCATTGCCCCGGTTATGAACAGTTCAAAAATCTGAAATCGTTTACCTGCAAGTGTCCTGGTTGTTCCCAGGAAGTCGAAATTTTTTCCGATGAATTTGACAAAAAGCACGTATGCAAGAAATGTGGCCAGGAAATCGATTTCACGCAGTGTACATTGTCCGGTGGCGCCTGATAGGAGGTAACTGATGAAATCCTCCTGGCTTGTGTTGTGCCTGGTGTTCGGATTCATGGTGGCTGTCACGGCTGCCGCCACCCCGAACACCGGCGCCAAGGACATGTCTCTTGCCGGGGGAAGTCAGGGAAAGGTTCCCTTCCCCCACCATCAGCATCAGGCAGTCATTTCGGATTGTAATGCCTGTCATGCCGCATTTCCCCAGAAAGCCGGTGCAATTGATGAATTGAAGGCCAACGGGACACTCAAGAAAAAACAGGTCATGAATCAGCAGTGTGTCAAATGCCATAAAGAAAACAATGCAGCCGGAAAAAAAACAGGACCCCTCACATGCGCCCAGTGCCATGTGAAATAACGGATAAGGAACCGCGACATGTTGGTGCTTGGACTTCAGGGAAGCCCCAGAAGGAAGGGGAACACCCATTATCTGCTGACATCGTTTCTGAAAGAAGCGGAAAAAAAAGGCGCCCGGACATCGATCATTGAAGTGGACAAAAAGCATATCATTCCCTGCAAGGAATATGTCGTATGCGAAAAAAAAGGGTATTGTCCGATCGACGATGATATGAAAACGGAAATTTATCCGCTTCTACGGCAGGCTGATGTGATTGTCGCGGCCACGCCTGTTTTTTTCTACAACACAACCGCCCAGTTGAAGGCGCTGATTGACCGGACCCAGACACTGTGGGCCCGGAAATACCGGCTGAATCTGACTGACCCCAATCGGAAATGGCGTAAAGGGTTTGTTCTGGCTGTGGGCGCCACCCGCGGAAAAAATCTGTTCGAGGGTGTGCATCTCACGGCCAAATATTTTTTTGATGCCGTGGGCGCCAGCTATGATGGCAGTCTGACCTACTGGAAAATTGAAAAACCCGGGGATATGGCGGCGCATCCCGATGTCGGGAAAGATGTTCAAAACGCAGTGAGCAATCTGCTGGCACCCCTTATCTCCAGGAAACGGATTGTATTTGTGGATCAAACCGCTTCATGCGCCGCACCGATGGCCTGGGCCTGGACCCAGTTTCTGGCTGGCGACCGGATCGAGGCAGAATATGCCGGAATTCAGCCGGTGGCGCATTTCAACAAGGTCATGATGACGGCGATGCACCAGAGCGGCATTGATATGGAATTTCGAAGCCCGGCCGGGCTCGATGTTTCCGAGTTTTCCAGACAGCCGGATCGGGTGGTTGTTCTGGGACAGGATGTTGGCGGCATGCCGTCCGAATGGAATTCTCTGGTGGAAATGTGGCCTGTTCCAAAAATCGACGAGGCCAATGCCGGGCGGATTCAGATGCTTCGGGATGATATCGAGTCACGGGTAAATGATCTGATCAGTCGGCTGTAATTGATTTGAACCAATTGACTTTGCCATTTTAAAAAGGAGCAACCGAATGGATCGATATGTGTGTACCGTATGTGGTTATGTCTATGACCCCGCAGTTGGAGATCCGGATAGCGGCGTAAAACCCGGGACAAAATTTGAAGATATTCCGGATGACTGGGAATGCCCGATATGTGGTGCATCCAAATCCGATTTTGAAAAAGAGTCCTGAAGAGATTAATCCGCGCTCCCCCGAAGAGAAGAATGGAAAGCGTGCGGCATTTTCAGGCGGGCATTCGACTATAGACTGAGGAAAACCATATGCAACCAGTTGAGATTGCAAAGGGAATTTATGATGTGGGCGTGAACGACTGGAATATCCGGGATTTTCATGGATATTCCATTCCATTGGGCACGTCATACAATTCTTTTTTAGTTGTGGATGAAAAAGTGGCGCTGATCGATACGGTCAAAAAAGAGTTTGCGGATCAGCTTATCGATAACATATCCAGAATCATCGACCCCAAAAAAATTGATGTGGTTATCAGCAACCACACAGAAATGGATCACTCCGGTGGCCTGGCCCGGGTCATGCATCGGGTGGGTGAAAGCAAGCCGCTGTACTGCTCCAAAATGGGGCTGAAAAATCTGGGCATGCATTTCCGGCAGAAATGGAACTATCATGGCGTGGCGAGCGGTGAAACCCTGAGTCTGGGCCAGAAAACCCTGACATTTCTGGAAACTCGCATGCTGCACTGGCCGGATTCCATGTTCACCTATCTGCAGGAAGACGGCATTCTGTTCTCCAGCGATGCGTTTGGACAGCATTATGCCGGGCTGGAAAAGTTTGATGATATGCTTGACATGGATATCATGCCCCATGCCAAAAAATACTTTGCCAATATTCTGTTGCTGTACAGTCATCTGATTGTCAAGCTGCTGGAACAGGTAACAGAGATGAACCTGGATATCCGCATGATTTGTCCGGATCATGGTGTGCTGTGGCGAAAAGATCCGGGAAGAATCATCGATGCCTACAAGACATGGAGCCTTCAGGAACCGGTTCGCAAAGCGGTTGTGGTCTATGATACGATGTGGCACAGCACCGAGCAGATGGCAGACGCCATTGCCGCAGGTCTCAAGGATGCCGGAATTGCGGTTCGTCCGATGCACCTGCGTAAATGGCATCGAAGCGACATCATGACCGAAGTTCTGGATGCCGGTGCGGTCATTGTCGGTTCTCCGACCATGAACAACGGACTGTTTCCCACAGTCAGCGATTTTCTGACCTACATGAAGGGCCTGAAGCCCAAAAACAAGATTGGCGCGGCATTTGGTTCCTATGGATGGAGCGGAGAGGCGGTCAAGATGATCACTCAGGAGCTGGAAGCCATGAAATTCAATATCATGGATGCCGGAATCCGTATTCAATATGTTCCCGATGCCCCCGGTCTCGAAACCTGTGAGGCACTGGGAAAACAGATTGGAATGGCCCTGGCCGGTTAATCGGTCAGCCGGTTTTATGGACGGGTCGGCCCGTTACCCTCTCCCGTCCGGGAAGGGCAACGGTGGGCGGCATCACCGTTATCGAATGATGATGCGGATGATAAACCGTTTTTCCGGTTCGGGCCTGTTTTCAAAAGATCGGCGATAATCCAGAATCAGGGAAACGTCGCCGGCCCGAATGACCTGAAACCGGAATGTTGTTTTACCGCCTGCACCCATCAATCCCGAATCAGCAACATGTACTGGATCACCGGTCTGCCGGATCACGGTTTCATCCGTATCCCGCACATGCCATGTATAACCTGTTGTGGGATTGCCTTTCAAAGATATCTGAAATATCTCACCCACATGCATTTCAACCGTTTTTCCACTATCGGCTTGTGTCAATATCCGGTTATCGGTTTCTGAAATCCGCCGGGATGAAACCGCTTCGGCGCATCCCCAGATTGACCCCACGCTGATCACTATCCATAAAAATTTCCATCCGTTTGAATCCAGCATGCAGGATTGGCTCCTTTCGTTTTACCGTGAAAATGCAGTCAAATGGAAACATATACCCCCAAGCTCCGTAGGAGCGTCCTGTTTGTAGNNGCGGCCTGTGTATTCCGGTTACAGGCCGCCCCTACGGGGCTTGATGGGCATAACAGCATCAATTTCTACAAACAGGTCGCCCCTACGGGGCTTTTATGAAAGATATTATTTCCATGCCTGGGGGTGGGCAAGCCCCTGATCATGATCGTTTACCGTGAAAACAGTATTGAGATATGAATATTGCATTTTGAGAGGCCGTCTGACCGTCCAACGCTGAATGCTGTATGCGGCGCCTTCAGCCTTTCTTCGATGCGGGTTAACCTCTTTACGCCCGAATATCTCTCCGTTCAAAATTGGAATTACACAATCCATCTTTCCTCATGATAGTATTTTCAATATTTTTCGGCCTTTTTCAGTCAGACGATATTTCTGATTGCTGCTGCGTGGCTTTTCGGGGATGGTATATGCGATAACTCCCGAACCCAATGCCGGGGCAATATACGTTTCCCTCAGGCGACGGCGATCTTTCAGCTTGAAAGCGGTCAGAATTTCGGCATTCCCAAGCGAACCGCTGGATTCAAGCAGTTCCAGCAAACGCCTGACATACATGTTGACTGGTGGCGTATCTTGTCCGACACTTGTTTGGGATGAAATGTCCGCACCAAATTCCGGCACACGGATGATCATGCGGAACACATCCCCTTCGATGAACATGGGATCCGCGTCACCATATTTTTTGCCATGCCGGTTGAGAAAGGCGCAGACCGTCTCGTAAACGTCCCGGTTGATCTGATTGCGGCAGGTCTTGAACTCAAGGTCGAGTCCTTCGCCCCTGCGGATCAACTCCAGAATCTGATTTTCGTTAACATTCATTTTTTTTGACCTGTTTCTGAACGATTTGGTCGTAGCCACGGGGCTTCGACTGATCTGAAATGCGATATAACAGATTTAATTTACACCTTATTTCAAATTGTGTCAAAAGAGCAGGTAACCCGCCTGTGCGCGGACATTCAGACTTGTGCCAAACAGCATGAAATTCCCGGNNTAAATCGCGGTCTCGACCCGCATTATTTCGGGTTTTGCCAATCAGCGTCGCCGCTTTGTCGCGGGATGCCCATTGACGGCCCCGGTTTCTGATTCGTCAAAAAGGCCGGGTTAGCCTGTAGGTCAGGNNGTCAGGCAGGCCAAACTACCGGCTGCCAGCAATTTCAGCGGGGTGCCGCGGCTTTTTGCGGCTCCCTGACACCATGCTTCTTTCCGTGTATTCCGTGTGTTCCGTGGTCAATGTATTTTCACGGTAAACAATCATGAATCATTCCGAGATGTTTTCCCCCAGGAATGAAAATGCTCCAGCCATCGTAGCCCGGCTTTCCAAAGCCGGGATAGGACATTTACCGATTAAACTTTGTCCCTTTGGCCCTCTGCCCCTTTGCACCTGATTACCCATTTTCATGGTAAACGCCACAATTATGACTACCGGCATAAAAAATTTGACATCTGGTTTTCAGCCATAGTATGTCCATTATATGCAGACATACTATGATTGAAATACATGAGGGCAGGATGAACAGCATTGGAAAGATTCGGGCAAAAATTCACGGTGAGGTATTTGACTATCAGGTTTTGGTAGATGCTTTGGCCGGGTACCGGAAGCCCAGGGACAAGATAACCCGGCTGTTGGCGACCGGGGCGATTGTAAGAATCAAAAAAGGCCTGTACTGTTTTGGAGAGCTGTTTCGCAGAGAACTTGTCAGCCGGGAATATCTGGCGAATCTGATCTATGGGCCGTCTTATGTCAGTGCCGAGTATGCCCTGAGTCATTACGGGTTAATCCCGGAAAGAGTGGAGACAATCACTTCGGTGACCCCATGTCGTTCACGAAATTTCGACACGCCGGTGGGCGTGTTTTCTTACACCATGTTGAAGCCCTCCCGCTATTCTGTGGGCGCTGTTTTTGAAACCGTCGGCAAAACCCCCTGTCTGATGGCGTCGCCTGAAAAGGCTCTTGTGGATAAGGTCTGGAGTGACAAGCGTTTCAATGGACGCCGTATCCTTGAATTCGATGATTACCTGAGCGACGATCTTCGCATCGATCGAGATGATCTCGGCAACCTGGATCAGGATCGCCTTCAGGCAATTGCCAAGGCATATGGTTCCGCCAAGATAAAGAACCTGGTCCGGCATATAATGCGGCTGAAAGAGAAATCCCATGCATGATGCTATCCGAAGTATGCTTACCCATTATGATTGCAGAACCCGGGATGACCATGTCAACGCCTTGCGGGAAATCCTTCAATACATGGCTTTCACCTGGAAGCCAGGATGCGTCAGTCGGGAGATTATCCGGATAACGATCCACTGACGCACGATAACCTGCTGCACTTATTGCAAAATGCAATTGACAGCCTCAATGTGGAACATGTTCGCCAGGAAGTGACACCATTTATCCGGGACAAACGCGCCCTGGATGTCTGGTCCCGGGATTTTTTTAACCAGGTTATCAAACGGATCGTTTCAATTTAGACTCGATCAGTCAGTGGGAAACCCCTCAGGTTGTATTGCCGGTTATCGTTTTTGTAAAACCCCATTCAAAACAGGATACTGAAACCGGCCATCGATATCGCCATTTCCATGATTTCGGTCAACGGATATCCCAGAATTTCCTATAGTCCACTTCCAAATCGACCTGGATGGTTCCGATACGCAGGATGTTGCGCCAGCCAAGTTCCGTATGGTCATACAGGGCATGATACAACCAGCAGTGGGTTTCATCTTTCATGGGGTGGTGGGACCACCCTTCGAATTCATTATGGTTGTTGCCGTCCGAAAGTCCCCATACCCAATTTGTCACTTTCAGGTTCTCCCACAACTGGACCAGCACATTGTCCTCGTCTTCCACATAGTCGGGGTCATCCTTTCCAATGAAAAATGTCATGTAACAGTCGATTTCATAATCTTCAAGATATAGCTTTTAAGATAATGATTTTGGGAAGGCGGC
>DFZE01000152.1 GCA_002382065.1 Desulfobacteraceae bacterium UBA4064
CTACCACCTTATTGCCAGAACGAAATACGGCCTGATGGTTCAAATATTGGCAGGACTGATCACCTATCTCCTGCTGGCCATTTATTGCCACAAACATTTCAATGAAAGAGTTTCCATTGCAAGGGTCAGACAACTGCGCAATCAAATCAAAAATGAGCTACGCTATACAGGGTTTATTGCACCAGAGTCAGCTCATGCCCAAGTGAAATCTGGCGAAGACCCGTATGCAAAAACCTAACCGGACAATGCTGGGTCAATCTTGAAAATGCCGGGGCAATATTTTTGGATCGCCAAAATTTACAGGGCAGAAAATATGAAAGCCCTGAAAAAATAACCAGCTATACCGCCCTGTTTCGTCCAGCCCTTTGCTCTGCTGACTCATGCACCTGTCCTGAATCAAAAGGCCATTCGTCTGATTTTTCTTTTCCATCAGCAGTCATGGTTCATCCGGATATTGTCCGTGAAATGGAAAAGATTGATAACATTTGCAACGATATCAAACCGTGTGCCAGCTTTTTCAATCATTATCTCACGGCCATTCCCAGCAGGGGAGACATCCGGCATCTGCTGGCCTGCCATCCGCTGGCCAAACGCATGGGGCTTTCAATTGAAAATTTTTCTCATCTGCGAATATCACCAAACTCAAATATTTTTCGACAATACTGTCAGATGAACCGGTTAAAAAATTACGCATGGTTTTTAAATGAACAGATTGAACCGGCTGTTGCACTTTCTGAAACCTATCAGCCATCCTTTCTGGTGCTTTCCTTTTCCTGCAATGACAAACTGTCACCCGAATTTTACGAAAATTTTTTGGATTATATCTGTTCGTATCTGAACCAGTACGTTATGGGCCCCTGTCATATAATCAATGATCTGTTGGCGAAACGGTTAACAATCCATGAATCCGATACGCATTCCCTCACTGACAGCCGATAATCTGGAGCCCTATCTGTGGCATGCGGTCATGCTCTTGCAGGAATGCCATATTGACTCTGCCCGTGTTCGGCTGATCCTGGCGCAGCCAGAATCGCCATTTTACGGTCATAAAGAAATATTTGACCAAAAACCGGCTGCCCACACCCCGATTGATCCGGATATGCCAATCGAAATATCGGTCAATCCGGACTGTGGCTATTTTGTCGAGACCAAACAGAACTGGTACCGACAACAGGAGGCAGGAGCCCTGTCTCCGGATGTTGTTTCCCGGAATCTGTGGATGCTGGCAGAAATCCAGTTGCTTTTCCGGTCCCCTCCGGATTTGGTCAATACCCTGCTTGGTAATAGCGGTCTGGATACGTCGCTGTTCTCGGAAAGGAATCAGTTTGGCGACATATTTTCAGGGGCAGAACAGAAGACACTGGCCAGCCTGTTGCCATACAAGCGCAATAGCCATCACCCGGCCGTGTTGTCCTTGTTGTTTTCCAGTATTTTGAATTTGGATATTCAGTTCAGCCGGACCCTGAACAATAATTTTCCCCAAATTCTGTCTGCACGGGTTAAATGTTCGCCTGAAAACCTTGATTGCCATAAGCGAAATCAAATCCGCGTACTGGAAGAGCTGCTGGTACCGGCCACCTGTACCGTGATTTATACCTATCAATATCCACTGATCATCCTGAACAGTCAGGATGCCATTCTGGACCGGGCTCAGTTGGGCCAGGTGGATCAGGCAGACTGAATAATCAAACCAATACCAATAAGGGGGTTAACAATGACGCAGTTTCTTGAAAAGGCATTCCGGGAAATTGCCGATCTGCCAGTCCATGAGCAGGATGTTATTGCAACCATAATGCTGGATGAAATTCTTGATGAAAAACAATGGGATGCTGTTTTTGAGCAATCTCAGGACAAACTCTCCAAACTGGCAGAAAAGGTTCGTGGAGATATCCGGGAAGGCAAAATCAGAAAAATGGGGTTTGGTGAGATTTCAACTGACTGCTGAAATTCTTACGATTCTTTTCAGTCATACACTGCTCCATTCATCAGCAGATTAGCATCTTAAACCATTGTCCAAAATTTGGAGACCACGATACGGATCAATGTCAAACATTACAGGAGTGCTTCATGGATTGGAAACGCCTTTTTGCAGAAAAAACAGCCGATCATCAGGATGCGATATTGATCAGTGATTACGATCTGATTGACTACCTGATCCGGGAAGATATTCCGGAAATGAAAAAACGAAATCATACAGATCGGATAGAAGCCTGGTTCCGAGAGTTCTTTATCCGGGGAAAAACAGTGGTCAACTATCATCTGTTTCCCGTTTATCACTACAAGACCAATACCTGCTGGGAGCAGCACCGGAATGATACATATATTCCCGAACTGCTGAATGCGTGTGACTGTCTGTATCACATGTTTATCCGTCACCCGGAACTGCGGGACAATCTGTTTCAGGAGAAAGCATCTGAACTGGGGGAGCTTATTCACAAGACTGCACCAAAACTTGAACCTGTCGAGGTTGATCCTTTTGTCAAAAAAATATGTGCAGAGACCACGCTGGTTCCGGAACAGTTGGGTGTATTTTTTGTCGAAAAGAAACTGGCTGTCATCAAACCGCCACTGCCCCGTTTTTTCTGTCTCACACACCATGACCTGTTCACCTGTCTGCTGGATGGACTTCAGAACGGCATCACGGCAGAAAGCTCGTCTGAGGAAAAGGGTGAATTGATGGACAATCTAAAGATGGCCATCACATCCAGGAATCCCCGGTATCTCAATACCCTGATGGAAAGTCTGGCAGAATTCGAACGTACGATACAGTATCACAAAAAACCGTCGTGGTCTGGCCAACTGAGACAGAATACCAGTGAATAAGTGCGATGGTTTTGTAACAATAATTCTGGAAAAATTGCAGGTTTATGGAGAAGAAGTACACGTCGCCCCAATCAACACTACGGTTTAAGATGGCACAATGACAGATAACATGAAAAAAACATGGCAAATGAAAACCCTCTACATTGTGGCGGGTATCGCTTGCGGTATGATTTTGGCCTACTGGGCAAACTTTTTGTTGAAAACCATACAGAACAACGGTGAATACCGGTTGCTGGTGGAAACGATACCGGCATCTGCCACAGTCCGGATACTGTCACCGGTGGATATGCAATATGAGCCTGGGTTGAAGGTAAAGAATGGCAGATATCATGTCGAGGCCAGTTTGGATGGGTATGAAACATCAGAGCAATGGGTGAAGGTTGATAACAGCGATACAGAAATCAAGTTTGAACTGAAGAAGGCAAAAATTGAAGTGGCCCGTGATCGGCACTATACTCTCCACTGGATGAAACTGCGATTTGGTTACAGCCGATATGTCTATCCGATCCCAGTGGAGAGGGATGTGATGATAGGATTAAAAAGCGCAATTTGATCCAGTTTGAAGTATATATCAAATATGATTCTGGTATAATTTTCGACATCATACACAATCTCGAATGGCTTGTCGGCCCGGATCGGGATATAAATCTGAATGATGCCAACGCATGGATCAATAATCTCAATATTAACAGTAATGGCTGGCGCATACCTACAGACAATGAAGTAGCTACTCTGTTAGAAAAATACGAGATCAGCAAATTTTTTATGACAACAGGTCGATATGTTTGGATCATGGATAAAGTTGGCGAAAAGCCATATGCCTGTGTGATGTTATTACAAACAAGATACAAAAACATACTGGTAGTAGACGAACAGGATACTTTTTACAATCGCGTCTTTGCGGTCAGACATCTTCAGCAGGCTAAATAACTCTTATTTCAAAAGCCATAACCACTAAATGAGCAGCATAACCAATAATCCAAAATTCCATCTCAAGTGATAAACCATCATTTTCACCGGGAGTAACCGATGATTCTCAATCAACTGCTTCAATTCAAGGACATTCTGTCAGATCAAATTCTGGCTTCATGGAAAGATCTGGAAGAATCCACTATCAACAATAATAACAAGATGATGGTCTGTTTTTGCGGCCAGCAGGGAGTTGGGCAAAGCTCTCTTTGCAATCTGTTTCTGGAAAACCCCATCATTCCGGATGAATGTGATGACACCATAACAATACCCATCCACATTGAATATGGTTCTGTTCTGAATGCCAGGCATGTCAGCGATTCTGGATCTGCCAGCACCATTGAGGTGGGTGATTTCGCAAACAGCCTGCACGCAACAGCAACGACAGACGGGTATATCTGTATTCAGACTTCTTTGGACCTGTTGCAAGGAGTTACTTTAATTTATCTGCCAGGCGAAATTGGGCATTTTCCGCGGTATGAGGAGAAATCAGATGCCATAATTTACATGATCCCTCCAGAAGGTTTAAGCACCCGGGACACGGAAAATATCCGATCATTGTCTGACTCAGGTAAACAAATACTGATCAGTGTGTGCCAAAGGGATGGAGATAAAAGTGGCCAGAAAATGAGCGCTTCCACTGTTGACATTATAACTTCAGACCTCGTTATTTCAAAAGACATTATTATTAAATAATGACCATCAAATAAAACTCAACTAATTGAATTAATTATAAAACAAGCAATGGCATGGTTTTTGCTTTAGTCCAATTTTACTTAAATCACTTTTATTAATTAATATCAATAAGTTAAGTTCTTTTTAATCAAAAAAATAACGAGGTCTGAACTTACATTTCGCACTTTGCATACATTGAACATATCAATTTATCCATGAATACAATTCTGAATATGAACAAAAAAATGAATGGAGTTCAGTCTAGATTTTAATAGATAACTAGCGTATAACCATTTCCATGAAAGGAAAAAAGGAAATGGTTAT
>DFZE01000264.1:0-793 GCA_002382065.1 Desulfobacteraceae bacterium UBA4064
GGGTCGGCAGGCTTGGGGCCTCGCACAGTATCAAATATACCCGGAGCCAGTTCCTGCAACACTTTCTTCCAATGTCCCACCTGGGTCGGAGGTACGCCAAACTCCTCGGCAATTTCGCTTACCGTCTTAACCCCTTTGATCGCATCCATCGCAACCTTGGCTTTGAACTGACTGCTGAAATTCTTACGACTTTTTTCGCTCATGACCTGCTCCTTTTTATAGCAGGTTACCATCTTATACTATTGTCCGGATTTTGGGGTCCACTATAGGCATCGGACAATCCGTTTGCTCTGGCAACCCTGGCTCATCTGGAAACCCGAAAGACCCGGCAGAATCCGGACATGCGGTTTGAAAGCAAACTGCGGTTTGTCAAAGGCCTGTATATCAGAGGGTGGGACAGGAAAAAAATCATCATGCTGTTTCATTTCATTGACTGGATCATGAGGCTGCCCGGTTATCTGGAAGATCGATTGTGGGATACCATACATAAAATTGAGGAGGAAATCAAAATGCCATATATCACCAGTGTGGAACGAATTGGATATAAACGGGGGCTGAGCGATGGAGTTGCCCAAGGGGTTGCCCAAGGCGTTAAACAGGCCATTGAATTGGGACTGAGCCTGAAATTCGGAGATGATGCAGCGGGTTCATTGATGCCGCATATCCACAACATGCAGGACCCGGACTGGTTGATGATGATCAAGGATGCGATCCGTTCGACGGACAGCATCGATGAAATCCGGGAACTGATCCTGGCAAAACCGGGGCAGGCATAGTCGGGGAAAAAATTCGA
>DFZE01000264.1:824-7039 GCA_002382065.1 Desulfobacteraceae bacterium UBA4064
TATGTCCATCCGGGATTGGCGGGATATCCCAAAACCATTTCTTTTGGCATCAATTGGGGCAACAGTGTAAACTGGAATCGGATTATCCCCAATGCAACCATAGGTCTGGTTGACAAAAATCGAACCAGTCTTTTTCACATACCCGTGAATGAATGTCATTCACGGGTATCGGGTTCAGGCAGATATCATGGACATGATCTGCAAAACGAGTTTTTCAATCCCGAGCGCCACATCCTTTATCCCCGGCCCCAGCATATAGGCTGGCGTTGTGACCAGTTTGTTGGCGGCATCCACATGGATCATATCCACAGAGCAGACATGATGTTTCCCGCCCATGGTTTCGATGCCGGCCGCGGTTCCCATATCATTGCCGATGGTCACTGCCGGATGTTTGTCTGAAAGGGCGCGCGTCAGGGTTGCCGGCGCAATGCAGATGGCGCCAATGGGTTTGCCCGCAGCCGCTATGTCCCGGATCAGCCGCTTTACATCCGGTTGAACCGTTGATTGGGGCCCCTTGAATGCAAAATCGCTCAGATTTTTGGCCGCACCAAAACCACCCGGAAAAATCAGGGCGTCGATATCCGAAGCCGTGACATCCGCGATGTCCCGAATGTTTCCCCGGGCAATCCGGGCGGATTCCACCAGCACATTTCGGGATTCGTCGGTCTGTTCATTGGTCAGGTGATTGATGACATGATACTGACGGATATCCGGAGCCATGCATACGGCCTGGGCTCCGGCCCTGTCCAGAAACAGCAGGGTTAGAACCGCCTCGTGAATTTCCGATCCATCAAACACACCGCATCCGGACAAGACAACACCCACTTGTTTTGACATGAGACACCTCCGTACCATTTGCGATTATCGTTAAAATGCAAAAACAACTTACTGTCTGGTCAAATTTCGGCAAATATGACATAAGCTACCATACCCATGTTAAAAGGGCAATCAGATCATAAAGATGCGTCGAACGGGGATGCTTTTTGCGCGCGGTCGGCGCTGTAATTCCATCAAACCAGTGCATAAAATCACATCTTCATAAGGAACCTGTCATGAGAAAAGTATGTCCCTTATTACTCATCCTGCTGCTGCTCACCGCCTGCTTCTGTCTGGTGGTAAGCCCGCCGGCTCAGGCCGGCGAACAAACGCCCCCGCTGAGCATAGAGAAGCAGGGCAGCTTTGCCGTGGGCGGAACTGTCGTCACACATCCCGGTACGTATCAGCCCTTCTCGCGTTCACCCGATGGACAAACGTATCACGGCGATCATGCCTACGTTTTTTATCAGGTCCCTGTGAACGCCCGCAAACTCCCCCTTGTGCTTTGGCACGGCTTGGGTCAGTTCTCCAAAACATAGGAAAGCGCACCGGACGGACGCGAAGGCTATCAAACCATTTTCCTGCGCCGGGGCTTCGGTGTGTACGTTCTTGACCAACCCCGCCGAGGCGATGCCGGTCGCACCACCGTGGGCGGGACCATATCGCCGACACCCGACGAGCAGTTCTGGTTCAATATGTTCCGGGTTGGGGTATGGCCGGACTTCTACCCGGGCGTCCAGTTTTCCAAGAACCCGGAAGCTCTGAACCAGTACTTCCGCCAGATGACGCCCGACATCGGTCCTATCGATATAAAAGTGAACTCGGATGCCGTTGCGGCGCTGTTCGACAAGATCGGATATGGAATACTCGTCACCCATTCGCACAGCGGCGGAATGGGGTGGGACGCTGTCATCAAGAGTCCCAATATCCGTGCAGTGGTCTCCTATGAGCCGGGCAGCAACTTCATTTTTCCGGAAGGCGAAGTCCCTCCGCCAGTGCAGAGCGAGTTCGGGGATCTGAAGTCCATTGGCGTGCCGATGGCGGATTTCATGAAGCTCACCAGGGTCCCGATCGTCATTTACTACGGCGACAATATTTCTGAGCAGACTTCGAAGGACCTCGGAAAGGACCAATGGAGAATTCGCTTGCAGATGGCGAGGAAATGGGCTGCGGCCGTCAATCGACATGGCGGCGACGCCACAGTGGTACACCTCCCCGAGATCGGAATTCATGGCAACACCCACTTCCCATTCTCTGATCTGAATAATGTGGAGGTTGCGAACGTGTTGTCCAGATGGCTGCAGGGAAAGGGGCTGGATTAGCCCTCCGTATGGCTGGCTACAGGGTATCGAGCGGAACCATCCGCTTCAGACAACGACAAAGGAGTGAAAAATGGGGCTTGATTCTGACTTCGCCCGGTAACAATCATCAAGGAAATATTTGGCCTGGAATTAAACAGTGTCTGATCGAATAGTCATGACCGGCAGCAATAAATGTCATGTTTTTGTTGACGATACCTGAATTTTCTCTTAGTTGTCAGTCAAAGTGGTCTTGAGAGGGACGTTGGGTTTATAAGACATCTGCGGGTAACTGCAAAATTCCATCGGGAGATAGATAGTGCCTGAACGGAAACCCTTTCTCTCTATCTCAAAATTCGAAATTCGAAGCGCGAAATCCGAAACAATTCCCCAAATAACAAACCCAACTGTTCAAAACGGCGCATTGCCTGGCAGATCGTTTGGGTCATTCAGACATTTNNGAACAGGAGTTTTCGTTCAAACACTCTATATGTCTGACAAAGTCAATCCAGATAAAATCAAATCGGGGCAGGACTGGGTGGCCGACCTGTTTCAGCCCCGGGACGCAGTGGGTGTGGTCCACCCGGCATATCGGGGCAGCGGTATTGGTCATGATCTGGTTTTTCACGGTCAGGAAATGGCCCGCCTGCACTTTGGAATGGATGCCATATTTGGTGAGACGGTCTGCAATCATCTGTTCATGCAAAAACTGCTTTTGAGCATCGGATGGGCAAAAACCAGCGCCATTGAAGTGGATCTGATGCCGGCAGAGGCCTATTCCCGTGAAAAAAGCGCGGCCGGCCGGGTGACGGCGCTGATAGATTTTGTTTTGTTTCAGAAATCCCCTCAATCCGTGTATGTCCCGGATGAATGCCGGGAAATGATTCAGGGCATTTATCAGGAATTTCCGGATGAACGATATCTCCATCCCGCCATCGATGACATCCCGTCCAGCAACCGCTCCGAGATCGCTTTGTCTGTGTTTGACTTCTCCCATGTGGCCCGAATCACCATTCAAACCGCAGGCGCGGATCTGGCCGAGGCCATCGATCGGGCCGAAGCCAGTGTTCTTTGCCAGGGGGTAACCGTGATTCAGGTCTGGGCCAATCTGTCATGGCCCTGGATTGGGGATGTCGTAAACCTGCTGCATTCCCGGGGATATTTTGTCGGCGGGGTTCTGCCCAGATGGTTTGACCAGGACGGCATTCTTCTGCAGAAACTTTGCCATACACCACAATGGGACCATATTCAGCTTTTGACCGACCATGCCAAACGCCTGCTGGAATATGTCAGGGCGGATTACAACCGGTTTTGCCGGTAAGCTCTGGTTTTGGGCACAGCCGTGGGGAAGCCATCTTGCTCATTGAACGGGTTTATCTGAGCGGGGTGAAACAGAAAAAAACATCCGGCTGATGGATGCCGATGACCGGAGCTGCCTGTCGCCGTTCCAGTACTTTGCCATTTGCGATGAAACCGATTAGGCTGTCGGAAATAAATAAATCCACTGGATTGCGACGGATTTTGGTTCGTCTGCAAGGCATATCCGCCGGTGCATATCGGGATATGTGCCGGTGGATGTAACGCAGCAGACGNNCAGCCTTACAGCCGGATTGCCTGGCGCGGTACCCGATATGACGCGGCTGAATTGTCCCGGGCACTGGAAGCCGACACCCGTACCCGAATTGTTGTCCGGAACCTGAAAACGTACCTGCCATCATTTGGCAAAATCAAGGCATTGGCCTTTTGCAGCTCGGTGGCACACGCAAGGTGATCGGCAAACTGAGGCAGATGCCGCTCAATTTTCTTGGACGGAATCATTTCTAATCCAGCCAAGCCTTCCTGTTTCATGAATTCTTCTCCAGAAACATTCTGCCTTTATCCGTCAGGCGATATTTCTGTTTGCTGCTTTTTGGCTTGCCCGGAATGGTCATTTCAATCAGACCCGTGTTCAACGATGGCAGTAAATAGGCTTCACGGAAGTGATCTTCGTGCTTTAGTCCCAATTTTTTCTGAATTTCTGTGCGTTTCAATTCCCCGGTCATGGCACGGATGAGCTTGAGTACTTCCCCGGTGACTTCCCCGGTGACTTGTTCAGGCGGATGCGTAGCAGAAATGATTTGCGGAACTTCCGCTGGGTTGGCTCCGAATTCGGGAACGCTGATAACCATGCGGAAGATGTTGCCTTCAATGAGTTCAGGGTCGGCACCGCCATATTTTTTCCCATAAAGCATCATTTTTCGCATACCCGATCCCAGCTCATCGGCACGGTCGATCTGACGGAAGAAAGCACCAATCACCGGATTCTTTTGAAACGGAACCGTCGTTGCCGGGTCCAAACGCCCGAATCCATGCGGACGGCAGGGATTATCGGTCACCACGCGGCCATATTCGATGATCATGCGTGTGGTCGCGCCGCTAGTGTATTCCCGATGGATGAGAAGATTGGACGCCACTTCCCGGAAGATGGCATCCCTCAGACTGCGACGTTCAATACCTTCCAGGTAGAAGGGGTCTGCCAGATGTTTTTTGACAAAATCGAGAATGCGATCATAACTGTCAATTAAATTGGTGATGACCAGATCGCGGTCATCGTAGCGGTCCACATTCACTTTACGAAGAATCAGATCGGTTCGATGAGGCGGACAGACTTTGAGAATGAGGTCGTCAGCGCCCAGCAGCATCACACCGGCCAACGTAACGCCCATTTTGCCCGTTTCCGGGTGCGGTTGATAGAGCTGGGCGCTTTTGATCAGGTCCATATCCTGCATATTTCCCCAAGGATGCCGGGGCTTATTGATTCGAACATAATTCCGGCAATGTTCAATCATATCTGTACGAAGGTCGCCAGGTTGTATCCAGGGATAAACCCGGTTTTCGCTGTAGTTCGCCTGCTTGCGCTGATAGAGCTGGGCCACCTGGACCGTATGATCCGTAATGTCCAGATCACCGTCTTCATTGCGGTCGTAGATTCGACCATTGCAGCGATGCGCCTGAGAGCTTTCCGGCACATAAATGTGAAGCAGTGGTTTGCCGTCAACCGTGACTTCATCCACCGCCAGATAGGTGGGGGGTGATATTTTTTGTGGATTGTTGATGGCCGTGACAAAATCTTTCCGGATTTGCGCCGCCACATCCGGCTTTATGCCCTGAACAATCCCGTTATCCTGAATACCGAGAAGCAAGGTGCCGCCATGCCGGTTCAAAAAAGCGCAAACCGTTTCGTAAACATCCCGATTGAGCTGGTCCCGGCAGGCTTTGAATTCAAGATCGAGTCCTTCACCCTTGCGGATCAGTTCTATTATCTGCTGTTCGGTGACACCCATTCCAGACTCCTATTCCAGCAAAATTCTGACCTTGTCAATGTCTTTACCCCTGGTCAGAGTGTCCACAAAATCACTGATCGCCCGCTTGAGATTTTCGGGCGTGGATGGCTCCAGATTTGAAACAATTTTTAACAGTTCCGATTTTTTGACCGGCACCTTCTGCAGGTCGGCCAGAACCGTTTTCAGGGTTTGAACGAAGTTGCCATCTATCGGCTTCGGAAGCTCCTTCGACTCCATGAACGACTGAATAACCGTTTTGTCATCCTCGTGCAGCAGCTCAGTAATGTTTGCATAGGTCATCGGATATTCCAGGTTGTTCAGCAAAGTTTTGGTCCAGTTTTCCAGAATTCGGTCAAGTTCATCGTCCAGTGAGTTAAGGATAGCCGCCGTGTTGGTCGCCCCTAATTCATCGCCCCTGTTTCGGCCAAGCGAAACCCACAATGCGGATTGTTGCTAAGACCGACAAAAAATGACCTAAACCGTCCAGAAATAACGGTTAAATCCAATGGTATTTGACCTTGATATCCGACAATACTTGACACCAATCATCAGGCTGACATTGAATATGATTTATTTAAGATGATCTTGGATTGCCCTGTTTTAGCGGGGTAGCGAGGTCATTTCTTAAGATTCAAGGTACATTTTGATGTCAAATAAAGTGGGACTTTGTGGGTCAATTAATCACGGGCAAAAAGGTCACAGAATGTAGGACGTAGCACCTTGGCCGCATGAACCGGATCGGCATCCCGGCATACAATAAAGGGGGCATGCCCGCCCA
>DFZE01000188.1 GCA_002382065.1 Desulfobacteraceae bacterium UBA4064
CAGATGCCGGCCGACCTCGACCAGTACAGGGGAGATAATTCACATGGCGCAGTCATTGGTCGGAAAGGTCTTGTCCAACTGGGACATGACGCCGCCAATGGAAGGGGATTTTTCAAGCAGATACACATAATAGCCGGAATTGGCCAGATCCAGGGCGGACTGCATTCCGGCAATACCACCGCCGACAACCAGTACAGAACCTATGGTGCTGTTAGACATGATTCAATTCTCCTGAACAATGGGATATAATACTCTGTGAAACATTTGGTTCAAAAAAATTTTGAAACAAATGATGTAACTATCCTGTGAATCATTTGTTGTCAATAAAATTTATACAGGCTGAATGCGGAAAATTGGAGAAGAAATTCAGAGGAGGACTGCGGTCCGGGGAAATGACTGACCGCAGCCCTTTATTGCGGTTTTTTTTGCTTAGGCGGCCAACCGGATTGCGGCGTCCGCGGCATTCCGGATTTCATCCGGGGTAAAGGGTTTGGAGACATAGCCCACAGCGCCCATCCGGGCGGTTTCGACCGCTGTTTCGATGCTGGCATATCCGGTGATGATGACGACCATGGATTCCGGCCTTTTTGCCCGGATGGATTGAAGCAGTTCCAGCCCATGTACGCCGGGCATTTTCAGATCCAGCATGATGATCGGGTAGGTTCTGGCGTCAATTTTTTCAAGGGCCTCGTCTTTGCTGACGGCCTGATCGATGGCATAACCCTTCTTTTCCAGAATTTTTCGGATATTGTTGTTGATGCCGACTTCATCATCGATGATCAGGGCTTCCCGTCTGGTTTTGGACAGCTTCAAAGATGACTGTTCGGATTTTTCGGCTGTTTCTGCCAAAATCCGGGTCATGTTTCGCTTCAATTCCGCATACGGAATCACCATCTGTTCGCCTTCCAGATGCATGGCGTATTCAGAGCCGGCTGCGGCTGCCACGTCATTAAACAGAAAGGGCATGTCAACCCCGATCAATTGGGACGGATGAACAGTTGTTGCGGCAGATGCCGCGGCTTTTTTTCCTTTTTTCTGGGGGCAGACCGCGCTTTTGGTTCCGGCCTTGCAGGTATTGCCCAGTTTCCGGAAAATATCACAGACCATTTCGCCTACGGCACAGTAGTTTTCCAGGTTTTCAGAGACCCTCACCTCGACGACCGGCATGTCGGACGGACCCAGTGACCGAGCATAGTTTTCATCGGTGGCTCTGGCAACTTCCTCCCAATCAAACGGCATATCGACATCGATATTTCCGGATGCCTTTCCCGACATGGTTTGGACATTTTTCTTCAGCTCCGCATAGGGTACATAGGAAATGCCTTCCGAATTCAGATGTGCGACATATTCCGGACCCGTTACGGAAATGACCTCATCATAATTGAAGGGCAGATCGATGCCGATCCATTTTGACCGGTCCGGTTTGGCTGATTGGGTTTGTTCACCTGTTTTTTTGGCCTTTTTCTGCGGACATAACCGGGTTTTGGCGCCGGCCTTGCAGGTTCCCCCCAGTTTTTTGAAAATATCGCAGACCATTTCTCCGGTTGCACAGTAGTTTTCGATTTTTTCCGGCATTTTCACTTCGATGATGGGCATGTCGGACCGGCCCAGTGTCATCACATAATCCTCGCCGGTATATTTGGCAACCTCATCGCCATCAAACGGCATATCGATATCGATGACATTGATCACCTCGATTTCTTTTTCAGAAGGTTTTACCGCGATCAGATCACCTTCCAGGGCTTTTTTAACGCTTTTCCTCAGTTCATCCGGTGTAAAAGGCTTGGGAACATAGTCCATCGCGCCCAGACGGATCGCCTTCATGGCCGTGTCTGTCGAGGCATAGGCGGTCATCATCAACGCCTGAGTTTCCGGCCATTCCTGCTTGACCCGCTTCAGAAGCTCAAGCCCGTTCATCTCGGGCATGACAATATCGGATATCATCAGTGCAAATGATTCGGTCTTCATCTTCTCAAGCGCTTCCGCGGCGCTGAGGGCACAGACCACCTCATAATCGTTTTTGGAGAGAATTCTCTGCACATTCTGGCAGATTCCCTTTTCATCATCGACAACCATGATTTTTGCTGATGGATTCATATCGTTACCTCCTGATGGGTGTGAAATTGACAGATGATTGTTGATAACAGTATTANNTTGATATGGGGGAATAGAATGGATTGGATGTATGAACGATGTATACATGCCAGGTGATCTTTACGTTTATCGGTGTCGGGATCACTATCGCTTTCAAGATAAAGATTTTTGTGTGCGGTATCGGTCGGGATGGGGGATGGAAAATTTTTCAAAGAGGGACGTCAGCGGGCAATCAATCGGCGGTTCAAGGGGAGCAGATGCGTGTATACGAAAACAATACAGTGTATGGCGGCTGGAAGCGGAAATGGACGGTTGATTCCGGTCAATCTCCAGGCGACCGGCCGGGCAGGGTGATGCCATATTTTTTCATCAGCCCCTGGAAATTGGTGCGCTGGATGCCGGTCTGACGGGCAGCCCGGGTGACGTTCCAGTTGTTCCGGGTCAGGGCATTGATGAGAAACCGTTTTTCCAGATCACCAATGGCGGCCTGACGAATATTTTTTTTGGCTTCCTTGAGTGCTTCGTTTGTGTCGGGAACAATCTCGACGGGTAAGGACAGCACATTGGGATCTTCATGCATCACCATATCGTCAATGCCGATCGTCTGATGGTCACACTGAATAACGGCCCGTTCGACGACATTTCGCAGTTGACGGACATTTCCGGGCCAGTCCAGGTTCATCAGGTAGTTTTCTGCGGCAGCGACAAAACCCGTAATGTTCTTTTTCATGGAGCGGCTGAACTGTTTGAGAAAAAAAAGCGCTATGGGCAAAATATCCGGTTTTCGTTCCCGAAGGGGCGGAATCAGAATCGGATACACAAAAATGCGGTAATAAAAATCCTGACGAAAGGCGCCGGAATCGGTCATGGCCTGAAGATTCTGATTGGTTGCAAAAATCAGCCGTACATTGACAGGCTGAACAGCCGTGCCCCCGACAGGCAAAAACTCGCGGCTTTCCAGAAACCGCAGCAGCATGCCCTGAACCTCCAGACTGATATTGCTGATTTCATCCAGAAACACGGTTCCGCCATCGGCCAGTTTGAAAATGCCGACCTTGGCCTGATGAGCCCCGGTAAAAGCGCCTTTTGTGTGACCGAAGAGTTCGCTGGCCAGAAGATTGCCGGAAAGGGTGCCGCAGTCCACAGCAAAAAAGACCCTGTCTTTTCTCAGGCTGTTGGCATGCACGGCGCGGGCAACCAGCTCCTTCCCGGTTCCGCTTTCACCACAAATCAGAACCGTGGAATCGGTTGGCGCCACTTTCTGAATCATGGTCACAACCTGTTGAATCTGATGACTGCTCCCGATCAACTGATGCGATATTGAACCGGAACCGGTTTTTCTGGGTTGCATCATGTTCTGATCCGGCGGTGAAACAGACTGGCTTGCAATTGCCTGAAGAACGACTGCACGCAGTTCATGGGGTGTGAAGGGTTTGGGCAGATAGTCGAATGCGCCAATTTTCATGACCTCAACCGCCGAGGATACCGACGCATAACCGGTCATGACAATGACGCGGGTCATGGGATATTTTTCCCGGATTCGCCGCAATAACTCCATACCGCCCAGCGCACTCATTTTCAGATCGGTCACGACCACATCAAACGGCGTTTCCGTCATTCTGTCCAGTGCGTCATAGCCGTTCAGGGCATGGGATGTCCGGCAATCCAGTTTGGAGAGGATTTTTTCACAGTTTCGACAGATATGGATCTCATCATCCACAATCAGAACATGGGGCGTTTCATTCGGCATGGTTTCCATCCTGGCTTAAGGGCAGGTGAATGGCGAACCGGGTTCCCTGGTTTGGCAGGCTTTCAACCGATATGCGGCCACCATGCTGGGAAATGATACCACTGGTGATGGCCAGACCCAAACCGGTGCCATTTTCCTTTGTGGTGAAAAATGGATCGAATATTTTGTCCTGAGCTTCTTTTGAGATACCGCAACCGGTATCCTGAATCGTGATTTCCGCATGGGTTTGATCCGCCGAAAGCCGGGCACAAACCGTAATCCTGCCGCCGGGCGCAGTAGCCTCGATGGCGTTCAGCATCAGATTGATCAGGGCCTGCTCGATCTGCCCCTTGTCCATGACGATGCGGGGAATTTTGTCAGAACAGACAGATTCGACACCAATGTCCTTGAAGGCAGCCTGTTTTCGGGTCAATAACACGATTTCATCGATCACGTGGGACAGGTTGTGTTTCTTCTTGACCGGTTGGCTTTGCCGGGCGAAATCCAGCAATGCAGAAACGATCCGACGGCACCGGAGGGTTTCACGGGTGATAAGACCCATATCCTCATAATAGGGATCATCCGGCTTCATCTCTTCCCGAATCAGCATGGATGTGGTCAGAATGGTGGTAAGAGGGTTGTTGATTTCGTGGGCGACACCTGCCGCCAGCCTGCCAACCGAGGCCAGCTTGCTTTGCTGAAGCAGGTTTTTCTGGTTGTTGATCTCCGGTGTAATGTCCCGGGACAATTCAATGGCGCCGGATACCCTGCCATTTTCAAATATCGGATAGCAGGAAATGGAATAATAAATTTCCTGATTTTTATGGTTCAGATGAACATGGGTGGTCTGTGACGGTTTTTGGGTTTTGAAACACTCACTCAGTGGGCAGGGATGGTCATCGCCGGAACAGGGGTGATCCTGATGATGGGTGATCTCATAACAGAAATGACCAATGGCCTCGTCCCGGGTTATACCAAGTTTTTCCAGCATGGGCTCGTTGATATCGAGAATGCGGTAATCCGAGGCGATCACCATGACATCCTCATTGATCAGTTCCTTGATCACCATGTCCCGCATGGCCTTGTTTTCCGCATATTTGTGCAATCTTCTACGGATGGATGTTTTTTTCAAGGCCCTGTCCAAAGCCAGATTCAGGGTGTCCCGATCAAACGGCTTGGTGATGAAATCGGTGGCATCATTCTGAAAGCTTTTGACCGCCAGTTCCATATTTCCATGACCGGTGATCATGATAATTTCAGTATCGGGAATTTCCTCCTTCATCTGTTGCAACAGCATCAATCCATCGGCATCCGGCAGCACCACATCCATCAACACAATCATGGGGCTAACATCCCGGAAAATGGACATCGCCTCCGTACCGGTTGCCGCAGTATATACATGGTAACCGGCATTTCCCAGCCGTTTTGCCAGGGTCTCCCGGAAATCGGGTTCATCGTCAACCAGCAGAATTGTGTGTTCCATATCAAGCGCCTTTGCCATAACAAATATTAAGGATCAAGTTTTGACCGATGAATGCCGATTTGTCCAAAAGATCTATTGAAATCGGCCATCGGATGTCATCTTCCCGGCATCGGGAGCCGTTTTATCAAGCCAACCTGTTCGCGTCACCAGAAACTGATCAAAATCCGGCACGCAGGGCTTGATATCCAGAAGGGGCGTGCCATCGAGTATATCCACATTGACGATCGAAAGCCGGGCATCCTGAATGCCCTGCAGCTCCACAATGGATAAGCCTATCGAATTGGGGCGGACCGGCGCGCGTGTGGAAAATACCCCTCTTTCGGTTGAATCCAGAAACGGGGTGACTCGCAGCCGTTTTTCAACGACCCGATGAAAATGATACAGCAGGATGATATGGGAAAAACCGTCCAGATCTTTCAGCCCGTCAACAAATTGTGGGAATATCTCGATATGACCCGAAATGCCCAATGCCCCTTTGGGCTGAATGGGCATACCCGCTGTTTCGGTAAACGGACTGTGAATGACGCCAATTGCCTCATAGATAATGGTCATATAACCGTAACCTCCATCTTGTGCCGGTATTGTATCTGATTGATTTTAAAATACAAATTAATATCGATTTCAACTTTGGGATAAAATCCCGATCCGGTGGAATACGATACCAGGCACGCCGGTTAACAAAGCAACATTCATGCCATAATCATATACCTCCGGGTCACCGGGATTTGCCTCACAAAACAGATTCAGGTAATGTCGTGTTCCTTCAAACCATTACGATGCATATTCTTCCAGCCAATTCCAACTCCGGAAAGAATGCTGTGACGGGTATAATGTAAAATGTATAATTATACAATACATTATGTATAGATTTTTTATACATTAAAATCTCGATGTTCCGGACCCGCATGCATGATTGTAACCTGTTCCGACACCAATAGAAACAACCATTACCCAGTGACGACATGCCGGGGCACACATTACAGACACTGTCGTATATTTATATACAGTATCGGTCAGCCTTCAAACAATAACCATCTTTAATACCATATCATATTAACAGGATATGGACTGTTTTCAGCTTTGGCGCAAAATATGCAGACAGCAGTCAAAGCCAATGCCCCAGGATGGCGCTGATCATATATGGACATTCGGCCACACCTGATTTGGCCTGGATCATTACTTTTTGCGTTATTTCCAACAGCTACTTCATTAAGGAACCGTATTATGGGGAAAGCCGGATCGTTAGTGTTCAGGATTATCCTGCCCGGAATCATTGCCGTCACACTTATATCGGGAATCGGTGCGTATGGCCGGGAAAGTCAGTCACCCCAATCCGATAGCGACCGGGCGGATGTGATCGTTATCGATACCCTGAAGGCATATGGCAGGCTGGAGCGTCCGGGTGTCGTGTTTCCGCACGATTTGCATACTCAGGCGCTTGAAAAAAAGCAAAAAGACTGCACAGTCTGCCATATGGCTGAAAAAGATCGGCTTTCCCTGAAATTTCAGCGGACAACAGACGAATCAAAAAGCCTGGTCAGCGATATCTATCATGCCAAATGTATCGATTGTCACAAAGAAACCCTGGCAGCCAAAGAAAAATCCGGCCCGGTCACCTGTGGCGAATGTCATGCTGAAACACCCCGGTTTCAGTCCGGCCGGGTTCCGATCCCCTTCGACAAATCCCTTCATTTTCGTCATGTAAAAGTCCAGGAAAACAAATGTGAACGGTGTCATCATGAATATGACAAAGAGGCCAAAAGGCTTTTTTATGCCAAGGAAAAAGAAGGCTCATGCCGCTATTGCCATCAGGATACCACACAGGAAAATCGCATATCCAACCGGGAAGCATCCCACATCGGATGTATCGACTGCCACAAAAAAACCAGGGCGGCACAAAAAAAGGCAGGGCCCATAGACTGTGCCGGATGTCATGATTCAGAGCAACTGGCCATGATCGAAACGGTTCAGGATATCCCCAGATTATCCCGCAAACAGCCGGATGTGGCCATGATGAAAGTCACCCGGGAGTCCGATCAGCCCGAAACACGGATGAATTTTGTTCCATTCGATCACAAAGCCCATGAGGCATACAATGCATCCTGCCGGGTGTGTCACCATGAGTCCATGAGCGCATGCGACACCTGCCACACCCAGAAGGGAGCCAAAGAAGGAAACTGGGTGACACTGGATCGGGCCATGCACCAAGCCAATGCCAACGCCAGTTGCATGGGATGTCACAATACCGCAAAGACCTCGCCAGACTGCGCCGGATGCCATGCGACAATGAGCCGGATCAAAACCGACGGGTTGGACGGCTGCCAGAAATGCCATATGGCGCCAGCGACATCCCACCCAGTTTCGGCTGATGAGGAAGTCCCGATGGCCAAATCTCTTCTGGATTCGCGTTCGAAGCCTGAAACGGTTTTCAGTGACACAAAGCTGACGGATATACCGGAAAAGGTCACGATAAACGGTCTTTCAAATCAATACGAGGCCGTGGAATTCCCTCACCGGAAGATCGCGCAAACCCTGTTGAAAAAGAGCAGCGAAAACAAAATTGCCGGTTATTTCCACACCAGCCAGTCCATGTGTCAGAGTTGCCATCATAACAGCCCGGCGTCCATCAAACCACCAAAATGTCAAAGCTGTCATGGAAAGCCGTTTGATCCGGCAAAACCGGACGTCCCCGGTCTTCTGGGCGCTTACCATCAGCAATGTATGGGGTGTCATCAGGCCATGAATATTGAAAAACCCATGGGTTGTACGGAATGTCACAGGGAAAAGGGTAAAGGCTGAAGACTGAAGAATGAAGGGGAAGGATGGAGGGAAAGAGTGCCTGGCTTTCCGACACTTATTATGAAACTATCAATTGGAATGTATTTTTTTAATGTCATCCATAGGGGTAACGACATGTCGTTGACAAGAAGACGCTTTCTGGGGTGGATTGGCGCAGCCGGAGCTGGTACGCTTTTGGGTCGTGAGGCAAATGCCGCCGCCAATGTTCATTTCAAGGGATACCCGGACAGTTTTGCAGTTCTGCATGATATCACCCTTTGCGTGGGATGCCGATCCTGCGAGGCCGCCTGCAATACGGTCAATGAACTGCCGGCGCCGGACAAACCGTTCAAGGACCTGACGGTTCTGGATCAGCGGCGCAGAACCACGGCCAAAACCTATACGGTCGTGAACCGGTTTCAGAATGAGACAGGCGGTGACAAACCGGTTTTTGTCAAGAAACAGTGCAATCACTGCCTGGAGCCGGCATGTGCATCCGCCTGTTTTGTCCGGGCCTTTAAAAAATCACCGGAAGGCGCTGTCACCTATGATCATTCTGTCTGTGTCGGATGCCGATACTGCATGGTGGCCTGCCCCTTTGAAATTCCCACCTATGAATATGACCAGGCTCTGTCACCCCGGGTCATGAAATGTACCATGTGCCATCCCAGAGTCATCAACGGCCAGCTTCCCGGATGTGTGGAAGCCTGTCCCAAGGAAGCCCTGACATTCGGAAAACGGAAAGACCTCCTGGACCTGGCCCGGGAACGCATCAGAAAAAATCCGGCCCGTTATATCGATCATGTTTACGGGGAGACCGAAATGGGGGGCGCCAGTTGGCTCTATATTTCCGGTGTTCCATTCAGCCAGATCGGCATGCGGGAAGACCTGGGAGTGACCCCGGCTCCGGAATTGACCGCCGGCGCTCTGGGCGCGGTTCCGATTGTGGTCGGCCTGTGGCCGGTGCTGTTGACCGGCATTTATGCCATTACCCAGAGAAAAGAAAAGATCGCAGCAGAAGAATCCAGGCAGGCGGTCATGGAAGCGGTCAGCCGGGAACGGACTGTCTCGGAAAAAGAGATGGCCGCCGCCATCGAAAAAGCCCAAAAGGACAAGGAGGCTGCCATCAAACAGGCCGTCAAACATGCGTTGGATGATGCCGCCAAAAAACAACAGGAGGTGAAATCCTGATGTCTGAACATACCATTTCTGTCAACAAAAGCGTTCTGACACCCTTCAATCTGGTTGCAGGCGTTATTCTGCTGGTCGGAACGGTCATTACGGTTCTCCGGTTTACGGGCGGCCTGGCTGCGGTAACCAACCTGACCGATGACAATCCCTGGGGAATCTGGATCGGATTTGACCTGCTTTGCGGTGTCGCCCTGGCAGCCGGGGGCTATGTCACATCTGCCGCAGTGTATATTTTCGGGCTCAAGCGATACCATTCTGCGGTTCGTCCCGCGATATTGACCGGATTTCTGGGGTATGCCCTGGTGGTCTTTGCCCTCAATTACGATGTGGGCCGGCCCTGGAGACTGCCGTATCCGTTTGTCGTACAGCAGGGAACCACATCGTTGCTTTTTGAAGTCGGCGCCTGCGTGGCCCTGTATCTGACGGTGCTCTTTATCGAATTCACACCGGCAGCCCTGGAATGGCTGGGCCTCAAGCGCGCCAGAACCCTTGTCGTCCGGCTGACCATGCTGCTGACCATCTTTGGCGTGGTACTCTCCACGCTGCATCAGTCTTCCCTGGGCGCCCTGTATCTGATTGCGCCATCCAAACTTCATCCCCTGTGGTATTCCGGCTATATTCCGGTTTTCTTTTTTGTTTCCAGCGTCATTGCCGGCCTGTCGATGGTGATTTTTGAAAGTTCCCTGTCACACCACTATTTCCACCACAAAATGGATGAAACCCATCTTCGCGAAAACACGGGCGTGACCCTGGGGTTCGGCAAGGCCGCATCCCTGGTATTGGCCGGTTATTTCACCATCAAGGTGATTGGCGTATCGGTTGCCAACAACTGGCATTATCTCACCACCGGATATGGAGCCTGGTTTCTGGTTGAAATGCTGGGATTTGTCGCATTGCCCTGTTTTTTGTATGCCGTCGGCGTTCGTGACAAAAATATCACACTCATTCGATGGACATCCGCCTGGACGGTTCTGGGCATTGTTGTCAACCGGCTGAATATTTCCCTCATCGCCTTCAACTGGCAACTGCCATCGGATCAGCGCTATTTCCCGCACTGGATGGAGATCATGACATCGGTGTTTATCGTGACCATCGGAATTCTGGTGTTTCGGTTCATTGTCACACGGATGCCCATCCTGTATGAACACGCGGAGTATAAATAGTGACGGGTGACGGGTGACGGGTTTTATGCAGTGGCTGTCACCCGTCACGGACTACTGACAGGCCACTGAAAGGAAACGAATATGGAAGGCGGATTTTTTACACTTCAGGATTTCATGACATTTACCAAAGGGATCACCTATATTCTGATGATAATATCCCTTTGTGCGATGGTCGGATTCTGGCTTTTTCTGTCCGAGCGGGATACGGATCAAACCGTTGAAGAACCCCGTCACCACGAGTGATCAACACAGGAGCATCCCATGTATGAACTGGTTACCGGCCCGCTGGCATGGCTGGCCTTTGCGGTTTTTTTTATCGGCGTGATTGCCCGGATTGTTCTTTACATCAAAGGACTGGACTGGAAGCTGGATCGCGTGACCTATACGGTGAATGTGTCGTATGGCATCCGGGGGGCGCTTCGGTCCATCTTCGTGTGGCTGTTTCCATTTGGAACCCACAGTTGGCGAAGCTATCCGTTTATGACCATTCTGGTATTTACGTTTCACATCGGCATCCTGATCACACCGGTCTTTCTGATTGCCCATAACGTGATGTTGTGGGAAAGATGGGGAATCCGGCTCTGGACCATTCCGGAACCCGTGGCGGATATCCTGACGATTGCCGTCATGGTTTCCGCCGTCTTTCTGATTCTCCGCCGGATTGCACTGCCTGAAGTCCGCATTCTGACCACGGCCTATGATTATCTGGTCATTGCCATTGCGGTTCTGCCGTTTTTTACGGGTTACATGGCGCATATCCAGGCTCCGGACTACCGGTTCTGGCTGATTCTGCATATTTTATCCGGTGAAATCATGTTGGTGGCCATTCCATTCACCAAACTGTCCCATTTTGTCAATTTTTTTCTGTCCCGGGGTCAGTTGGGGATGGATTTTGGAATCAAACGCGGCGGCATGAAAAATAAGGGCCTGGCCTGGTAACGATACGATTTCAAATTTGAAATTTGAAATTTCAGAGGAAAATAACGATGCCTGAAGGAACACTCTGCAACAAAAAAACGGTCAACACGGTGGAAGAGCTTCATGCACTTCTGGCTGACAAGAGTGGAAAAGTCTATTATGATGAGATGAACAGCCTGGAAATTGACCGGGCCGCGTTAAAGGCCACACTGCAGAAAACCTGCAAATCGCGGATCCGCACCTGGCTTGAAATCTGCGCCCATTGCGGCATGTGCGCAGACAGTTGTTTTTTTTACATGGCCAACAACCGGGACCCCCGGCAGGTTCCCTCTTACAAAATCCAGTCCACCCTGGGGCAGATTGTCAAACGGAACGGGGATGTGGACAATGCCTTCATGCAGATGGTGATGGATACGGCCTGGGGCAAATGCACCTGCTGCAACCGGTGCGGCATGTACTGCCCCTTTGGCATCGATATGGGAATCATGTTCGGATACCTGCGGGGGTTGTGTTTTTCCCAGGGGTTTGTGCCGTGGGAGCTCAAAATCGGTTCGGGCATGCACCGGATCTATCAGGCCCAGATGGATGTCACATCCGAAGACTGGGTGGATACCTGTCAGTGGATGGCCGAAGAAAACGAGGAGGACTGGCCGGGTCTCGAAATTCCCGTTGACAAGGAAAACGCCGATATCATGTATACGGTCAATGCCCGGGAGCCGAAACATTATCCCGAAGATCTGGCCGAAGCCGCCATCCTGTTTCATCTGGCCGGCGAAAACTGGACCGTACCCAGCGTGGGTTGGGAAGAAACCAGTCTGGCCATGTTTGCCGGCGACTGGGATGCCTGTCGGATTCAGGTTCAGTCCGTATATGACGCCATGGAACGGCTGAAGCCCAAACGCATGGTGGTGACCGAGTGCGGCCATGCTTACCGGGCCACCGTGATCGAGGGACCGTATTGGGCCGGGCTGAAAAGCGGCAAGACACCGGTTCCCAGTTTTCATTATGTGGAATGGGTTGCCGAAGCCCTTCGAACCGGAAAGTTGAAAATCGATCCGGCCAAACGCATCAAGGAGCCGGTCACCTACCAGGATTCCTGCAATTATATCCGGAATGCGGGATTGAAGGAATGCGCCCGGGAAATCATGAGCTATATCGCCGAAGATTTCCGGGAAATGTCTCCCTGCAAGGAGCACAATTTCTGCTGTGGCGGCGGCGGCGGCATGAACGGACTGGGGCGTTACCGTGAGCAGCGGAATATCGGCCTGAAAGTCAAGCGGGATCAGATCCTGGCAACCGGCGCCAAGCTGGTCATATCCCCCTGCCACAACTGCTGGGATGCCATCCGGGACATGGAAGAAATTTACCATGTCGGCATTCGCTGGTCGTTTTTGAAACCCATTCTGTTAAAAATGGTTATTGTTCCCGATCATCTGAAGCCGGATGAATAACACGGAACCGTCGGACCGTCAGACTGTCGGACCGTGAAGGGCCGGGTGGGGGACACGCAGGTATTGACCGGCTACAGGATACATGGAGATACCGGATGAACACTGTGATTCTGTCATCGGATGGCCATCTGGTACTGGATGGCAAAGCAATTGACACCAGTCCCCTCAGGGTGCTGGGCGCCCGGGTTTGCCTGATGGAAGACTGCACATTGCGAACCTGGTTCCGGATGATCGATACGCATCCGATATATCAGTACCTGAACCCGTTTATTCCCGAATGTATGGCGCAGTACCGGTCGTGCCCGGAAAATGGATGCATAGATCCGGATACCACCCATCTGTCTCTGACGAAAACCATAGAAATGATTGGCTTTCCCGGAAAACCCCGGCTGGAAATCTATACATCGCTGGCAGCGGTCCAGAAAAGCGGCATGAAGGAAATCCGGTTTTTCCCCCTGGAAACGCTTCTCGACAGCCCATTGCGTCTGGGAAAGCTGAAGCATATCATTTTTGGCGATCAGGTAGATTTGTTTGAGTATGATACGATTTTCACCCTGTTTGAATTCATTGATGCGATTGTGTGGGAACTCAGCTTTCATGGATCGCTTTCTGCCTGCGAAATACGGAGGTAACGATGTTTGAAAAAATCATGTTTGCAACAACCGGAACGCCGATATGTGATAATGCTGCGCATGTTGCCTTTGACATCGCCAAAAAATACAATTCCAAACTGTTTATGTTTCATGTTCTGGGACTGCCGTCCCGCGGATTCAGTCAGGTGGTTACGGACATTCGATCCGGTCAGCCGGAACAGATCGATGCGGATTATGTATCCTGGGTGAAAGAAGAACTGAAAAACACGTATGACAAATATCTGAAGGATTGCCGGGAATGCGAAATCGATTCAGTGGCCGGGGTCCCAAGTACGGAAATATTGCGAAAAGCCAGGCAAAAGGATATTGACCTGATTGTCATGGGGGCCCACTCCCGTCAGGAAGAAACCGGCGCCGCCCGATATCGGGGGGCTGTCGGCACCAATATGCAGCATGTGGCCCGGGGTGCGCGCTGTCCGGTTTTGATTGTCAGCAGGCCCTGCACCACCTGTCTGTGGTATTTTTCCAATATCGTGTTTGGAACGGATTTCAGCAAGGCGTCATTTTCGGCATTCCTGTTTGCCAGCAAACTGGCCAAGGAAATCGGCAGCAAACTGTATATTTTCCATGCGCTGGACATGAGTGCGGTTCATGCCGGGAAAGTGATTTCCCAGGAAGATATCGAAGCCCGGATTTTGGAGGCCCGCAAGAAAATCGATAAAACATACCTTCCCCATCTTCGGGATTATGACAATTTTGATATCGATATCTGGGAGGGCATTCCCTATGTGGAGATATTGAAATATTCCAGAGCAAAAAATGCGGATCTGATTGTCATGGCCCATCACACCAAAGAAATCGATCCGGATCAGGCGATACTGGGAGGCACGGTTGAACAGGTGGTGCTGAGGGCATCCTGCCCGGTGGCCAGCGTCAACCATCCGGACAAAGTTCGCGACTAACGCCTTGAAAAGCTCACCGGCTGAAATGGCGCCCCAGAAAAAGATACTGGTGGTCGATGACGAAATGGATATGCGGATTTTTGTATCCACGGTCCTCGAAACCGGCGGATATCTGCCAATCACCTGCCGCAATGGTCAGGATGGCCTTGCCAAAGCCCTGTCCGAAAAACCGGATCTGATCATCCTGGATGTCATGATGCCAAACCAGGGCGGGGTCCAGATGTATCGAAATCTAAAAACCCGTGCCGAGTTGACCGCCATACCGGTCATCATGCTGTCAGCCGTGGGCAAAGACGGTTTCCATCATTATCTGAACATGCTGAATACCCGGCTTGACGGCCCGGTTGACCCGCCTGCCGCCTATCTGGAAAAGCCGGTCGAGCCGGATGACTTGCTGAAGAGCGTGGCAGANNAGACAACAGCCCAATAATCAGAATAAGCGGTAACTACCGATCAGTCTTCAGTCTATCAACCCAAATAAAATGAGAAAACAAAGGATGAAGGATGAAAAAAACAAGGATAAATTAGATAAGGCAGAAACCCTCAGCCTTCAGCCTTCAGCCTATAGCCTTTCAAAAAAACTCCTGCTCGTTGATGATGAAGACGGTATTCGAAAAGTACTGGGTATTTCATTGATGGACATGGGGTATGTTGTACTGACCGCTGAAAATGGCCGGGATGCACTGGCGGTTTACCAAGCGGAAAACCCCCCCATTGTTCTGACCGATATCAAAATGCCGGGAATGGACGGCATTCAACTGCTTCAGGCCATCAAATCCTACAATCCCGAAACCGAAGTCATCATGATCACCGGTCATGGCGACATGGACCTCGCGATCAAAAGCCTCAAACTCGAAGCCACGGATTTTGTCACCAAACCCATTCATGACGACATTCTGGAAATTGCGCTCAAGCGGGCGACCGAGCGGATCATCATGCGTGAGCAGCTTCGGGCCTATACTGAAAATCTGGAAAAACTGGTCGAAGAAAAATCCGCCCGACTGGTTCAACTGGAAAGGCTGAGCGCCATCGATCAGGCGGTTGCCGGTTTGACCCTGGCCAGACGACAGATCGCGGATGATATCGGGGAAAATCTGGGCCATTTTAATGAAATGCCCTGCTTTGTCTCGATTCATAACCGGGATTTGAAAGTGGTTGCCGTCAACCCCCTGTATCGCACCCGACTGGGCGGCGGGATCGGCGATTCCAGTTGGTCCATTTACACCGGCACAGACGCCGCACCGGAAAATTGTCCCGCCGGATTGACATTTTCTTCGGGCAGGGGACAGCGCGGCCATAAACAGATTCAATTTGCAGACGGCACAAGATCGCCGGTCATGGTACACACCGCGCCGATCCGGAACAGCGCCGGCGCCATCGAGCTTGTCATCGAAATTTCCGCCGACATTTCCGAAATCAAACGGCTCCAGGACGAACTCAATGCGACCCAGCGGAAATATCAGCAGTTGTTTGATGAATCTCCCTGCTATATCACCGTACAGGACCGGAATTTTCAGACCATTGCAGCGAACCGCAGATTCAGGGATGATTTTGGCGATCCTGTCGCGCCGTGTTTCCGGATATATCGACAGCGTACCGAACCCTGCCTCAATTGCCCGGTGGCCAAAACCTTTGAGGATGGACTGCCCCATCAGGGAGAGATGGTCGTGACGTCCAAAACCGGGGAACAGATTCATTTGATGATCGGCACAGCCCCACTCCTGAACATGTATGGACAAATCGATCAGGTCATGGAATTGTCCACCAATATCACCCCGATTCGCAGGCTTCAGGAAAATCTTTCGGCCCTGGGACTGATGATGAGTTCCATGTCTCATGCGGTCAAAGGCATGCTGACGGCTCTGGATGGCGGGATTTACCGCATGCAGTCCGGGCTGAAACGACAGGATGAGGCGATGATACAGGATGGTCTGGCCGATGTTCAGATCATGACGGATCGCATCCGGAATGCCGTACTGGATATTCTGTATTATGCCAAGGAACGCGATATTCAACCGGAACTGACAGCGGTTCAAAGCCTGGTGGATGATGTCATTCAGATTGTCGAGCCCAAACTGGTCAATCGAAACATTGGCTGGACCTGCCGGGTGGATACTGGTTTGGGCGGTTTTGTGGTGGATCGTGGCGCCATGAGAACCGCCCTGGTCAATATTCTGGAAAATGCGGTCGAGGCCTGTCATGAAAATGTGGCTCAGTCGGCCCATTCCATTGACTTTCATGTTCGGAAACAGGAAAATCACATCTGCTTTGAAATCCGGGATACGGGTGTCGGCATAAATCCGGAAATACAGAATAAAATTTTCACCCTGTTTTTTTCGTCCAAAGGTCAGAAGGGCACCGGACTTGGCCTGTTCATTGCCAAAAAAGTGATCGAACAGCATGGCGGACGTATCCGGTTTTCGTCGCGGAAAGGGGAGGGGGCCACATTCTGGATTGAGATTCCTGAAGGGGAAAGACTGAAGGCTGAAGACTGAAGGTACTGCCAACAGCGAACCGCAGAAGGGTGAATCCGGCATCCAGCGGTCCGGCCAAGCAGTCAGGTAGGCCAAACTACCGGTCAACCTGACCTACCGGCTACCAGCAATTTCAGCGGGACGCGGGTAGGTCAGGATGCCGCGGCTTTTTGCGGCTCCCTGACACCATGCTGTTTTCACGGTAAAGGATCATCACCATGCCGGACCGGTTTCGAAACATTCGAAACAGCCTGAGTTACCGTCTGATTTTTTTCATGGGGCTGACCCTGTTCATCATTTTTTCTGTCTGGGCCTGGATCAGCATCCGGTATCAGAAAGAAAAAATGATGAAAGACATCGTGGTCTGGACAGACCGGCTGAGTGAGACCATCAAGCTGAGTACCCATTACGCCATGATGCTGAACGCCAGAACCGATATCAACCAGAGCATCCAGAACATCGGCAGACAGCAGGCCATCGAGCATATCCGGATTTACAACAAGGAAGGGGAAATCAAGTTTTCAAGCGCGTCCTCCGAGATCAACCAGAAAACCAATATCCGGGCAGAAGCCTGTTTTAACTGTCATAAATCCGACCCCCCGCTGGACCACATTGACATGCCCGAACGGATCCGGATTTTTGATTCATCCAAAGGGTATCGGGTCATTGGCATGATCACCCCGATCCGGAATGAAGATGGCTGCTCCACCGATACCTGTCATGTCCATCCGCAAAACAAAATCATTCTGGGGGCTCTGGATGTTGCGGTATCCCTGAAGGAAACCGATGATGATATTCTTTTCTTTGAAGAGGGAATACTGGTTTTGGCCGGTTTCATATTTACCGTAACATCCATTGGCATCTGCCTGTTCATTTTCCGGTTTGTCAAAATGCCGATTCGAAAGCTCATCGACGGCACCCGAAGAATCGGTGACGGAGATTACGTCACCCCCATCGATATCAATCCGGATGATGAGCTGGGCGAATTGGCAGCCGCTTTTCAAAAAATGGGACAGGACATCGGTCAAAAGCAGTCCGAACTGAATAACCAGCGGAATGAATATCAGAGTCTTTTTGACCAGGTTCCCTGTATCATCACGGTTCAGGATCGAAATTACCGGTTGATTCAATACAATCGGGAATTTTCAGACCGGTTTGGTCAACAACTGGGTCAGCCCTGCTATCGGGCCTACAAGGGCCGGGATGAAAAATGCGTGGACTGTCCGGTGGAACTGACCTTTGAAGACGGTCTGCCGCACACCAGCGAAGAAACCGGAATCAACAAGGATGGCAGCAAAACCTGCTGGATGGTTCGGACATCACCTATACGGGATGCGGATGGGCGTATTGTCGGCGCCATGGAGATGAGTATCGATATTTCCCGCAGCAAACAACTGGAGGAAAAACTTGCCGAGTCCGAACAGAAATATTGCGCCATTTTCAACAACATTCCCAATCCGGTCTTTGTTCTGGACATTCAGAATCTGAAAATTCTGGACTGCAACCAGAGTGTTACCCTGGTCTATGGATATCAGCCGGAGGAAATTATCGGAAAGTCTTTTTTGAACCTGTTTCTGGATGAAGAACGGGAACTCTACGGGTTCAGACTTCTGACCTCATCCACCATTCATCGTGCCCGCCACGCCCATAAAAACGGCGCAATGCTGTTTGTCAATATCCGGTTTTCTTCATACACGTATTCCGGAGAAAAGGTGCTCCTGGTAACGACCAGCGATATCACCAAACGTCTCCAGACCGAGCAGCAGCTTTTTCAGGCCAGCAAAATGGCAACACTGGGTGAAATGGCCACGGGTGTGGCCCATGAATTGAATCAGCCTCTGTCCGTGATCAAAACCGCCAGCAGTTTTTTTATGAAAAAAGTCGATCGGAAAGAACCCATCCGGGAAGACATCCTCTACACCCTGTCAAAGGAAATTGACAGCCATGTGGACCGGGCGACAAAGATCATCACCCACATGAGACAGTTTGGCCGAAAAACCGAAATGATGCTGGAAAAGGTTCAGGTCAATGATACCCTGAAAAAGGCGTATGAGATTTTCAGTCAGCAGTTGAAAGCCAGGGGTATCGGGGTATTTTGGGACATTCAGCCGGATATCCCCCTGATTCTGGCTGATTCCGGCCGCCTGGAACAGGTGTTTATCAACCTGATATTAAATGCCAGGGATGCCATCGAACAAAAGCTGGAAGCAGGATGTCCTGAAAAATGCATCAGCACCATTACGTTCAAAACCATTGCCAACCCCAAAACCGTGACGGTCTCCATCAGCGATACCGGAACCGGCATTCCGGACACCAGTCTCGACAAAATATTCGAGCCCTTTTACACCACCAAAAATGTGGGGAAGGGAACCGGCCTGGGACTGTCGATCAGTTATGGCATCATTCAGGAATGCAATGGCGCCATCAGCGCCGTCAACAATGATGATGGCGGCGCCACATTCATTCTGTCCTTTCCGGTTCCGGTAGCGTGAGCGTCATGATGCATGGCATTCTGATTGTGGATGACGAACCCGGAATCCGGACGGTATTGACCATATCCCTGACCGATATGGGGCATCGCGCATACCGTGCAGAAACCGGCGATCAGGCGCTTCAGATTCTGGAAGAGGAGATGCCTGCCATTGTTCTGACCGACATCAAGATGCCGGGAATGGACGGTGTCACCCTGCTTCAGGAAATCAAAGGGCGTTATCCCGATGTCGAGGTCATCATGATGACCGGGCATGGCGACATGAATCTGGCGGTAAAAAGCCTGAAATATCAGGCAACCGATTTCATCACCAAGCCCATCAGCGCCGAAGCGCTTGAAATTGCCATTCAACGCGCAGATGAACGGATACGGATGCGAAACCAGCTTCGGGCCTATACCGAAAATCTGGAAATGCTGGTCGCGGAAAAATCCCGGAAACTGATCGAGGCGGAGCGGCTGGCCGCGTTCGGAGAGGCCATTGCCGGACTGGCACACACCATCAAAAACATTTCGGGCGGGCTGAAAGGCGGCACATTCGTACTGGAAAAAGGGATCGAACTGCATCATGACCGGTATCTTGCTCAGGGATGGAATATGATCCGGGGAAATGTGGAGAAACTGGTTCACCTGTCCATGGATCTTCTCAATTACGGAAAATCCTCCGAAATTCATGCGGTCTGGTGCAAACCCAACCAGCCTGCACGGGATATCTTTGACATGATGCTGCCTCAGGCCCGGTCACTGGGCATTTTGCTGGAATTGTCCCTGTCGGAAAATCTGCCCGATGTCTGTCTGGATTCCGAGGCCATCGGGCGGTGCCTCCATAATCTGGTGACCAATGCCATCGATGCCTGTCTGGATGAGACGGATTCACCCGATACGGGCGGTCCGAAAAAAGTGACCATCAGAACCCTTCCCGCTCCGGGATGGGCCGTGTCATACCAGATCGAGGATACCGGTGTCGGGATGGATATGGAAACCCGCCAGAAAATATTTCAGGGCTTTTTTTCCACCAAGGGTACTCGGGGGACCGGAATCGGTCTGATGACGACACGCAAAACCATCGAAAAACATGGTGGGGAAATTCAGGTGGAAACAGAAGCGGGAAAAGGCTCACGATTCAGCATCTTTCTGCCGAAAATTCAGAATGCCGAAGCCAAGGACGTAAGCATACACTGGCGATCCCAGCTATGATATACCATTGATCCGCTCACGCACTTCCCAAGTTCAACCATTCCATTATATGAATTGCACATCGGAATCACTGTCCCGCGCAGCAAATCCCCATGCCCGGCTGCCGGATTCCAGCGCATACAAAATCCTGACCTGCCAGGATTCTTCAATCATGTTCAATTGCGACTGAATAATGTCGAACATCCGTTTTTTTCCCCCCTATGCCCGCCCTGGTTTTGCCATGATCAGTTCCCGGATTTCATCGATGCTGTCTGTCGAACGGATCGCATCCTTGATCATCATCAACCAGTCCGGGTCATGCATATTGTGGATATGCGGCATCAATGAATCCGCTGCGTCATCTCCAAATTTCAGGCTCAGCCCCAATTCAATTGCCTGTGCAATTCCTTGAGCAACGCCTTGGGCAACCCCTTGGGCAACCCCTTGGGCAACTCCATCGCTCAGCCCCCGTTTATATCCAATCCGTTCAACACTGCTGATATATGGCATTTTGCTTTCCTCCTCAATTTTATGGATGCTATCCCACAGCCGATCTTCCAGATGCCCGGGCAGTCTCATGACCCAGTCAATAAAATGAAACAGCATGATGATTTTTTTCCTGTCCCATCCTCTGATATATAAGCTTTTGACAAACCGCAGTTTGCTTTCAAACCGCATATCCGGATTCTGCCGGGTCTTTTGGGTTTCCAGATGGGCCAGGGTTGCCAGAGCAAATGGATTTTCGGATGCCTCCAGCATATCCAAACGCTTCAGAAAATCAAGCAGTTTGACTACCGGAAACCGGATACCGGTTTCGGAGCCCCACAAACCATAATCAAACCGGTCCGGGCGCCAATCCAGACTTTCATCCGCCAGAACCGCCAGACTGACAACC
>DFZE01000109.1 GCA_002382065.1 Desulfobacteraceae bacterium UBA4064
CTGTTCAGATGAAATTCGAATATCGAAATCCGAAATTCGAAACAAATTCAAACTTCAAATGTCTGAATGACCCAAACGATCTGCCAGGCAATGCGCCGTTTTGAACAGTTGGGTTTGTTATTTGGGAAATTGTTTCGGATTTCGCGCTTCGAATTTCGAATTTTAAGATACAGAGAAAGGGTTTCCGTTCAGGCACTGAATATAATCAATAAAAGAGGAAGCCGAATGAATTTTGCGAGAAACCTGTGCAGATGGATCGATGCCCTGAACCGGGGTGTTGGCTATGTTGTTGCCTGGGCCGCCTTTCTGGTGGTTCTGGCGGTGTTTACCGATGTCATCATGCGGTATGCCTTCAACACCAGTTATGTGTTTGTTCAGGAGATGGAGTGGCATCTGTTTTCATTTATTTTTCTGATCGGGGCCGGATATACGCTGCTTAAGGACGGGCATGTACGGGTTGATTTGATCTATCAACGGCTCAGCCCCAAAGCAAAGGCGTGGATCAATTTTTTGGGGGTAATTCTGTTTTTGATCCCCGGCTGCTACATGATTATCAACACGTCCTATAAATTTGCCCATAATTCCTGGATGACATTTGAAGGGTCCCCGGACCCTGGCGGCATCCCCTTCCGGTTTATCATCAAATCCGCCATACCGGTCGGCTATATTTTGATTCTGCTGCAGGGGATGGCTCTCGGGATTCGAAGTTTCTTTACCATAATCGGAAAAGATCTGGAACAGGAGGGTCAATCCTGATGGAATATCTGGCAGGATGGATGTTTCTGGCCATGTCGATTTTGATCATGGTCGGGTTTCCAGTAACATTTACGCTTTTGGGGGTGTCACTGACGTTTGGGCTGATCGGGTTCGGGTGGGGCTTTTTCAATCTTCTGCCGCTTCGTATCTGGGGCGTCATGAACAATGTGACACTTCTGGCGGTTCCGTTATTTGTTTTCATGGGGGTCATGCTGGAGAGGTCCGGACTGGCTGAAGAGCTGCTGGATACCATGGGACTGGTATTTGGCAAGGTCCGGGGAGGCTTGGCGGTATCCGTTGTCGTGGTCGGCGCACTTCTGGGCGCCTCCACCGGCATTGTCGGTGCAACGGTTGTCACCATGGGCCTGATAGCAGTCCCCACCATGATGAAGCGAGGCTATCAGAAGGAACTGGCGACCGGAACCGTGGCTGCATCCGGAACCCTGGGGCAGATCATCCCCCCAAGCATCATTCTGGTTCTACTGGGTGACATTGTGGGTGTACCGGTCGGCGATCTGTTTATGGGGGCCGTGTTCCCCGGCCTGGTTCTGGTCGGACTTTATGTCTCCTATATTCTTGTTGCATGCATTATCAAGCCGGAATGGGCACCCCTGATACCTCAGGCAGAACTGGATGCCATCAAATCAAGTGAAATGCTGGTAAGGGTTGCCAAATCCCTGTTTCCGCCATTAATTTTAATGGTCGCGGTTCTGGGGTCCATGTTTGCAGGGATAGCATCACCCACAGAGTCGGCAGCAGTTGGTGCCGTAGGTGCAATAGTCCTGACCATCACCAACCGAAAATTCACATATGCCATGCTGAGAGAGGTATCCTATTCCACCATGCAGTTGACCAGCATGGTGTTCATCATTCTGGTTGGCGCCGCCGCATTTGGTCTGGTATTCCGGGGAACCGGGGGGGATACCCTGGTACGGGAATTTCTGGGTGGCATGGCTGCGACCCACGGCAAGTGGTTTGTGTTTGGCCTGGTCATGTTCGTTATTTTCATTGTCGGATTTTTTCTGGATTTCATTGAAATCGTGTTTATCCATGTTCCGGTTCTGGCCCCCATCATGATTGAATTCGGACTGGATCCCCTGTGGTTCTGCGTCCTCTTGGCGGTCAACCTGCAGACATCGTTTCTGACACCGCCATTCGGGTTTTCCCTGTTTTACCTCAAGGCGGTAACCCCGCCGGAAATCAAGACCGGGCATATCTACCGCGGGATCATTCCCTTTGTCATCCTGCAGATCATCGGGCTGGCCATCATAACGGTATTTCCGATTTTGGCAACCTGGCTGCCCAAGATTGTGTTTTCCAATTAGGTGTTCGGCTTCAATTAACCCCATTGCCATGAAAGGAGTTTTTTTGATGGAACGAAGAGATTTTCTGAAAAAAACCGGTGTCGCTGCGGCTTCCGTAGCTACTACAGTTGGTTTGATGGGTTGTGGAAAGGAGGAAGATAAAAGCAAAATTCAATCACTTGAGAAAGAATTAGGAGATTTCAAAAATCAGTTAGTAGCTAAAGAGAAAGAATTGGGAGATTTTAAAAATCAGTCAGCAGCCAAAAAAGAAAAAGTGTTTGAATGGAAGATGGTGACGACTTGGCCGCCCAACCTGCCGGTTCTTCAAACCGGCGCAGAGCGATTTGCCAAACGGGTGGAAGAAGCCTCCAGCGGCAGAATCAAGATACAGGTATTTGCCGGCGGTGAACTGGTTCCGGCTCTTGGCGTGTTTGATGCGGTGTCCGATGGAACCGTAGAAGTCGGGTCCGGGGCCGCCTATTACTGGGCCGGAAAAGTTCCGGCCGGCCAGTGGTTCTCGTCTGTTCCGTTTGGTCTCAATTCACAGGGTATCAATTCCTGGTTTTACAGCGGTGGCGGACTGAAGTTGTGGGAAGAAGTCTATGCCCCCTTCAATGTGGTTCCGAGACCCCAGGGCAACACCGGCGTGCAGATGGGGGGCTGGTTCAGAAAAGAAATGAAAACCATCGATGATTTCAAGGGCCTTAAAATGCGTATTCCGGGTCTTGGCGGCAAAGTGGTTGCCAAAGCCGGTGGTACGGTCACCCTGATGGCTGCGGGTGAACTGTTCACATCTCTTGAACGGGGCGTAATTGATTCCCTGGAATGGGTTGGTCCGCTGCATGACCTGCGGATGGGCTTCTACAAGGCTGCAAAATACTATTATTATCCGGGCTGGCATGAGCCGGGAACCTGTCTGGAAGTTATTTTCAACAAAAAAGTCTATGATTCCCTGCCAAAGGATCTTCAGGTCATTCTGGATGCGGTTGCCATGGAAACCAACCTGTGGAGTCTGAGTGAATTCGAGGCGGGAAACGGTGCGGCGCTTGAAGAACTGATTACGGTTCACAAGGTCAATCTCATGCAGTTTCCGGCGGATATGATGGATGCCCTTCGAAAAATGGCCATGGAAGTTCTGGAAGAAGAAGCCGCCAAAGATCCTATGTCCAAGAAGGTCCATGAAGCATTTAAAAAATTCAAAAAACAGGTCGGTGTCTGGGGTACGGTTGCGGATAAAGCCTATTTTGACGTCATTGCAGAAAAATATACACTGAAAAGCTGATTGTTCACCAATTATCAGACTGACAAACCGGAACGAAAGGGGGATTCAGAATACGGAATCCCCCATTTTAATGATTAACGCTTGACTCACCCATTTAATTGGTATATGGACGGTTTCGAACATCGGGAATTGATCACCACGGTGACACCATATCGCCAATTATTAAATAAATGAAAGGAGACTTATTAAATGGCTTTTAACCCGGTAGTTGATGAAGACAAATGTGAAGGCTGTGAAGAATGCGTCGATGTATGTCCGGTCGAAGTATTTGAAATGGTAGATGGAAAGTCCAGCCCGGTGAATGCGGAAGAATGTCTGGGCTGCGAAAGCTGCGTGGAAGTGTGCGAAGCAGGCGCAATTACAGTTGAAGAAACCTGATCCACGATTTAAACGGTACCATTCTCCGGTTTCGAAACGGGCTTTCGGACCGGAGAATCCTTTCCTGTTCAAAGAATCCATTCCCAATTCTTTTGGAAACGCCGGGCTGATTTATCAGGCCCGCCCGTTTCGTCTGATAAAAATCCGGCTCCCCGGCGCTCCCGAAGTGCCCCCCTATCCAACGGATGATACAACCGGTGATCCAGTCGGATTACAGCTAATTCAGTTTATACAAAACTATTTCAAGGGTCTTTTCCCGGGTGACCCCATGTTTTTTTGGGACTGGCTGGATTTTGCAAGTCAGACCCGGCTCCAGATTCGGGTATTGCAAACTGTGGCTGCCATTCCGTATGGGGAGGTCCGTTCCTACAAAGACGTTGCGGAATCCATTGGTCGCCCGGGCAGCGCCCGGTTTATCGGCAACACCATGGCCCAAAACCCGTTTCCGGTTTTGATTCCCTGTCACCGGGTGATTCGAAGCAATGGAAGTATGGGCGGATTTGGGGGGGGGATCGATCTGAAAATGCGGATGCTGGATATGGAACGGTTTTCAGCGGACGGAGGACAGAAAGCGGAAGTCAGAGGACAGATGTCTGAGGTCAAAGGTTCGGATTTGACGGGTTGATGCCGTCAGTCCGGGAGGTTCTGCTGGTTCCCGGTCCGGGACTGGGGAACCAGCCAAATCCGGCATATGAATGCCGGGTCACTTCCCGGCATTCATGGCTCAAATCTCACGACGGCATCAGGATTTGATCTTGGGGAGCCGAACCACGGTCACCGGAACGACAGACCGTCGAACCACCCGCATGGCCGTGCTGCCCAACATGGCTCCGGCCAGAACACCATGCCCATGGGTTCCCATGACCACCAGATCATACGGCGCCGAAGTGGATTCACTGATGATCTCCTCTACCGGATGCCCGAAAACCACCTTGATTTCAGAAATTACAAGGGGGCATTGAGAATTTTGGGCGTCCCTGCAGAACACCTCGATTTTGTTTCGCAGGGTTTGAACCGTTTCCTGGCTTCTGGATTTTTGCAGTTCCTGCCATTTTTCTTCTCCCAACAAATCCACCATCTGAAAACTGAGCTGCTGGGATATTTCTTCAATAACATGAAGAACCGTAATTTTGGCATCGAACCGGTTGGCGATGCTGACGGCATACCCCAATGCATAACGGGCATTATCGGATAAATCGGTTGCATACAGTATTTTTTTGATATCAGGAATCATCTTCAATCTCCTTTTGAGGGAATCATCATGACAAGAAATGGGATTAATGGCCCTTGTATTTCATTAACCCAATTTCATTTCCTTGGCAACCATTTCCGCAATATGCCTGACCTGAATCCGGCTACCCCGTTTATCCATGCCGCCCCGAAGCTGTAATACACAGCCGGGACAGTCCGTAACCAGTACCGCTGCTCCGGTTTCCATCACGTAATCCAGCTTCTGATTCAAAATTGCAGCCGAGATCTCGGGAAATTCAATGGAATAGGATCCACCAAATCCGCAACAGACATCCTCATCCCGGCATGGCGTATAGGTGAATCCGGCGGTTGACAGAAGTTCCCTGGGTTCCCGGGTCACATTCAGTCCCCGGCACAGATGGCAGGGGGAATGATACGCTATTTTTATCCCGCTTTTTTCAAACTGATCCGGTTTGACATGAAGGACATTCATCAGAAATGAGCTGAAATCGATCAGTCGGTCATGAAGGCGCGTGAGTCCGGCGGAAGGCGGTATCAACCGGGGATAGCTTTCCTTGATATGGCTGGCGCAGGAGGCACACAGGGTGACGACATAATCATATTTTTCCGGCTGCATGGCCTCCAGATTCTGCGCCGCGATTTCCGCAGCCGTATCTTCTTCGGCCATCATCATGGCTGGCAGACCACAGCAGGTTTGATTGTGAGGGAAATCAACCTGCACATTGTACTTCAGCATCAGCTTGATAAAGGCCAGTGCCTGCTCGGGTGAAACAAAATCCACCACACAGCCTGCAAACAGGGCAACCCGCAAAACCGGATTGGGCAGCCGGTACCGGATGGGCGGCCACAAATCCCGAAGCGCATGTTCTGCCAGTGCGGGCAGGCTGCGAAACTCATGTTCCTTTTTCAGGATAAAGGGCAGATGGCGGATAAAACCATCGGATTTTTTCACAAGAGGCTTCTGGGCCGTTGCCGCAGCCTTCAGCATGCCATGAAACAGCTTCCGGTTCTTCAGAACCGTATTTACCAGAATGTTTTTGGCCGGTTTTTCAGAATCGTCATCCAGAACCAGCCGATAGACTTTTTTGATCAGTCTGGGCAGATTGATGTTGACCGGGCAAACCGATTTGCAGGCCTGACAGTTCAGGCAGTTTCTGACAATGGCCCGGGTGTTGTCGGTCCCATGATAGAAATAGGTCAGAATCAGGCCGATTGCGCCGATATACACATGCCCCAGGGCATGTCCGCCCACTTTGCCATAAACCGGGCAGACATTGGCGCATGCACCACAGCGGATGCAGCGAAGCGCTTCTGAAAAAATCGGGTTCCGGGCCAGTTGTAAGCGTCCGTTGTCCAGAAATACGATATGCAACTTTTTTTTGCCATCGGGATTGGCCTGACATTCAACTGACCCGGTTATCCAGGTGACATAGGATGTGATCAACTGACCCGTGGCGTTTTTGGGCAGGATCGTCAGAATCTTCAACGCGGTTTCCAGATTTGGAACCAGCTTTTCCAGCCCCACCAGGGCCACATGAACACCGGGCAGGGTGGTTACCAGTCTGCCATTTCCCTCATTGGTCATGATGCCCAGTGTTCCGGTTTCGGCAACGGCAAAATTGGCGCCGCTGATTCCCATGCCCGCGGTCAAAAAGGCTTCCCGAAGTTCTTTTCGGGCCACCTTGACCATGCGTTCGATATCTTCCAGATCGAGTCGTTCACCGGTCACATCCGAAAACAGGCTTCCCACCTGCTGTCGGGACAGATGAATGGCCGGCATGACCATATGGGAAGGCCCTTCATGCCGTAGTTGAATGATCCATTCACCCAGATCGGTTTCCGTCACCTGATACCCGTTCCGTTCCAGAGTATCGTTCAGATGGGTTTCCTCGGCGGTCATGGATTTGGATTTGATGATATGGCGGATCTGGTTTTCTGCCGCAATGCCGGCAATGATGTCATTGGCTTCCTGAGCGGTTTTTGCCAGATGCACGACAGCGCCGGCGGCTTCTGCCCGGGCTTTGAAGGATTTGTACAATTCCATCAGTCGGGGCAGGGACTGATCCTTGGCCCGGGCCATTTCCTGCCTCAGCCGGTCCAGGTCCAGCCCTTCGAATGCCCTGGCGCGGGAACCTTTGTAAGCCATGGCAAAATTGCCCAGCGCGGTTCCCAAAAACCGGTTTTGCAGTGCCTTGTGAATCTGGTCATGATAGCCTTGGATGGTATGCGGGGTCTCGATCATGGCTGATGGTCCTCCAGTATCAGAATGTGCAGTTTCAGCGGGCCGTGAACGCCGATGGTCAGAACCCGCTCGATGTCTGCCGTTCGGCTGGTGCCGGTGATGAAGGACAGGTAGCCGGGGCCGGCCCCCATTCGATCCTTCAAAACAGTGGAAAGGGAGGCAGAATCCGGATAAATGTGTGATGCAGACAGGCATGCCACATGAATATCACAGAGCATGGTGGCAATCCGCAGGTCTTCGGAATCCGAATATATGACCAGACTTCCGGTTTCGGCAATTCCCCAGTCCACATGGGTCAGGGCCGTATGGATTCCCCGAAGATGATTTCTGAGTGGCGGGCTGACAAACTCAAGTCCGACGTTCTGACACAGGGCGCTCAGATGGCTGATGTCCTCCGGGTTCAGGCCCGGGGCGGTCAGGGTGTTCAGACTCTTTTCACGGGTCAGATTGACGGCATAGGCCAGCGCATGGTCAAAGCTGTCAATCCGGGAGACGACAGCCTGCACCAGACCGGCCTTTTCGGTCATTTTCTGAACCAGATCGGCTTGTTTCATACAACGCTCCTGAAGGACATGGATAGGGTCAATCGTAACTACTCAGGTATTCAGCATTCTGAATAGTTACCATGAATCATGACAACAGAACAATCATGAAAATCCGATGTCCGTGGTTTCGAGTCGATTCACAACAGAAGAAACCCCTTTAACCGTCATGGCAATCTTTTCCGCCAGGGTTTTGCTGTATTTGTCATGCACCGCACCATCCAGGTTGATCTGTGCATCAGGCGTTGCCGTCACCTCGAAGCCCCGGTACGGAGAAATCTGGATTTCCTTTTTGATGGCACTGTCAACCCGGGCAGCCAGGGCCATACAAATCAGTCTTTCCCGAAGCACAGCCTCATCCGGCCGGCCGGTCATTCTTGCAACGGCCTGGCAGATGAAATCGGCTGCCGTGTCATCAGCAAATGTCTGCATATTGATGGACAGGTCATAAAGCCAGATGTAGATGGGCGCGCCGTAAACCGACTCCATCAATGCCCTCCGGCTCAAATCCATCCTGTCCACATACGCCGTCGCCTCATCCATGGAAATGTTCCGAATCCCGTTCGGTCAGGGCGTCGCCCAGCTTCATCCTCAGAAATGCGCTGGTGGTGTAGCGGGTCGTGCTGATATAGAACCGGTTGACCACCTCCTTGACCATGTCGGTATAGGCCTCCACCAGTTTGGGCACGATGCTGAAATTGTCGTAATTGACGATGGCATAAACCTTTCTGCCCACCGGTGTCAGTTTCGTTTCAACGCTTATCCGGATATCCGCGGTATCCTTCTGTGTCCGGATCGAATAGCCTTCCAGGTTGACAAGGAAGATGTTTTCAGCCGGATCATAGGTCAGACGCTCTTCCAGGCTGATATCAAAGAAATCGTGCTGCATGCCCATCAGTTCATGCCGGAAAATCCGGTCATCCATGAATTGAAGGCATTCGGAAACGATGGGCCTGAAGTGCATCAGATTCAGAATATCCTTTTCCAGATCCAGCCCGGGCGCAATCTCGACCAGTTCCATTCCGGCACGGGTCAGCCGGAACACACAGCGTTCGGTGATATACATGACGGTCTGGTTTTTCTGACTGGCATATTGGCCGCTGAATGTGACATGTTCCACCTGATCGATAAACTTGGTTTCCCGGCCCTCCTGCAAAATGGTCAGTTTTCCATCCTGAATTTCGGTCTTCAGTCCACCGACCGTAAATGTCCCCACAAAAACCACTTTCTTGGCGTTCTGGCTGATGTTGATGAATCCGCCGGCGCCGGCAAGGCGGGGACCAAATTTGCTGTCATTCAGATTCCCGTCCCGGTCTGCCTGGGCCAGGCCCAGAAAGGCCACATCCAAACCACCGCCGTCATAGAAATCAAACTGGCTGTTCTGATCGATCAGGCAGTCGGTATCGATGGCCGCCCCAAAGTTGAGACCGCCTTCCGGAAGTCCGCCGATAACGCCCGGCTCGGCGGTAAGGGTCATGTAGGTGAGAATGCCTTCCTCGTTGGCCACATTGGAAATGCCTTCGGGCATGCCGATACCCAGATTCACGATCGTGTTGGGACGCAACTCCAGCGCAGCCCGACGGGCAATGATTTTGCGGGCGCTCATTTCCATGGGTGCAATGGACTGGAGCGGCATTCGGATTTCGCAGCTTCGCGCCGGATTATACACATCACCAAACGTCTGCCAGTGGTTTTCGGGTCGGCTGACCACCACACAATCCACCAGTATTCCCGGAATTTTTGGCTGCCATGGCCAGGGAATCCAGGGTCAACGCTTCCCGCTCCATGGTGACGTTTCCGTCACTGTCGGCCGTGGTGCCTCTCAAAATGGCCACATGGATCGGAAATGTGCGATACGCCAGATAGTCCTGACCATCAAATGTAATCCGTTCGACCAGATCGTCTGTGGTGATGGCATTTATTTTTCCGCCGCCGTTACGCGGATCCACAAAGGTTCCCAGACCAACCGACGTGATGGTTCTGGGGTTGTGGGCCGCGATATCCCGGTACAGGTGGGATATGACACCCTGTGGCAGATTGTAGGCTTCGATCCGGTTCTGGATTGCCAGTTTTTGAAGTTTGGGCACCAGACCCCAATGATCGCCGACCACCCGTTTCACCAGGCCCTCGTGCCCCAGATGGTTCAGTCCCCGATCGCCGCCATCCCCCTGACCGGCTGCATATACCAGTGTCAGATTTCGGGGTTTCTGTTCCGCCAGAAAATACTCTTCCAGTTGTACGGCGATTTCTTCCGGAAATCCATTGCCGACAAATCCGCCGGTGGCGACGGTATCCCCATCCCGAATGAGACGAATGGCCTCCTTTGCCGACACGATTTTACCTTTTCGTTCACGGGTTGGCGGCATCGGCGAGAGCATGGGATGAGTCCCCGGTTCCAAATGATTGCGTTTCATGCGTCTCCTTTTTGAAGCTTGAAAAAACTGGGCTTTCAGAGCTGACGATGGATTTATTATTCAGATAGTTATAGGTTTTTCTACCGTTGCAACTTACAGGCCAAAATTGACAGGAAAATCCGGAGTTTTTTTAACCCGTCGCAATTTGACAACAGTTTCAGGATAATGGGTCAAATTTCGTTCAGCAAATAACCTGTATTTAAAGATTGATGTCAAACCATGACCCTGCTATAAGGCATATATTATCTATAGTGTTAATGATACATGTCATCAAATTGATACACGCCATATGAAACAGCCCCCAAAAAACAATTCGGGCATCGATAACCCACCCATTGGAAATGATCGGTTTTTTTCTGAAGACATTCAACAGCTTCAGGAACAGCTCGATATCTACCGCCTCATATTTGACAGCATTCATTACGGGGCACTGGTAACGGACGCCAACGGGATTATCACGCATTTCAACAAGCCCTATGGCCGCTTTCTGGGTCTCAATCCGGATGAACAGATCGGCAAACATTGCACCGAAGTGGTCGAAAACAGTCGAATGCACATTGTCGCCCAAACTGGAAAGGCGGAATTCAACTGCAGCCATCGGATTCATGGACAGGATATGGTGATTCACCGGGTACCAATCAAGAAAGACGGCAGGGTGTATGCGGTTTTTGGTCTGGTTCTGTTCAAGGATGTCCGGGATGTGGGGAGTCTGGCAAAGAAACTGTCATTGCTTGAATCCAAGGTCAAGCTCTATGAAGAAGAACTGCTGGCCCTGCGGTCAACCCGATACACCTTTGAGAGTTTCCGGGGAACCAGCCGGATCATACAGGAATTGAAACAGGAGGCATTGAAGGCCGCCGCCACCCGGTCACCGGAGAAAGCGGGGTGGGGAAGGAAATATTTGCACAGGCCATCCATCATGCCAGCGCCAGAAAGCTGTATCCATTTGTTCGAATCAATTGCGCCAGCATTCCCAAGTATCTGCTGGAATCCGAATTGTTCGGATACGAAAAAGGGGCATTTACCGGCGCACGTTCAGAAGGCAAGCCGGGAAAATTTGAGCTGCCACACCGGGGAACCATTTTTCTGGATGAAATTGGCGATTTACCGGTTGGCATGCGGCCCAAACTGCTTCGTGTTCTGGAAGAAAAGGAATTTGAGCGGGTGGGCGGCAACACCATGATCCATGCCAATTTTCGTCTGATTGCCGCTACCAACCAGAATCTGGAAAAAAATCACGGCTGGAAAATTCCGAAATGATCTGTTTTATCGGATTAACGTCATACCGCTTCATATTCCGCCATTACGGGAACGGCAGGAAGATATTCTTCCCATTGCCCGGTATCTGTTGAAACAGACGGCTGACGAAATGGATCGGATTGATATCGGGCTGGATGCCGCGGCGGAAAAAGCCCTGCTGGCTTACGAATGGCCCGGCAATGTCCGTGAACTGGCCAATGTTCTGGAAAGAACCCTTTCCCGAATGGAAGGCACCATGATTCACCTTGAAGATCTGCCGTTTTTCATATCCGGCCGTCAGAACCGATCGGTATTTGAAAAATGCCGACATCCATCCGGAAACTTCAGGAGAAAGCGGAAAAGGACGCCATTGTGGATTGCCTGATGGCATATGATTACAACAAGGCCAAGGTGGCCAGGGCGTTGGGTATCCACCGGACCCAGCTTTATAAAAAACCAAACATGGCATTCCGCTGCACCGGACCGTTTCGGCCCCGTGAATGTGGTTATGGCAGGATTCAGAGGAATGTCAAACCGGGTTTGAAATGGCGGACGGGTTGTTTGAACAGCCTTCGCAATTCTGGGGGGATATGGCTTCCCGTAACTGCCCCGTATTGAATACCTGAATAAACACATCAACAATGGCCGGGTCAAACTGGGCGCCACGGCCATTTCTGATAATGTCAAGGATCTGATTGTCGGCCATCTTTTTTCGGTATGTGCGGTCTGAGGCCAGTGCATCATAGACATCGGCCACGGTCAGAATTCGGGACAAAAGCGGTATTTCATCCTTGATCAGTCCATCCGGATACCCAAAACCATCATAGCGTTCGTGATGGCCCCGAATCACCTGCCTTTCTTTTTCCCATAGTCCCAACTGCCCCACAATATGCGCCCCGATGACGGAATGGGTCTTGATGATTTCATACTCCTCGTCGGTCAGGCGGGAAGGCTTCAGCAGAATCTCATCCCGAATGCCGATTTTTCCGATATCATGCAAAAGTCCTGCGGTGTGCAGGACATCCATTTCTTCCGGAGAACACTTCATTTCGGTGGCGATCAGTTTGGCAACCGCGGTCACCCGGTTGGAATGCTGCTCTGTATATGAATCCCTGGCGCCTATGGCACGAACAAATGCATAAATGGTGGAAAACAGATTCTGATAAATATTTTCGTAAAGCGCCAGATTTTCGATAGCATAGGCGGCATGACTGGTCATGACGGACAGACAGAACAGATCTTTTTCCTGAAATGCCGGATCATCCGGAGTGTTTATCGTAACCAGAACACCAAAAACCTTGTTGCGGATGGTCAATGGAGAGGCCATCAGGGATCCGATACCGGATGCATCCAGAATTGGACTGTCAGCATGTACCATCAACGGAATATTGTCCGTAAGCACATCCAAAATGATTTGGCTGGGCACTTTGGCCGAGGACGGCATGGGTGTGGGGCAGATTTGAGTGCCGGTGCTGCCGTTTTGGGTGCAGCATGTCACGGCAAATGGCATCATGACCGCTTCATTGATAATATAAAAAATTGAATCGGCAGCATGCGTGATATCCACCGCCATCTGAACCAGTCGATTGAACACATCCGAACTGCTGTTGAGTGTCAGAAACTCGTTGGTGATCCGGTTCATGGTTTTCAGATCTTCCACCTTCTGCAGAAGTTCCGAATTCAGGGCTTCCAGCCGGGCTTTTTTTTCAACTTCCTGTTTGAGCAGAACATTTTCCACAAACAGTTTGCGCTGCTGAAGGACCCGTTGAATGCACAATTCCATGTGATTCAGATTTACCGGTTTGATCAGAAAATCGACGACGCCGTTTTTCAGGGTGCGAATGGTATTTTCGATGGATGGGAAACCGGTCATGATAATAACCGGGATCGTATTGTCGAACTGATTGATGTGTTCTGCCAGTTCAAGACCGTCCATGACCGGCATGTTGATATCCGTAAAACAGCAGTCAATATAATTTTTTTTCAGAATTTCAATTGCTTCAAGCCCATTTCTGGCCGTAAGAACATGATATCCCTTGATGCTGAAATATTCACTGGCAACTTCGAGAATGCTCTCTTCGTCGTCAACAAACAGAATATGCTCGAGCTTGTGATAATCCACTATGAAAAATGCCTGGAAGCCGGTATAAGGTTAAATTTTTGATTGGCTGATTCAAACGGATTTGAAGATTTAATGTTTTTTCGTGTTTTTATGTATTTCGTGGTTAAAAAGTATTTTCACGATAATCGGGCCAAGAAAAGAAATTACCCATTCAGGGATATAATCCAAGTATCGTAATCTCATAGAGTATTATTTCAAATTCTTCAATATCTTTGTTGAAGAAGACCGATAATGTTGCAGGTTGCCCGGGCAATATGCGTCGATTTGTCCATCAATACATCAGGATACCACTGAAATGACAATCAGCTCCCCAGATGCTGTCGGGTCTCCGGAATGGAAACAGCAGATTGTTGATGTTGCCAAAACATGTGACATTCCGGTCAGCCCGGATCAGGCGGATCAGTTTGCCGTATATGCCAATGAACTGCTGAAATGGAACCGCAAAATCAACATCACGGCCATAACAGACCCCACAGAAATTGCAATCAAGCATTTTGTTGATTCCATCATCCCCGGCAGATTGATTTCTGTCAATGATTCTGTGCTGGATATCGGTTCAGGCGGCGGATTTCCCGGTATTCCCATCAAGATTCTGATGCCGTCGCTTCACATGACGCTTCTGGATGCCAGTCGGAAACGGGTGAATTTTCAACGCCAGGTCATCCGCCTTCTCAATCTCAAAAAAATAGTCGCCCAGGAGGGCAGGGCTGAGTATCTCCACAATCAGCCGGATTACTCCGGTCATTTTGATGTGGTCATTTCCCGTGCATTTGCCTCATTACCCCAATTTCTGGAAATTGCGCTGCCATTTCTGAAAAAATCGGGAAAAATTCTGGCCATGAAAGGCCACATCACGACCGACGAATGTGATCAGGCGATACAGGCACAAGCAAAAAACAGGCAATCCATTCAAAAAACTTTGCTTTACAGAATCATATCATATAATTTAATGACTTTTGATGCCAACCGGTGTGTGGTCGTATTTGAGTTTTGAGAAACCCGGCGCCTTCATGGGTAAAACAAACCCGTTGATCCGGCAGGGGGATTAATTTTAATGGAGGATTATTCATGGAGGAGCTGTTCAAAGGTGTTATCGGCTTTCAGTTGAATCATGCCATCATGTTCATTGTGGCCTTTATTCTGATTTATCTGGCAATTGTCAAGGAATACGAGCCCATGCTGCTGCTACCCATCGGGTTTGGCGCCATCATGGCCAACATTCCGTTTTCATCTGCCATCGGGCATGATGGATTTCTGACCGTATTGTATGAATTTGGAATCAAAACCGAGCTGTTTCCGATTTTGATCTTTATTGCAGTCGGCGCCATGATTGATTTTTCACCGCTTTTTCAGAACCCGTTCATGCTCTTTTTTGGCGCAGCCGCCCAGTTTGGCATTTTTGCCACAATGATGGTGTCCCTGTTGTTGGGTTTTGATCTGAAAGAAGCCGCATCCATCGGCATCATCGGGGCTGCGGATGGTCCGACATCCATCTATGTGGCGTCCAAATTTGCAGAAAACCTTCTGGCGCCCATTTCTGTCGCGGCATATTCGTATATGTCACTGGTTCCCATCATTCAGCCTCCGGTCATTCGCATGCTCACATCCCGAAGCGAGCGGCTGATCCGGATGCAGCACCATGATGTCAAAGTCCCCAAACCGGTCAAAATTCTGTTTCCCATTGTCATTACCATTACGGCCGGCATCATTGCCCCCATCGGGGTAGCCCTGGTCGGTGCACTGATGTTTGGCAATCTGATTCGGGAATGCGGTGTTCTGGATCGTCTCTCGTTATCCGCCCAGAATGAACTGGCCAACCTGGTTACCCTTCTTCTGGGGATCACCATCGGATCGACCATGTCAGCAGAGCGATTTATTCAAATTGACACGCTGATGATCATGAGCATGGGCCTGGTGGCATTCATTTTTGATACGGCGGGCGGGGTTCTGTTTGCCAAATTCATTAATCTGTTTTTGAAACACAAAATCAATCCCATGGTGGGCGCTGCCGGAATTTCGGCATTTCCCATGTCTGCACGGGTCATTCACAAAATGGCGCTCAAGGAAGATCCGACCAATTTTATTCTGATGCAGTCGGTCAGCGCCAATGTCGCGGGCCAACTGGGTTCAATTGTTGCGGGTGGTCTGCTGCTGGCGCTGGTTCCGGCGCTGCTGCTGCAATAAGAAATGGGCCAGAAAGGATTTTGATATGGAAAATCATTTGATATCACTTGGATTACAGGCATCGATGTATGGCATGGGAGGGGTTTTCCTGGTCTTGATTCTGTTTTATGTCATCACCAAATGCATGATGGCCTATTTTCAAAAACGGCAGGCTTTAAATCCCGAAACCAAATCCGCCAAATAAACCGGCATTTCTGGCAGGGCTTTCAAACCGCCCTGCCAGGGCGTTTACCGCGCAATCATGGCCCGCATCATGTCCGCAGCGTTTTCCGCATGATCTGAAATACTGCCCATATACTGCACCAGTTTTGTCAGATGAAATGCGGATGTCGGATTTTCAAAATCATACGATAGAAAATCACTTTTCAGTTTTCTTTCCACAATGTCTGACTGGGATTCAAAATCCCGGATCCCGCGAATGGCGTCCTTCACCATCTCGCGGTGTTTTTCCGAATAACTCTGAAAATACCGGTCGGCAGTTGTCACCAGCGGCAGCATGGAACTGACCACATCCACCACTTTTTCCACCATAAACAGCAGATCGTCCACAAATTCATCCGGTACATTGGTTTTTCGGTAAGAAAGCCAATGAAGCGCATTCTGAACCCCGTCCAGCATTTTATCCTGTTCACGAAGGTACCACAGCAGTTGAAATTTATCCACCGGCATCAGGATATTGCGCGGCAGATGGCCTCGAATATTTCGCTTGATTTCATCCCCGCGATGTTCAATCCGGGTTATCTGGTTGTGAAAGGTTTCAAAATCCTCCATTGCATCATCCAGATACGCCAGGACCGCCTGCTGAAAGACCGGACCGCTGTCCCGAACCGCTTCGGCATGTTTGATCAGGTTTTCAAAGGGAGATTTTCGGAACAGGGACAATAAAGCGGTTCGCATGACGCCTCCTGCAATTATAAAAAGATCCATTCAAGAACAAGAAAAATGATAATCGTGGGAATGGCGGACAATGGCAACGTGATCACCCAGTACAGCATGATATTCCAGACCACCTTGAAGTCCACTGCCGCAACACCGCCGCACAGCCCAACCCCGATGACCGATCCGACTGCCGCATGGGTGGTCGAAACCGGAAGGCCCATTTTGGATGCCAGCAGAACCGATGTGGCGGTTCCAAAATCAACCGCAAATCCGCGTGAATTGTTCAACACCGTTATTTTATTGCCAACTGTTTCGATAACCCGATATCCCCAGGTGAACACGCCGATAGCGATAAAGAGACCGCCACCGGCAAGCAGGAACATGGGAACTTCCGCAGTTTGAATCAGGGCCTTGTTATGATAAATAAAATAAATACCGGCCACGGGACCAATTGCATTGGCCACATCGTTTGCCCCATGCGCCAGAGACACATAGCATGCCGTAAATACCTGCAATCGCCTGAATATCTCTTCAACACCCTCTTCTTCCACCTTTTTGATTGTTTTTTTCATGATGAATTTGGTCGCAAAACCCAATACAACAGCAAGCATCAAAGACCCTATCATGCCGTTCTGCATATCAATTCCCATCCGGTCACCCAGCGGGGTTTTCGTCAGAAGAGACACAATGACAATGAAAAAGGTCGCGCCTGAGAAAACAGGCGTCCATCTGAGTGCCGCAATGAAATTATCCCGGCTGCTGAGGATTCGGCTTTTGATAATGACAAATATGACATAGGTCAAAATCCCGGCAAAGATGGGAGATATGATCCAACTGGCGATAATGGGAACAATTTTTGTCCATTTTACGGCATTTATACCGCCGGCAACCATGCCAAATCCAACCATGGCGCCGACAATGGCATGGGTGGTCGATACCGGAAGCTGCCGCCAGGTAGCCATGAAAACCCAGAATGCTGCTGCCAGAAGCGTCGACAGGAGTCCGATCATCATGACATTCGGATCCGTTATCAAATCGGTTTGTATAATATCTTTACTGATCGTTGATGTGACATGGGACCCGATAAATGTCGCACCGACAAAATCCAGAACTCCGCCAATGATCACCGCCTGTCGCAGTGTGATGGCCTTGGCTGCAACCGGTGAGGCCATGCCATTGGCAATATCGTTTGCCCCGATATTCCAGGCCATGTAGATTCCGGCCAGAAGTCCCAATCCCAATATGATTTCCGCCATTCATTATTCTCCAGATATCAACATGCAATGATTATCGGATGATCCGGTTCCGAATCTCATTTCACAGATTATTGAAAGAATTATGGCATAAGGAATGAAATATCACAAAGAACTTTTTGAGATGTGTTGCGTATTTATTGTGGACTGATCCAAAAGAATGATGCGAATGATCTGAATGGATTTTTGAGGGGAATTGATGAAAGATTTTCCCGTTTCTACCCGAATGCGCAGAAACGGGAAAAAAATAAAATTATGACCCGGAACAGCAGCTTCCGGTTGTTCCGCAACTGGAACAGGATGCACCAAAATCGATGCCACAGTCCAGTTTGAAACCATTGACCAGAAAATCCACCTTGATCGGCTGGGCTTTGGCCATAAAATCCTTATCGACCAGATAACTGAATCCGCCGATTTCATAGTTTGTATCATTTGTTCTAGGCTCATCCAGAGCCATAGCCAAGCTGGGGCCCCCTCAGCCGCCTTCGTTCAAAAAGATTCGAATGGGTGATACGGTCTTTCCTTTAAAATATTCAGCTATCGCCTCGGTAGCTGAAGGCGTTACTTCCAACATGATATCCTCCTTATAATGAAAAAAATGGGCCGTTTATTTAAAACCGACCCGGATGTCAATAACTTTCCCGAATAATTTAACCATAGAGATAACTTTTGTCAATTCAGAAACCCAAAAGGAATAATTCGATGAAAAAACAGAATTTCATCGAAAACGAATATTCTGTTTTAACAATAAGGTTCATTGACATGGCCGTCAAGTAAGTCTTGACTTTCCAGAAATCTTCTTTTAGCGTTTAAACTACCAGCAATTTTGACCTCATATCCCGAAATACATACAGCTTTTCAAATAATGATTTTGTGAAGACGCCAGGAAGGGGATATGCCTTTTTTCTCGGCCATCCCCGGCCGACGATGTCTTGAAAACGCGTTTCAGGGCGTTGCCCGGATGATTCTGGACAGCGAAATCAGCAAACTGGTCGTGAATGGCAAAACAACCTATGATTTTGGCATCTTCCACAAGGGGAAAAAACATATTATCGGCATGTATGACGAGGTCAACAGCTTTGTGTCCTATGTCAAGGATGCTGCGGAAGGCGGGTCATCCAAGGAAATGGCGTATGTCCTGGTGGGTGAGCCCGGAAACGGAAAAACCTTTTTTGTCGAATTTCTCTGTGCCAGGCGCCGGGATTTTCTGATGAAACCGGAAAATCGGAAATATACCTTCCGGTTTAACCATATTGACCGGTTGGGAACCTACGGACGCATTTCATCCATTGAATCGCAGACCTATGAGGATCCGGTCATTCTGGCCATGAATCTTTTTGAATCCAGAGATGAAAATCAGGTGTTTCTGTCCAGCATCAAGGGCCTGTCCGATCGGGAAATCGAAAAACTGTATGACGAATACATGCCTCTGGGCGCCTGCAGCGAGTACATCTGGAATGATGTACTTCAGTTGGTCACAATTTGAGTGTTCCCGGGCCGGCCNNGATTGTGACCGTTCAAAGTATATTCGCCAGCGGACCGACGGCAATCTGGATGACATGATGGAATATATCGAAATATTTCCGGTCCCCCTGACCGAGAGCCTGGGAACGGTTACCGGAAAATACCGGCCAAGGATAAAATCACCTCATCCGCCGTGAATCTGCTGGGGGAAGAATCCATTCAGCGGCTTCTGCACATTACCGATACCAACAATCCCTACCGGTTCGATCTCAGACGGGGGGCACTGGCCCGGGTTGCCGGCGGCGGCATTCATTTCAGCGATGAAATTTTCAAAAACAAAAAGGATCTGGTTCAGGTCTATCTGGGTGTCATCCAGAACCGGACCATCGAAATCGATGGCTGCAAATGGCCCATTGACACCCTGATCCTGGCAACCAGCAACAACTCGGAATTCAACAAATTTTTAAGTGAAAAAGAGGAGGCGCCCATCGTTGATCGGGGCCGGATATGCTATGTCTCCCACAATACCAATTACCGGCTTCAAAAAGAACTGACAGCCTATGCCATTGGCAGCGAAACCCGCACCACATTGATGCGAGAATTTCTGCACCAGGACCCCAATCTCAATTATGCGGCATCGGTTGCCGTTGTCTTGAGCCGATTGCCCCGTTCCGAAAAGCTGACACCGGTGGAAAGCTTGAAACTGGCTGCCGGAGAAATCGCCGGAGAAAAAATTATCAACTATGACTGTTCAGCACTCTTTGTGGACGGCGTGGATCATCCGTTTTTTGCAGACCGGCTGTTTGCCAACCGGCTGATCAGTCAGGTCGAGGCCCTTCGAAGAGGGGCGCAACAAAACAAAATTTATATCTTTGATGGTCCGCCCGGCTGCGGGAAAAGCACGTTTTTGAATAACCTTCTGATGAAATTTGAAGCATACGCCAATACCGATGACGGCATGCGCTATGAAACCGTCTGGAAGCTGAACCGTAACCTGCTGGGAAGCGGTATTCAGTCCGAGGCAAAACCTCTGGTGGACCGGATACTTCATCTGATCTCGCCCATTCCGGAAACACCGGTCATGCCCTTTCGCAATAATCACGATGATGATGACCACCTGTTTGGTCCCGAGATTATTGATCTTCATCATAACGATGAGGCATATGCCATAACAGATCATCTGGTGGAGGTGCCCTGTCCCAGTCATGACCACCCCATTTTGATGATTCCCAAGGACTTTCGCCGTTCCTTTTGTGATGAACTGTTTGAAAACGACCAATGGAAATACCGCCTGTTTACCGAAAAGGAATATGACTGGGTATTCCGGGAAAATCCCTGTACCATCTGCATGTCGCTGTATGAAGCCCTGCTCAACAAACTGAAAAGTCCGCGGGCCGTTTTTTCCATGATCTATGCCAGACCATACCGATTCAATCGCAGAATGGGTGAAGGCATTTCCGTTTTCAACCCCGGCGACAAACCCATGCGGCAGAACATTCTGAGCAACCCCATTCTTCAGAACCGCATCAATTCACTCCTTCGGGACAGCAATCAGGTCAAATATCTCTATTCCCAGTATGCAAGGACCAACAATGGCATCTACGCATTGATGGATATCAAAAGCCACGATATCGAACGGGTGATCGAACTGCACAACATCATCAGCGAAGAAGTGCATAAGGTCGAGGATATCGAGGAAAATGTCCATTCCATGTCCATGTCGCTGATGAATCCGGAAGACAAGAAAAATATTCAGGATTTTCAATCAGTTACCGACAGAATCGAATACGTCAACATTCCGTATGTTCTGGATATTCAAACCGAGGTCAATATTTATCGCAATATTTTCGGAAAGCATATCGATCAGAGTTTCCTGCCCCGGGTCCTGCACAATTTTGCACGGGTCATCATTTCCTCCCGGCTCAAAACCCGGTCCGATGCGCTGTTTGAATGGATTGTCAACCCGACAGCCTATACCATGTACTGCGACGAAAATTTGATACTTTTAAAAATGGAAATCTATACCGGGTATATTCCGCCCTGGTTGAACGAAGAAGACCGGAAACGATTTACGGCCAAGCGCCGGCGAAAAATCATTTCCGAATCCGAAATGGAGGGTAACAGCGGCTTTTCCGGCCGGGATTCCCTGAAAATATTCAATGAGTTTTATTCTTCCGCGGCGCGGGAAGGCCGATTGATCAATATGGCCGCCCTGTGCCATTTTTTTACCCATGTCAGAAAGGATCTGACCCGGTCCATCCCATCGGGCTTTCTGGATTCCCTGCTGCGCATGTATGACTACGCGGTTCTTCAGGAGGTCAAAGAATCGCTGTATTATTTCAACGAGGAAGCCATTGCCAAAGACATCCAGAATTACCTGTTCGCGGTCAAATTCGAGCCCGATACGGTCGAGATCAGCCGGTTTACCGGTGACCGGATTGAAATCACGGAAGACTATCTGGAAAGCATCGAAAATCACCTGCTGGGCTCCGGAACAGACATGAACCGGCGCAGGCGCTTTCGCCTGGATACCCAGAAAGAATACACCTCAAAAACCCTGACGGTCGAAATTCTCCTGGAAGGCAAAGCCGTTACCCAGACCGAAATTTATGGCGCCCTCCATGAGCGCAATATTCACAATCTGAAAGAAAAAGCACTGGATCCCTTTATCGACAACAAGAATTTCAGGATGGCTATCAAGGATTATGGTACGGACAATTTCAAAAGCTATGACAAGCGCATCATGAACGATGTGACGTTTCTCATCAACAACCTGTGCAACAAATTCAGATACACCCAGCGGGGCGCCAAAGAAGTCTGCATGTATGTCATTGACAATGATATTGCCGGCAAGTTCAAATCCCCATGACCGTTTGTCCATTTTGTCGTTTTTTTTCTTTCAACAATTTCCAATAATGTGTGTGATCTGTTCTGAAAGGAGTTGTTCATGAGTCAGTATCAAATTCACCCGATTGTGATGGGCACCAAAATTTTTGATAAAAGCATGATGACCTATCAATATGGAACCGGAGAACGCTATACCATTCCCATTTACTGCTGGTATCTGGAAGGCGGGGATCAGAAAATTCTGGTGGATACCGGTGAGCTGAGTCCCATTCAGTCATCGGATCGGGAATCGGCGATCGGGGGAAAGATATACAAATTTGAAGAGGGGCTTGCAAAGTGGGGAATGACACCGGAAGACATCGATGTGGTCCTTCATACTCATCTGCATAACGATCATTGCGAGAATGACTATAAATGCACCAATGCCCGATTTTACGTACACCAAAAAGAACTGGAAACCATTCATGCCCCGCATCCCCTCGATTACCGGTACATGGAGGACTATATTTCCGAAATCGAGGAAAACAATCAGATTCAGGTCGTCTCTGAAGATGGCGAAATCATTCCCGGCATATCGGTCATCAATACACCGGTTCATACCGAAGGCGGTTTGACCGTGATGGTGGATACCCCGTCTGGCAGGGCCGCAATTACCGGATTTTGTGTCATCATGGAGAATTTCAAACCGCCCAAAGAAATTCGGGCCATGGAAATGGATGTCATTCCGCCGGGAACCCATGTCAATGTGTATCAGGCCTATGACTGGATGTTAAAAATCCGGGATATGGCCGACATCCTGATTCCGCTTCATGAGCCCTGTTTTGCCGGAATGGATGTGGTTGCCTGAAGCAGCCGCCGGATAATCATTTTGTTTTCTGCATAAAACCCGGACAGGAACCGGGAAAGCTGCCCCCTGATCCCATCCAGCCGAGGTGGAACCGGATAGGAAACAATGGGAAGGTGTGTGATATCCACAGGCAGATAGCACAGGGTTTCCGTGATACCGGATGCATATCTTCCTGGTATCACGCCCGTAAAATTTTCGGCCTCAGACGCCTGGAAATCCAGGGACCGGACAAACTGAAGCGTGCATTCAGACGCCATGCTGTTGTTGGCGTGTTTGATTTTTTCATTTATAATTTCAGACATTTCAAAAATCATATCAACGCAGGCTGCGGGTTGGGATTCATCTGTGGGGTCATGATTGATATCGGAACCGCCACGCTGGTATGTTTCGCAGGCAGTCTGAAACGTATCATAGGCCTGAAGCGCCAAACGGACATACTGTTGTTTTTGGGTCCAGGCTTTTGGAATGGTCGGCAATATTGCGGAACGCGGCTGATCCGGACATGAAAATGCGGACCGGTCAATCCCGATTTCATCAAAAAACGACTGACGTCCGGTTTCATGAAGCAGCAGAATGTCCAGAACCGCCAGCTTTTCCAGCAGTTTTTCGGCATCCTGCTGAAGCTGTTGAATATACCGGTCAAGGGTCTCCTGCATGTGATCGATTTCGACACGCTCTCCGAAAAACCGGTCCGCCACATCACTCAGCATTTCACCGGTCAGATCGTTTGTGAAATCATCCAGGTTTGTCGGATTCTGTTTTTCCATGGTCAGGACCTGTTTTATTGGTTTGTGAACGAAGCACCCAAAACTTTATCTGGAAAGCTATGGCATGGATCAATATTCGCGCCAGATACCCTTTAAATAGGATGGCCCCAGGTTTTCCATCTGTTTCTCGATTCCGAGTGTCCGCTGCCTCACATAGGCTGACGGGGCGCCGGCGTTGAAACGGACCGGATTGGGGAGGACTGCGGCCAAAAGCGCCGACTCTTTCTTCGTCAATTCCGATGAATGTTTTCCAAAGAATTTTTTCGACGCGGATTTTGCACCATATAACCCATCCCCAAATTCAGCGACGTTCAGATATATCTCAAGAATCCGCCTTTTAGGCCACATCAGTTCGATCAGGACCGTAACATATGCCTCCAGGCCCTTGCGTATGAAGCTCTTTCCTTTCCAGAGAAACAGATTTCTGGCAACCTGCTGGCTGATTGTGCTGGCCCCCCTGAACCGTGCGCCTTTCCCGATTTCTTCCATGGCATCAGCGATGGATTCAAAGTCAAATCCATGATGTTTCGGGAACTTCTGATCCTCGGCGGCAACCACTGCCAGAGCCATCCAGGGAGAAATCTCTTTCCAGTCGGCCCAATGATATATGATTTCTGTTCGTTTGCCGGACACAAAAAGACCTTGCAGATATCGCCCGGCCATAAACGCGCTGAATACGGGTGGCACAAATCTCAAGAATAGAACCGCAGCCAGGGATATCAGAAACAGACCAAATACCAATCGAACCGCATGACCAGCGATTCTGCCGGTCATGCTCCCGGGTTTGTCATCCATGATCACCAACCCGTCTATGGAATGCCGGTGCCATATTATCGGCATTGGCATTTTCCCTGTTTGACACCATCATTTCCGGAGTCATTATTCTCTCAAGCCATACTGAAACATTTCGTAGGATGTTTTGCCGCCCAGCAAAGCATCGATTTTGGCCTGAATCTCCTGCCGTTTCTTGTTCTTGAGCCAATTTCCCCAATCATCGGCGGATTCCCACGTGCTGATGATCAGATAAACATCCGGTCTGTCACTGCTTTTCAGGGTTTCACCTGAAATATACCCATCCTGATCAGTGGCCAGCGACCTCATCTCTTTAAACAACCGTAATATATCCTTGGCATTTTCCTGTGAAACGGTGCGGGTGATAAGAATTTTAATGCTCATGACTTCCTCCTGGGTTATCCTGTTTTTGGTGAGTTACGGGTTCCTCCATTGAATCGGAATGACTTTGATTTCCATCACTTTAACATCCATTGATGGACAATAGCCGCCGCTATCCATGCTCCAAAACTGGCGACAAGAACGGTGTGAAGGGGTAAATGTTTTTTGAAACAGACAAACGCCGCCAGAAAGAACAGAATACTTGGCAAAATTCCCCACAGAGCCCCTTTGGCAAAGTCCTGCATGATTTGTGAGTCCCCCCTGTTCTCCAGATAGACCCACACCAGAACCAGTGCGCCGGTAAGCGGCATGACACCAATCAGCCCTGCGGCCGACGGTATTCTCTTCCCGATCGACGTAGCGGCAAGAATCACGATCAGGCTGATGATGATTTTGACCAGAATCTGCATTTTCGCATTCTGCATTCGATTGTTACAGCAAATTCAAAACCAGCGCCACCACCTGATCGGGTGTCATGCCGGCGGTGGAAACAACACTGTCGGCATATTTTTCGTAAAGCGGTCGTCTTTCTTCATACAGCATGTCAATGTTCTGGCCGGGCGTCATCAGCACTCCCCGTTCAGACAGATTGCCCAGCCTGGCTTTCAGCGGTTCCAGTTCGATTTGCAGATAGACCACAGGCCCCAGTGATTTCAGGTGGGCCATGGCTTTCTCACTGTACACCACACTGCCACCGGTGGCAACCACGCCGCAGTCTGCGGGAACATTCAACAGATAGTTTTCTTCGATTTCCCGAAAGCCGCTAATGCCGTGCCGGGAAATGAGGTCCTGAAGAAACCGGCCTTCGCCGGTTTGAATCCGGATATCGGTGTCCAGAAATGCCGTTCCCAGATGCTTGGCCACTATGACCCCGATGGTGCTTTTGCCGGCCCCGGGCATACCGATGAGTATCAGATTATGCTTTTCCTGCAATGATCGAAGTCCTTTGCGCTTTCACGTTTTGTACTGGTTCAGCCGGTAATAATATCCCTTTGCGGCCATCAGGGTCTCATGGGTACCGGTTTCGACCACCCGTCCATTCCCCAGCACCACAATCTGCGTGGCAGACCGGGCCGTAATCAGCCGGTGGGCAATGACAATGGCCGTGCGTCCGGCCATCAGGTTGGCGATCGCCTGCTGAATTTTCTGCTCGGTTTCTGAATCGATGTAGGATGTGGCTTCATCCAGAATGATCATGTCCGGGTTTCGGGCAAAGGCTCTGGCAATGGAGATGAGTTGCCGCTCTCCGCTGGAAATCGATGCCCCGCCCTCGGACAGTCGGGTATCCAGACCATCCGGCAATCGGGCAATGATGGATGTCAGATGGGAGGCATGAGTGATGCGATGCAGGTCTTCATCATTTTTTTCCGGCACCCCATGCAGGATATTGTCCCGCACACTTTCTGAAAACAGAAACGGATCCTGTGTGACCAGGGCGATCCGGGAACGGAGCATATCGGTTGAATACCGTCGAATGTCTATGCCATTGAGCCGGATGGACCCGGAATCGGGCTCGTACAGCCGTGTCAGCAGGTTGATGAGTGTGGTTTTTCCGGACCCGGTCTGACCGACAATGGCCAGGGTTTCCCCGGATTTGACAGACAGAGAAACCTGTTTGAGCACACGTTCACCGGGAATATAGCCGAATGTCACATTGTCGATTTCCAGGTCCCGAATGGCATCAAGGCTCACGGGCATGCCGGCGGAAACCGGGATGGTTTCAATCATTCCTTCCCGGGTATCCAGAATTTGAAACAACCGTTCCGCAGAAGACAATGCATTTTGAAGGATGTTGTATTTTTCGGCAATGTCCCGGATGGGTCTGAAAAACATTTTGATATAGGAAATAAACGCCGCCAGGCTGCCGATGGTCATGGCATCCGACAGCACCCAGATGCCGCCGGAATAGATGATCAGGGCCGTTGCGATGATGCTTAAAAATTCGATGACCGGCATGAAAATGGCAAAGACATGAAGCTGACGCATTCCGGCCGCATAGTAATCATGATTGATTTTGGCAAATTTCTGATAATTGTTTTCCTCCTGCCGGAAGAGCTGGATGACCCGAATGCCGGCAATGGTTTCGGAAAACCGGGTGTTGATTTCCGCGGTCTTGACCCGCAGGGTTCGGAAGGCCTCCCTGGCCAGGCGCGAAAAATAGATGGCCGCGGCAACAACACCGGGAAGCACCACAAACGATGTCAGCGCCAGCTTGTAATCAATGATGAGCATCATTACCATGATTCCGGTCAACAGAAACAGGTCCTTGAACACGAATATGATGATGGAGGTGAACAATTCATGCAGATTCTGGACATCGCTGGTGGCACGGGTCACCAGCCTGGCCGCGGGATTTTTGGTGAAATAGGTCATCCCCAGATTCAGCATATGGTCAAACAGCGTCATCCGCAATCCATGCATGATATTCTGGGCCGCATATTCCATGATGATCTGCTGAAAAAAATTGAACAGAAAATCCAGCAAAATCAGGCATGCAAAAAGAAGCGTCAAACCGGCAATCCCCGACAGGTCCCGCTGTCTGATGATCCGAATTTCAGACGTGCTCAGGTTTTCCAGGTCATTCAGGGAAATCAGGACTGTTTGTCCGGATTGAAAAAACAGGGCGGGATGGCGTTGGACCACCGCCGCGACAGCCGGTTCTGACATATCGACCTGAATATGCCGGATTTTTTCTGAAACGTTGTTTCGATGGCCGGTTTCCGTTGTCCCGGACTGTGGCAGGATATAGTTGTCGATACCTTCCCGAATGATATAGGGCAGTGACAGATCCAGAAGGGTCAACAGGATGACCAGGGTGATGGCGATGATGATCTGGTTTTTAAAGGGCCTGGCAAAGGGCAGCATCCGCAACAAAAATCGGCTGTCGTATGCCTTGTCGAGTTTGGTTTCGTCAAAACGGGTCTGATCACCGGGCATCGAGTTGCGCTTCCATTTCCTGAAGGTGGCTGGTTCGGGCGTAATATCCGTTTAGCGCCATCAGATCGGCATGGGTTCCGGACTCGGAAATCCGGCCATTGTCCAGAATGACAATTCGATCCGCCCGGCGAATGGCGCTGAGCCGGTGGGAGACCAGGATGAGAGTTGTCTGACCCACCCGTTTTTGTATCGTCTCCATGATGGCCTGCCCGGTTTCCATATCCACCTGGCTGATGGGATCATCCAGAATCAGCACCGCCGGAGAATGGATCAGGCATCGGGCAAGGGCGATCCGCTGTTTCTGGCCTCCGGAAAGAATGACGCCTTTTTCGCCGACCAGGGTATCCAGTCCATTCGGAAACGACAGGATGGTATGCCGGATGGCGGCCTGGTCGGCGGCTTTCAGAATCGTGTTGTCGGAAATGCCCGGTTTTCCCAGCACAATATTGTCCCGGATGGTTCCGGCAAACAGAAACGGCTCCTGGGGCATCACCGCCATACAGTCCCGCAGGTCGCTGATCCGGATGTTTTGAACCGGCGTATCATCCAGTAAAATCTGGCCGGATGTGACATCGTAAATCCGGGGTATCAGGTTCAGCAGGGTGCTTTTTCCCGAACCCGGAGGACCGGCAATTCCCAGAAATTCTCCCGGCTTCAAATCGATGCAGATATCGGTCAGGGCATTTATCGATTTTGAGCGATTCAGGGCGTTGTATGAAAAACTGACCCGATCCAGACGAATCCGTCCCGCAGGGTGGGGCAGGAAAACCGGTGACGGACAATCCCGGATATCCGGCAGCGTGGCCATGATTTGATCGATCCGGTCCAGTGAAGCTTTCCCCCGCTGAATCAGGTTGATGACCCATCCCATCGCCATCATCGGCCAAGTCAACAGGCCGATATAGCTGATAAACGCCACAAAATCCCCCGGGGAAATTTCGTTTAGAATTGTTTTCTGTCCGCCAAAAAACAGAACCAGGGCCAGGCTGATGTTGGAAAAAAACACCATCATGGGAAACAGGGCGCTGGTGATGCGGATCAGCCTCAGATTCTGGCCAATATAGTGCTGGGAGGCAACTTCGGTTCGCCGGATTTCCGTATCCAGGGTGTTGTGGGCCTTGATAATGCGGATTCCGGCGATGGATTCCCGCACCACTTCGGTCAGGCTGGAAAACGATGCCTGAACATCCTGATACCGCTGATGCATTTTTTTGCTGAAAAAACGCGTTCCCAGAACGATTAACGGCATGGGAACAATGACATAGGCCGTCAGTTGAACATGAATATAGAGCATGAATCCAATGGCCGCCGCCCCCATGACAACCGCGTCGGTCAGGGCCACCACACCCATGCCGACAGCCATTCGAATGTGCATGATATCATTGGTGGCATGGGCCATGATGTCGCCGGTTTTAACATGATCGAAATACGTTGCAGACAGCGTCTGAATATGGCGGAACAACCGGTTTCGAAGCCCTTCCTCAACCTGTCTTGACATGCCGATCAGACACCGCCGCCACAGATACCGGAATACGCCCATCACAACAGCAATCCCGGCCATGTAAAGGCCATATCGCATCAGATCTCCGGCTGTAATGTGATACAGCGTCAACTGATCGACGGCGTGTTTGATGATCCGGGGAATGATCAACTGGAAAAAATCCACAACGATCAGGCAGAAAACACCCAGGGCAATGATCCATCGATTCTGGATCAGCCAGGGTTTTATCAGATTTATGGATGGCGTCCGGGATGTCATGTTGTAAGATATCTAAGGTATTTCAGAATCGTATTGATTAATTGGGCCATCGCGGGGTGGCGTGAAAATTTCAGTTATGGGAACCAGGGGCAAAGAAACCAGGGACAAAGTGGCAAAGGCACAGAGGCACAAAGTTCGGCGGATTCGCCTGGCCGGTTTTTCCGCAATGGCATCGTCAATGCCTTCCAGCATCCACTCTTCGGCATTTATCCTTCGCGGTTTGCCGTTTTCGGCAGGCATGCTTTGTGCCTTTGCCCCCTATGCTCCTTTACCCCTGCGGAATTCACCCGGTATCATTTCATTTTTACCCCGTTATGTCAACGGATAGCTCCCCTGTTCCGGATCTCGGTATTTCCTGCAGTTCGTATTCCGCTCTTGATCAAATTGCTTCCCGCTCATTTCACTTTCTCCTTTCGTCTCCCTAAAGAAAATGTTACCCTTTTTTAACCTGATTTTAATGAATTCTTAATATCACTTACAATTATTCTGAAGGATTTCAATTTGCTTTTTGAAGTAAACCAAACCGCAGTGATGATTTCGGGAATTCCAATCACCAAAAAAAATCCCAGCTCGGGCAATTCATGACGCCTGCAAGCGTGGCAAATTTCATGGCCTCGCTGTTCCAGCAGAAGCGCCTTGACGAATGCCGCCTTCTTGATCCTGGATTCGGTGCTGGCTCGCTCTCTATTGCCTTCCTGGAAAGATGGGCATCAGGTAAATTCGATTTTGAATCGATGGAGCTGACGGCATGTGAAATTGATCCGCAATTTCATGAAAATATTCCGGCCAGACTTCAGCCTTTTTCATCACAGCCAAATTTCATATTCAAAATTCAGATTGGCGATTTTATCGAAAAAGCTGTGAATTGGCTTCTTATTTCCACCCATTCCGGAAATACATCCTGCAAAAATCAGCCATCCATCATATTCATTTGTTCGGCGCCAGAGACAAAGCTTTCAAAGCTGACAGCGTCCTTCAGGAAAATGTCATTATTCATGTTGAACGTGATGGGAAACAGGGGGATGTCACAATCACGACATCAACCGATGATAGTTTCAACGATATGAAAACAGTCATTCATCCATTCAGCAGGATCGTTTCACCTGACGATTCAGAATCATTTTTCCACATCCCAATATCCGCCAAGCCCAACACCATAGAGCAATATCAATTCGCCCGTTATTCACTGGAAGAAATTGGCGTTAATGTATCCACCGGCCCTGTGGTTGATTTTCGATTGAAGGAACATTTGCGGGATATGCCTGATTCCGATTCTGTTCCCTTGATTTACCCTTGATTTACCCGGTGAATTAGGGACGACCTTAAAAACAAAAATAAACTGACACGAAAGACAGATGAAAACATAATCTGGACACGCCAAGAATAGCCCGATTGGATACGCCTTGTTTTGGAAGACATCCTCACGTATGAACTTCAGATTTGAGTACCGGAATGATCGGCTCATTCGACTGACCACAACGCCATCCTGTCATGCTGCAGATTGCCGCCACTCTCGACCCGGTTATCTGCCAGCCTGCCCAGCAACCGACTGCTGATGCTTCCCATGCCGTTCCTCGTATGACCATACGGATTTGGGATGGAATCATACTTTGAGAATGGCGTTTTGCTGGATGAATCTTTTCGGTATATGGATAACGCCTATGGCGGGATGTTTGTTGCAATGCCTGGCATTACAGGTCACCCGTGCTACCATTTTGCAAAAGGATAGTTTCTTTGAATGATTTCGTCCCTGGTGAGCAAAATATTTTTATCAAGGGCTGCATGTGACGTAATCAGTCGATCAAAGGGATCTCGTGTCCAGGATTGTTTGGAAGCCGTTTGTACCACTGCAGAGAAGGATTTTTCGCAAAGAGAAAGACCAATTTGATCGTGAAGATAATCGTAAACTGATTGTGAATCAAGGGTGATTCTTTGAATTTCATAAAGAAAATCCAGCTCAAGTAATACCATTTGGTGAAATGAAAATCGAATGCGACTGCTCGATCAACCGGCGAGCATTTTTACTCAGCATGTCCTTGTCTGCGAAAAGCCAGACAACAACATGGGTATCCAGATATATCATGATATTGGACTCCATTGATCCGACCAATCCATATGCACCAAGTCATCAGGATTGCCTTTAAGAAAATTGGGATGTTTTTCCAGGCGGTCCAGTTTGGAACCATTCTCTGCACATGAGATCATAATGAGCTTACCTTTTCGTTTTACGGTTACCGGAATGCCGGTATTCGCCACCTGATCCAGGAGACCTGATAATTTTTCTTCAACATTTATGATTGTGCTATGACAGTGAGACATCGGCTGGCTCCTTTTCCGGTTATCTTCAAACCTGCATTATGTAAAACTGTAAATCATGAGGGTAAACGAATCAAGGGAAAACATAAGAAGGGTTATTGGGCAGGACCGTCAGAGGAGGAAAAATCCTTTATGATCGCCAGATTTGAGCACCGGAATGATCGGCCCATCCGACTTACCACAACGCCATCCTGTCATGCTGCGGGTTTCAGGGTACGCCATGCAGCCACCGTTCTGCTTGTTGTGCGGGATGCGGATGAGCAATCCGTTGAGATGGTTACATCCATTTTGTTCTGGGCTGGTAGTTTTGTAAGGTTACAAAGGTATTCATGAAAACTCTTTCGGTCTGAATCCCTTCCGGTTCAACAATGCCGCGCCACCGTCACTGGTCTGCGTCAAAACAAACAACCCCGCCTTTTCCGCATATCGGCCCACATCATCTTTCACAACCAGCGCACCGATGCCCGCCAGCACCTTTCTGTCACGGTACTCCGGCAAAAGCGTTTTGAAGCGGGGCAGTTTTTCATCCATGAATTTATCAACCAACCGTTTGCTCAGCTTGTTCTTCACCTCAATCACCAGCACCAGTCCGCTGTCATCCGTAACGATGTCATATTCCCCTTTGGAACCTTTTATCTTCACATTCCGGCGTGTTCGATCAAATCGCAGATAGCGGCTTGAACAGATATTTCACGTTTCTATAAAACAATTCCTTCGCTATTTCACCCTGTAAGATACCCAAATCGCCCAGATTGACTCCTGTTTTTTCAAGCTTTTCGATGGTTTTTCTCAGTTGGGCATCCGTTCGATTGAGCTGCTCGTCTGTCTTCTTCTGGGATTCTTTTAATTCGGAAATCCAAAGGAACAGTGCCTCAATTCCTTTTTCAATATGATCCAGTTTGGTTTCCATCTTCATTTTCTCCATTTGATATTTTTTAAATTGTATAACCCGGTGGATGATGGCGTCAATTTATTCCTTTTGGCAAGCAGGCTTCTGAGGCCAGATATCGCTACCGGCAATTTGTCGAGAAAGGAATTGTCGCGGGTCAACGATCCGATCTGATCAGTAGCGGGCTGGTTAGAAGCACCGGGGGATGGTCAGCGGTCAGTCAGCTTCTCCGGAAGAAAGCCATTGCCAAGGGGGACGAACGGATTCCGGGAGACGGCGATTTTGTTGAGGCGGTACTGGCTGATGCAACAGAAACCCTGGACCGGAAACATCATCTTCGAAACAAAGATTTTGATCTGGAAACGACTATTCAGCGGATTGGGGAATTGCTTGACATGACGCGGGAAGAGGTGCCGGCTGCCTGCAAAAATCGTCGGACCGTTCACGCCAGAAGCCTTCTATGTAATTGGGCAGTAGAATCGTTGGGAATCCGCATGACCGAGCTTTCCACCGGCTTGACATTTCGGTGAATGCGGTCGGCAAATCAGTGGCAAGCGTCAGGAGATCGGCAAAAATGAACGATCTATCATTGATCTGAAAATCAATTGATCCCTAAAACCTGCAATGCTGTTTTGATATGATAATGATATCAAATTGTTATTGCATTTCATTGCCAGACCTGCTTTTGATTATACTCAATTATATCAATTATATCAAATAGATAAAAAACGATTGCAGGTTTTAGGTGATCAAATAGTAAGGCATCCCGTAAGGCGTTATCGAAATGAAAAGCCATTGATTTTTAACGGCATCATTTGATTTTTACCCCGTTACGTCAACGGATAGCTCTCTTGTTCCGGATCTCGGTATTTCCCATGCAAGATAGCTGTTGACTTCAAATAATACTTTCCGTATTATTTCAGCCAACGTCAGGGCATTTGCAATACGTCCAAAAGGGAATCTCGTTAAAATCGGGAGCGGTCCCGCCGCTGTAATCAGGGACGAAATCCGCAAACTGTCACTGTAGGGTCTTAACCTTATGGGAAGACGCGGAGATTAGGATGATCTGAGAGCCAGAAAACCTTTCTGACGGGATGTGTTGTTTATTCTGCGGTTAACAGGTAAACAATCATTTAAAGACGGGCCAAGTAAGCTGGGTGCAGCCCTTCAAATTCATTTATGGATTTGAAGGGCTTTTTGTTTTTTATCCCGGCTGTATTTTGTCGCCATATAAAATCGGACTGTCACCAGATGACATCATGACCCATTCAACCCAAGAAGCTTCACCGGATCTGCCTGCCAGAGTTCGGGCGATGATCGGCATGCAGGTGGGATTTCTGATCCTCATCCTGGTGGTTCTGATTCTGGTCGCTTCGGGTATGGGGTATATTTCGGCGCCGGTGCCGGATGTTGCCAGAATTGTGGTATCGCGACTGTTCGGCTATCTGTCCCTGGCAGAGGACATCGATCCAATTGTAACCGCCGCCATCGCCGATGTCCGACTCCCCAGAATTCTGACAGCGGCCATTGTCGGTGGGGGCCTGTCCATTTCCGGCGCTGTGTTTCAGGCCATTCTGTTGAATCCCCTGGCCGATCCATATACCCTGGGTGTGTCTGCCGGTGCGGCGTTTGGCGCGTCTCTCGCACTGTTGCTCAATTTCAGCCTGCTGGGAATCTGGTCGGTTCCCATGTGTGCGTTTACCGGCGCCATGCTGACCCTGGCCGTGGTGCTGTATCTGTCGTCCTATGCCGGCGGGCTGTCATCCACGTCACTGATCCTTTCCGGCATCATCACGGCATCCATTCTGTCAGCCGGAATCAGCCTGATCAAGTATCTGGCCAATGAACAGGTTTCGATGATCATTTTCTGGCTGATGGGCAGTTTTGCCTCACGGACCTGGGCCGATGTGTGGCTGGTTCTGATAACCGTTCTGTTCGGGATGCTGGTCATGCTGTTCTGGGCCAGGGACATGAATCTGCTGATTCTGGGGGAACGGACCGCCGCTTCTCTGGGAATTCATCCACAGCGCGTCATCTGCATTCTGCTGATCACCGCATCCCTGGTCACGGCGGTGTGTGTGTCCATTTCCGGGATCATCGGATTTGTCGGGCTTCTGGTTCCCCACATGGTTCGGACAATCACCGGGCCGGATAACCGCCGGCTGATTCCGGTGGCCTGCCTGACCGGTGCGATACTCCTGTTGATTGCAGACACCGTGACCCGCGCCGTGCTTCCCAATGAAATTCCCATCGGTGTCATTACCGCCCTGACCGGTGGACCGTTTTTCTGCTATGTGTTGCGGAAACGGCAGTTTTCCCAGGCTGGATGGAAATGATTTTCGATCTTCGGGATGTCAGTTTTTCCTATGGCGCCAAACAGGCACTGAACAATCTGTCCCTTTCCATTGATTCGGGCCTGTTTTATGGCATTCTGGGGCCGAATGGCAGTGGCAAGACCACCCTGATCGATCTTTTGATCCGGCATATTCACCCCCAATCCGGTCAGATATCGTTTTTGGGAAAACCGCTGAATGACTATGGCAGACGTCATCTGGCCCGGGAAATTGCCCTGATGCCGCAAAATTTTTATATCAATTTCCCTTACACGGTTGCGGAAGTGGTGATGATGGGGCGATATCCCCACATTTCCCGGTTTTCCATGCCGGGTCCGGATGATATCGAACGGGTCAATCAGATCATGGCGCAAACCGGTCTTCTGGCCTATCAGAACCGATCCATCACCGAACTGAGCGGCGGAGAGAGACAGCGCGTGGTGTTTGCACGGGCCCTGGCCCAGGATGCCGCTGTCCTGATGCTGGATGAGGCCACCTCCAATCTGGATATTCAGCACAGCATCCGGATGCTCAACCTGACCCGTGATCTGGTGGACCGGGAAGGCAAAACCGTGGTGGCCGTCATGCAGGACATCAATCTGGCCGCCATGTATTGCCAGCGGTTGATCCTGATGAAAAACGCGCAGTTGGCCGTTATCGGCAATACGGAAGACGTGTTGACACCCCAAAACCTGGAAGCGGTTTTTCATGTTCAGGCCCGGGTGGATCAAAATGGTGATGCAATTCAGGTCATATTCAGCAGAAAGATAACATCATGAAACGCACGCTGACACAATACGGATCTATTTTTTTCATGCTGGCCTTTTGGCTGTGCATGTTTGCGGAAATCGCGCCTGCCTCGGATTATCCGGTTGCCATCATGGATCAGTCAGGCCGAACCATTCAGATGTCCCGGCCATTCAAGCGGATCATCTCGCTTTACGGGGCACACACCGAAAACCTGTTTTCCCTGGGACTGGATGCCGAAATCATCGGGGTGACCCAAAACGAGGTCTATCCGCCCCAGGCATTGAAGCGTCCCCAGTTTTCCTACCACGATGATCTGGAAAAATTTCTGGCGGCAAAACCCGATCTGGTGCTGATCCGTCCCATGATTGACCGGGGATATGCCCGTCTGACCGATGGACTGGCCCGGCATGGGGTCACTGTGGTGTCGCTCCAGCCCACCACACTGGCCGAAATTTATGCCTACTGGCAAACCCTGGGGGTCCTGACCGGCACCCAAACCCGTGCCGCCGACATGATCCGGCAGTTTCAGGCCGCGATTGATCAGATTGAGGCCCGAACCAAACTGATCGAACCCAAAAAACAGGTCTATTTTGAAGCGATTCACTCCCGGATGAAAACCTTTTCGCCGGATTCCATTCCCATGGTTGTCCTGAAAATTGCAGGCGGCCTCAATGTGGCCCAGGATGCCGAACCGGTTCGGGAAACCAACATCGCGTCGTATGGCAAGGAAAAAATCATGTCCAAAGCCGACCAGATCGATGTGTTTCTGGCCCAGTCCGGCATCATGAATCAGCCCTCCACAGAGCTAATCCGGGAAGAACCCGGATTTCATGTCATCAAGGCGGTTCAGAATAACCAGATTTTTCTGGTGGACGAAATGCTGGTGTCCCGCCCCACCCTTCGCCTTCTGGACGGGATCGGGACCATCGAGCGCATTCTGTATCCGGACCGGCTGGCCTCGGTTGGCCAACGCATCCGGACGGAGGTGCGCGATTAAAGCCATCTGCATCGCAGGCGCCGGCAGCGGCAGTGGCAAAACCACCCTGACGCTGGCCCTGATCGCCAGCCTCAAACACAAAGGGTATCGGGTTGCCGCCTTCAAAATCGGCCCGGATTTTATCGACCCCGGACATCATGCCCGCCTGACCGGAAAACCGGCCAGAAACCTGGATGGGTGGATGCTGACCCGTGATGCCAACCTGGCCTGTTTTCAGCAGCATGCCCAAGCCGTGGATATTGCGGTGGTTGAAGGCGTCATGGGACTGTTTGACGGGTACGACGGAAAAACCGAAGCCGGCTCCACAGCCCAGATGGCCAAATGGCTGGGCCTTCCGGTTATCCTGATAGTCAGCGCCAAAAGCATGGCCAGAAGTGCGGCGGCACTGGTTCAGGGATTTGAACGCTTCGATCCGGATCTGCACTTTGCCGGGGTCATCTTCAATCATGTGGCAAGCCCCCGGCATTTGCAGTATCTGGCCGACGCCCTGGAAGGCCATGTGACCATGCCGCTGTTGGGCGGCATTCCCGTATCGCCCGAAATTCAGATTCCGGAACGGCATCTGGGACTGTTTACGGCAGAATCCCATCCACTGGATCAAACCCATGTTGACCGGCTGGCAGCCCTTCTGGAAAAATCCGTGGATATCGACCGGATGATTGCGGACCTGCCCGACGTGGTATTGCCCCGGGTTCACATCGAACCGGCCCTTATTTCCCAACCGATTTTGACCGGACCGGTTCGGATCGGGGTTGCAAAGGATACGGCGTTCTGCTTCTACTATAGTGACAATCTGGACAGCCTGGAAGCTGCCGGCGCCCAATTGATCCCGTTTTCCCCACTAACCGATCAAAAACTTCCGGAAAACATCGATGGCCTGTATCTGGGCGGGGGATATCCGGAGATGTTCGGAAAACAGCTTTCCGGAAATATGGCACTGCGCCAGGAGATTGCCGAAAAACGCCAGGACAATATGCCGATTTACGGGGAATGCGGCGGGTTCATGTATCTGTGTCGGGACCTGACCGACATGACGGGTGAGCGGCATGACATGGTGGGCTGCTTTCCCTTTTCCATCCGCATGCTGCCCCGGCTGAAATCCCTGGGATATCGGGAAATTCAACTCCAGGCTGACTGCCTGCTGGGACAGACCGGCCAGACGCTCCGGGGTCATGAATTTCATTATTCGGAAATCGTTTCGCCGGCTGCCGACATCCCCACCCGGTACATCACCACCCGGCGGGATGGTCAGCCATCGGCATCAGAGGGTTATCAGGTCCATCAAACACTGGGCAGCTACATTCATCTGCACTTTGGCAGCAACCAATTTGCCACATCGTCCTTTGTGGCGGCCTGTCACCACTACCATCAAAACAGGATTCAATCATGAAACCAGAAGACATCGAGGCCGAGAGCTTTCGTATCATTGACGACGAGGCTGGCAGCCACCCGTTTGATCCCATGACCTGGTCCATTGTCCGGCGCATGATTCATACGACTGCGGATTTTGAATATATCCAGTCCATCCGGTTTCATCCGGAGGCCGTTGCCCGGGGAATATCCGCCATCCGATCCGGAAAAACCATTGTGACCGATACCCAGATGGCCGCCGCGGGCATTCGCCAGGGGCTTCTGGATGAATTTGGCGGCCGCAAAACCTGTCTGATTGGTGATCCTGAAGTCGCGGCTGCGGCCCGCAACACCGGAGAAACCCGGGCCAGGCTGGCGGTGGATGCCGCCGTGGAAATGATGGCAGACGGCATATATGTGGTGGGGAATGCCCCGACCGCCCTGCTCCGGCTGATCGAACTGATTCAGAATGGCCAGGCCAGGCCTGCCCTGGTGATCGGATTGCCTGTCGGATTTGTGAATGCGGCGGAATCCAAGGCGCTGCTGCTGACCGTGAACCAGCCCTATATCACCAATGTGGGACGAAAAGGCGGATCGGCTGTGGCCGCCAGCGTGGTCAATGCGCTAGGAATATTGGCAGGAAAAGGATGAAGGCGGAAGGATGAAAACTGATGGCTGGTAGCTGACCACTGACCACTGATAGCTGACCACTGNNCTGACCACTGACCACTGAAAAACAAAAACCCGAAACACAAGACGAAAAAAAAATGAAAACAACTCCAGGTACGCTTTATGGCATAGGCGTCGGCCCCGGCGATCCAGAGCTGGTACCAGTCAAATCGGCCCGAATTCTCGGGCAGGTGGATATCATCTTTGCGGCGGCATCCACCAAAAACTCCTACAGCCTGGCGGTCAACATTGCCAGGCCCTATATCCCGGAAACCACCCCGGTTCAAGTACTTCAGTTTCCCATGACCACTGAAGCACAGGAAACCTGGTCGGCATGGGAAGATAACGCACGCACCCTGATTGCCAGTCTGGAGGCAGGCAAGGATATCGCATTTCTGACACTGGGCGATTCCATGACCTATTCCACCTACGGGTATATCCTGAAACAGGTCAAACGGCTGGCGCCGCATCTGCCGGTCGTTACCATTCCCGGAATCACCTCGTATCAGGCTGCCGCCGCCTGTCTGAACACCCCGCTGGTGGAAGGAGAGGAATCCCTGATGCTGGTTTCGGGCGCCCAGGGTGGCAACCGCCTGAGACATGTCACGGAAAAGCCGGATACAATCGTATTTTTAAAAGCTTACCGGAACATCGGAGATATCAGTCAGGCCATTGACGAGGCCGGGGTATATCAGCATTGTGTCGGTGTGTCCAACTGCGGGCTTCCGGAACAGAAAATCATTCCGGATCTGCATGCCTGCCGGGATCAGTCTCCGGATTACTGGACCCTGATCATCGCGCATCAAAAGCCATGATGATGCCCCCATTCACCGTTGCGGCGGGGTGAGATACGGTCATGTCTTCCAGTACGGGTTCCAAAAAGCGTCTGCGGTCCGGTTTCACCACCGGTACCGCTGCAGCGGCCGCAGCCAAGGCGGCCATCACCCTGTTGGTTCATGGCATACGGGAGTCTGCGGTCACCATCCATCTTCTGACCGGGGATTATCTGAGCATTCCGGTTCATTCCCTGAGCCTGGACCCCGATGGCAAAAAAGCCCGATGCACCGTCATCAAGGATGCTGGCGATGACCCGGATGTCACCAATGGCGCGGAAATTGGCGCGGTTGTCTGGATGTCCCAAACCGGCGCCGGGCAGGGGGTTATCCTGTCTGCCGGGACCGGTGTCGGAACTGTCACCCTTCCGGGCCTTGAAATCCCGCCGGGTGAACCGGCCATCAATTCCGGCCCCAGGCAGATGATTCATGAAGCGGTTTTTGATGTGCTGAAGGATATCCCGCCCCAGTCGGATATCCGGGTTCAGATATTTGTGCCCGAGGGTGAATCCCTGGCCGTAAAAACCCTGAATGCCAGACTGGGCATTATCGGCGGCATTTCCATTCTGGGAACAACCGGTGTGGTGCGGCCCCTGTCGCATGAAGCATATGCCGCCACCATCACCTCGGCCCTGTCCGTGGCCCATGCCACCGGCAACCGGCATGTGGTCTTGACAACCGGACGGCGCAGCGAGCGGTTTGCCATTGCCAATTTTCCAGACCTGCCCCAGGCGGCATTTATTCAGATTGGCGATTTTTTTCACGATTCCCTGAAACAGGCACTGCAAATCGGGATCAGGGCCGTGACGCTTGCCGTGTTTTTTGGGAAGGCTGTCAAAATGGCAACGGGCATACCGCATACCCATGCCGCCAGTTCTCCCATGACCCTGCACCAATTATCCGAATGGACCCAACAGGTTACCCATGATCCGGTCCTGGCCCGGACTGTGGACGCGGCGCACACTGCGCGGGAAGCCCTGAGCGTTTTGATGCCGGAGCATCTTTCGGTCATTGCGCATGTGGGCCGCAACATGATTGACTGCGCCAGGCAGGCCACCGATGGGCGGATCCAGATTGGCGGAATCATATTCGACTTTGACGGCAACATCATTTTCCATGAGGCTGCAGAATGAATTCCCTGTCCGATGAATACACCGTATCGGTCATCGGCATGGGCATGTCGTTTGACGATCTGACCGCGCATCATCTTGAGATCATTCACCATGCCGATGTGCTGATCGCCGGCAAACGGCACCTGGCCCGGTTTGCGGATCAGCCTGCTGAAAAAATCGAGATCACCCGAAATATTTCCGAGGTGATCGATTATATTCAGGCCAACCGAACCAGCCGGTCCATTGTGGTTCTGGCCTCGGGTGATCCCCTTTTTCATGGCATCGGATCGACCCTGGTCCGGTCTGTCGGCTCTGAACATGTCCGGATATATCCCAATATCTCATCGGTTTGTGCTGCATTTGCCGAAATTGCCGAGCCCTGGCAGGATGCACGGACCATCAGTCTGCACGGCAAACCACTGGATGTTCAGTTTCTGAAAGAAATTCTGGCATCCGACCTCCTGTCCATTCTGACAGACCCCCGAAACACCCCGAACCGGATCGCCGATTTTCTGCTTCAGCATGGGGTATTTGATTATCGGATGTGCATTCTGGAGCGGTTGGGCGCATCCGACAAATCCGTCAACTGGTACAGTCTGAAATCCGCCAGTGCCACAAATGCCGGCCATCCCAATATCGTGATTCTGAAACGGCATGCACAGGCATCTCTGATCCGGCCCCTGTTTTTGGGAATGCCGGATTCGGCCTATGCCCATGAAGCCGGAATGATTACCAAGCCGGAAATCCGGGCGGCATCGGTTGCCAGGCTTCGACTGCTTTCCCATCATGTGATGTGGGATCTGGGGGCTGGCAGCGGGTCTGTGGCGATCGAGTCGAGTCTTTTAATCCATGGCGGTGTCATCGTCGCCGTGGAACAAAAAGCCGAACGGGCAGCCCAGATTCGATTGAATATTGAAACCTTCGGGGTCCGGAATGTCCTGGTCCGGGAAGGCGTGCTGCCGGATGCTCTGGACGGTCTTCCGGCCCCGGACCGGATTTTTATCGGTGGCGGGGGAAAACATCTGGACGCCATCCTGACCCGGGCTACGGCCTGTCTGAGGCCCGGGGGGATCATCGTCATCAATACGGTGCTGCTCCAGAGCCTGAATATGGCGCTGACCGCTTTAAAAAACCTGGGATTTGTCACGACCGTCACCCAGATCCAGACATCCGGCAGCCGATCCATGCCCTGGGGCGACCGGATGGAGGCCCAAAATCCGGTATGGATCATTGCCGGGGAATCCAAAATTGTGGGGAAAGAAGATCACGCACATGAACACAACTGAAAATGATACAACGCCGCAGCGCCACCCGATCCTGTTTGTGGGTGCGGGTCCGGGTGATCCGGACCTGATTACGGTCAAGGGCCAGAGTGCAATGGCCCTTGCCGATACCATCCTGTATGCCGGATCACTGGTTCCGGAAGCGGTTTTGAAATGGGCCGGACCCGATGCCAAAAAATTGAGCAGCGCCTCACTCAATCTGGAAGACATCACCAATATCATGGCATCTGACTGGCAGGCGGGCAGACGGGTGGTCCGGCTGCATACCGGAGACCCCAGTCTGTATGGCGCCATCGATGAGCAGATGATCGAGCTGGAAAAGCGGCAGATTCCCTATGCGGTCATCCCCGGTGTATCCGCGGCCTTTGCGGCCGCCGCAGCCATGGGAATTGAATACACCCTGCCGGAGGTCACCCAGACCCTGATTTTGACCCGGATGGCGGGCAGAACGCCGGCGCCGGACATGGAATCCCTGGAGTCCCTTGCCAGGCATGGGGCATCCATGGCCATTTATCTGAGCATGGGTCAGATTCAGGCGGTTCAGGATATTCTGTCCCGGGCCTACGGGCCGGATATGTCCTGCGCCATTGCGTTTCGGGTATCACATCCGGATGAGAAAATCATTCGAATCCAAGTTAAAGATCTGGCCAAAACCGCCGAACAGGCCAAGCTGACCCGACATGCCCTGATTATTGTGGGAAAAGCCCTGTCCGACCGGTCCGATGCTGCCGGGCCCCGGTCCCGGCTGTATGACCGGAAATTTACACATGGATACCGGCAGGGCGGGGATTGAGGTTTTATAAAAGTGGCCGAGCTACAAAGGGGCAGAGGGCCAGCCTGCAGGTCAGGTTGGCCGGTTGTTTGGCCTACCTGACATTGCGATTATGCGGTCAGCCGTTAACAGGGATTACCGCTGGCATTCTCTTCCGGCGGAACTGTGGAACTGCGTATTTTCCGTTGATTCATCCGTTGCCGCTGAACAGCAGCCCACATGGAAATCAAACCCCGCATGAAAATGATCAGTCCCAACACGCTGAAAATCAGGATGATGCCGGTTTTGACCGGTTCACTTTCCAGAAATTTTCCCACGGTCCGCTCCAGCATGCCGGGTCTGGATGTCACTTCCCAGGTTCCGTCCGGATTTTGAACCCGATCGCTGCCGCCCAGGAGTGCGTCCCGGTAATTGATCAGAACCGCCACGCCGGCGGCGGTCATCAATACATTGGGATGTCTTTCCAGAAGGGACAGGGTGCGTTCCGGCGCCTTCAGAAGCATGTCCATGACCGGACTTCGCCGGGCTGCTTCCAGTTGGCTCAAATTCGGGCTCAGACGATGCAGCCGCATCAGATCCCGTTTTTCCAGTTTCAGAGCCGCTTCCATACCTTCCCGACCCAGTTTTTCCATCACTTCCGTCCCGATTCCCGGATGTTTCACAGCCGCCAACAGGGCATCCGGACCATAGGTTGCAATCAGCCGGTTCAGGACGTCCGGGCTGTAGTTCAGTGCGGATATGGCCTGTTTTTGCAGGGATGCGGGAATGTGATCCAGGGCCTGAAGCAATCTGCCCGGATTTGTTTTCAGGGCTTTGACCGCACTGACCCCGTGTTCCGCCACCAGGCCCTGAAGCTGTTTCAGGCCTTTTTCGCCAGCGGTTTCAGCAATTTGTTCCGTTAGCTCTTTCAATGCCTTTTCTCCGCCCAGCTTTGCCAGATCATCCGCGGCACCCGGACTTTTGCGGGCAATCAATTCGACCAGTTCCGACACCATTTTCCGGATGGCCGACCCCCCGACCAGGGCGTCTGCAGGAACCGCAACCCAGACCAGTCCAAAAACAAGAAGCATGCACCACATCCGTTTATTCATAAAAACCTCCGTTTTGAGATATGAGTCGTGAGTCATGAGATATGGGATGGCTGTTCAACCGCCATGAGCCATATCGGAAACACACTGCCTGCTTTGTCGCAACCCGTATCCGGAATGTGACAAAAACATGATGCAGGATGGGAAATACGGTCAGCAGTGGCGGATGGAAGACGGGTTACATCTGGAAAATCCGGCCCAGCATCAGCCGAAACCGGTCCAACAGATTGCCTGCCACCAGATTTTCGGTGGTTTCCAGATTCGCCTGATACAGGTTTTCCATCTCCAGTTTCATCCGGGGCACGATCCCCTTTTCGATATCATGCAGCACGGCATCCCGTGTATGCCGAACCATATCCCGGCACTCGGCTTTCAAATTGTTTGCCATGCGCTTCGAATTCCAGTAATCCACTACCAGGGCCAGCACCAATGCAACAGGTGTCCGGTATGGCTCCGGAATGAACTGCCAGATCACACTCCAGGAGCCCAGAATATCAATTGTCAGGGACTGGGCCAGATTGATGAAGGTCTTTTCGCCCATACCCTCAAAACTGCTATTCCAGGTATGGCGTAGAGCCTGATCGTAACTGCTCATGACAAACTGGCCGGGATCGATTCCGGGTTCCGTCTCCCGGACCACATCCTGAATGCGGCTGAGCATCAGATTCTGGTTACTGTTCAGGGCATGAGCCAGTGTGTCAATGGCCATCGAAACATCCTGGCGAATCCGGTTCTCGGAATACACGTGTCTCTCAAAAGACTCCTGCACCGATTGCGCGACCCGGTTGCCTGCCACACCATTCCATGCCTCGTCCCACCAGTCCTGGAACTGCCGCCCCAGCATCTCCATCCGGGAACGCATTCCGGTCATGTCATCCACAAAGTCATCGATCCCTTCCTCATATTCGTTGAAATATCCCTCCAGTTCGGAAATGGCCCGGTTCATGGCTTTCAGGTTTTCCTGATGGTATTGTTGAATCACCGGCTGAATATGATCCTGGTAAACGACCGTCCGGTCTGTGGAATTCTCCGGCTGGCTTGAAAACACGCCCGGAATGCTCCGGATCTGGCCGCTCCGGTATTCCAGAAACAGGAATGCGGCGGCCATCAGGACCAGACCCATGACACAAATCATCAGGCTTTTCAAAAGGGGCTTTTTCGGTGCTGGCGGTGTAATGCCTTCAATTTGCTGCGCCATGTTGTCCTCCGGATTCTTGAAAAAGTGAAGGGGCCGGGCCGTTACAATACGGCCGCCGTTTCAGTCAATCTGCTTCCTGTTACGACACCTGTCGTCCTGAAAAGATGAAATGTGACACGCACCTGGAACGTATGCCGCTTTGGG
>DFZE01000230.1:0-3178 GCA_002382065.1 Desulfobacteraceae bacterium UBA4064
GGATTTCGGATATCTGGTCCCGGGATGGACTGGCCAGCGAGGTGATCCGCGATTTCATCGATCACCATTTGGACGGGCAGGATCATGGCATCACCCGGGTAATCGATCTACTGTCCGAAACATCCTATCAGCGTCTTTTCGACTGGAATGATCTGCATGCGCGGTTTCGGGAAAGGAAAATTGCCTGGTTTCACCGCGTGGTGAACGGAATTCGGGAGCCCGGTTTTCTGGCGGATTTGGGCCGGTATTTCCGCCATGACCTGGTTGAACAGGGCAGAAGGCCGGATGGCATTGGCAAAATCAACCGGGATTATCTGAAAACGATTCAGGATACCCCGGGGGCCAGCCTGGAATTTTCCAAAGAGGTTCTGCCGGACCCCTATACCGCCCGGATGCTGCAGCGCCATCTGGGAGACCGTGTCTGGTACAGCCTGGACAGCCGCACCCGCGACGACCTCATTCATGGAGAAATCTTTTTTCAACTGTCCGATGCCAGGTCCAGCCGGATGCCGGACGAACCGGCGCCAAGAATCGTCAATTTTTTCAGTGCACTGGAGAACGAGCTGCACATCATCTGCGGCGAGGCCGCAGGCAAGGGCAACCTGGGCGGGTTTGCCCATCACCTGTGCGAAGGGAGTTTGACCGGACAGATACCCGATGTGTCAACACGCCGGAAACTTTGCAACAATCTGGACCGGATCATTCAAATCCGAAACCGTATGAGCCACCGGGGAACGGTCACCCGACCGGATCTGGTCGAAGCCCGAAACCGGATTCTGCAGAAAGACGGGCTGCTTTCGGATCTGGTGAATATCCGCCGGGCGAAGACAACCCTTCCGGCCATATCGTCATAAGCATCCCCCACATCGGAATTGCATCAGATGTTTGTGGGAACGTTACGTTCAGCACCTTTATTAATAGATAGTTAAGATGTTTCCGTTCAGACACTATATAATGGAACACGGATGCGTTTTGCTTTCCCAAGCTATACATTGAACCGGAAATTAATGATATCCCCGTCCTGAACCAAATAGGTTTTTCCTTCCAGGCGCACGGTCCCGCATTTTCTGGCCTCGGCATGTGTTCCGGCATCCATCAGATCGTCATAAAACAAAACTTCTGCCCGAATGAATCCTTTTTTGATATCCGAATGGATAACGCCGGCCGCATCCAGTGCTTCGGTTGTTTTTTTAATGGTCCACGCCCGGACCTCGTCTTCTCCCACTGTAAAAAATGAAATCAGCCCCAAAAGATCATATGACTGTTTGATCACCCGGTCTGTTGCGGTTGCGGTCAGATTGAATTCTGAAAGAAATTCTTTGGCATCGTCGGCAGACATGCGCGAAATATCCTGCTCCAGTCTGGCCTTTATGATCATTTTCTTTTCCGCTTCAAAGACCGTATCGTCAGGCATTTGATCATCATCATCGGAATTATTGAACAGAATCAGCATGGGTTTTGCAGACATCAGGGCAAATCCCCGCAACTGGGGGGTATCCGCCAGGCTCTGATCCCGTCGGATCGGTATTTCATTTTCCAGCATACGCAGACAGTTGGTCAGGGCTGACATTTCTTCGGTATCGATTTTTCGACCCCGTTTTTTATCTGCCTCCATCCGTTCAATCCGTTTTTCAATGGTAATCTGGTCGGAGAGCATCAGTTCGCTGTCAATTGTCAAAAAATCCGATTTGGGATTGGGATTTTCATCCCCGTACCCTTTAAAATTCCGGATAACCAGGATGAGTGCATCACAATCCCGGATCAACGTCCATGGACTGTAGTCTTTTGTATCTTTTTTGGACGGATTAAACCCGGGAAGAAAATATTCAACCTGAGCATATGTTGTTTTTTGGGGCTGATACATCTGACTTAACCGGTCAATCCGGTGGTCCGGAACCCGTATCACCCCCTGACGACTTTCCAGTTTATTGCCCATTTCTGTCTGTTGGCCGGTAAGTGCCTCAAATAGTGTTGTTTTACCGGCATCAGGGAGTCCGATGATACCCAGCTTCATATTAATATCCTTTCTGATTTCTTATTTATGCTCATCCAGGCGAATCTTCACCAATTCTCCCGGTTTCAGCCGATTTTCCGGATTCAGATTGATGACAGGGATGCTGGATTGATTGGTATGATAAAATTTTTTACAGATGCTTTCTATCGTATCCTGTTCGGTTGTCATGTATCGCCAGATCAATCGGCCTTTCTCTTTTATCCGATGGTGATTGTAAATATGAATCATCTGTCGACGGCTCTTCAGAATTGATACCGACGTATTTTCCAGTATTTCAAAATTATCGATATGTGGATTGTTTTCAAGGAGTAAGGGATAATATAAGGGTGAACCATAGAATTGTCTGGCCAGTTTTTTTAATGTTGACCGTTTTGTCACCGTATGGATACGAAATTCAAGTTTGCTTTTTGAACCATTTTTTTTGGTGGGACGATTGGCCGGTTTGGAATAGGTCATTTTTTCCGGCATGATTACCATCGGAGAAATGTTAACACTGGAATCCACCATCAAATCCGTTGAATGATTCGAATCTGACGGGATGGTGGCAGGCGTTACCGCGCTGGTATCCATGATGCGGTTCGTCATGTCAGAAATCGGATGGACTTCCGGGCTGGTTTCCGGATTTGAAGCAGATGTTTGAGGCTGAATTCTGTATAAAAGACCGACAACAATCATCAGTGTAATCGATACCAATAGAATTGTTTCGATTCGCCTGAAGTAAACCACGTTTTATATGTTCTCTTCAGGTTGCAGCACCATCGCTGTTCGGGTCGGAATATACAGGCTGACATGATGGCTCTGACGGATATCCATCTGTGAAAAATGAATCTGATCAGATATCAACCGGCCATGTCCGCCGTATCGGATTGAATCCGTGTCCAAAATCATTCTGAATTTTCCGGGGATAACAGGAATCAAATGGTCGATAAATGACTGGGTGGGATGAAAATTGAAAACAAAAATCAGTCTGTTTCGCTCAAATGCCAGTATTTTTCGGATATCATCGGCAACCAGAAGTCGCATTTCCGATGTTTCAAGAATTTGGCGGGATTTTGCCAATTCAATCATATCCCGGTCAAACGCCGCCAGGCCATGATATCGAAGTCCTGAATCATTCATTAATTGCCACTGCCTTCTGGCATGGTATAAGCTCCATTGATTGCC
>DFZE01000230.1:3199-20431 GCA_002382065.1 Desulfobacteraceae bacterium UBA4064
ATTTTTCGACTGAACATGCATGGCATCATACATATCGGATCCAATCAGGCGGAAAATCAGTGTTTGATCGCCAACCAGGGCCTGATCATGGGATTCAGCATAACCAATGAACTTTTCATCCGGCCTGCGATTGGTCAGTTCAAACCATAAATGTCCCATGGGCCATAATTCGTCCGGTGTGTCTTTAACCAGTCGAATCCAGTAATCCGGAACACCCATTGCAAACCGGTAATCAAATCCCAGGCCACCGTCTTCAATTGGCAGTGCCAATCCTGGCATGCCACTCATATCCTCTGCTATTGTGACGCCGGCCGGATTGATTTCATGAATCAGTTGATTGGCCAACGTTAAATAAATCAGCGCATCGTCATCAACCCATTCATCAAAATATTGGGAATAACCGGTAAAGGCCATATTCAGGCCATGATGCCGGTACATCATGCTGGTAATTCCATCAAACCGGAATCCATCCAGTTGATATTCCTGCAACCAGTATCTGCAGTTGGACAGCAGAAACCGCAACACAGGCCGTTTTCCATAATCGAAGCACCGGGAATCCCATGCGGGGTGCTTTCCCTGCGTACCGTCATGAAAATATTGATACAGGGTTCCGTCAAACCGGCTGAGACCTTCCACCTCATTGGCGACCGCATGGGAATGAATGATATCCATCAACACCCGCAATCCATATCCATGAGCGGTATCGATGAGTTCCCTGAGATCGTCCGGAGTTCCAAATCGGGATGATGGTGCAAAAAAACTGGAGACCTGATAGCCAAATGATCCGTAATAGGGATGTTCCTGAAGCGCCATCAATTGAATTGAATCATACCCGGAATCAACCACATGAGGCAGAATGTTTTGCGTGAATTCCTTATAAGACCCGATTTTTTCTTCTTCCTGTGCCATACCGATATGGGCCTCATAAATAAATATGGCATCTTTTTTTTCTGTTATTGGCCCATTTTTCCAGGTATAGGGCAGATCCGGCTGCCATACCTGGGCGTTAAAAATCAGGGTAACCGGGTCCTGGACCACCCGGTTGGCATAAGCCGGAATTCGATCACCAGACGCCTCTTTCCAATGTATCCGCAGACGGTATAAATTGCCATGCCGCAATAAATCCGCTGGAAGACGAAGTTCCCAATTACCGGCATCATCAATTTTTTTCAAGTCCCATCCATGAATTTCAAGCCATCCTGTTCTGTCGCTGACAAGCCATATGGCTGTTGCATTCGGCGCCCATTCACGAAATATCCATTCCTGATCGACACGATGAAGGCCGTAAAACAGATGACCTGATGCAGCATAAGAAAGCGATGAAAATTCAAGGACAAGTTGACGTCTGATATCGTTCAGATGGCTGATTCGACGTTCTATGATGGCACGGTAGGGCTTTAAAAGCGTATCCCGCTGTATCAACCCGTTCGTTTTGTGTAACATTGGGTGGTCGATCCTACCTCCTCCACTTTTTCAATATCCAACGCTGTTAAAATACTGGGTAACTTTTCTGACATAGTTTTTGGTTTCCGGATAGGGTGGTATGTCATTATATTTGTCGACTGCTGCTGGCCCGGCATTGTATGCGGCAAGCGCCAGATGAAGTTTACCGTTATATTTTTCAAGCATCTGTTTCAAATACCGCGTACCGCCCATGATATTCTGATACGGATCTTTCCAGTCATCAATTTCAAGATCATTGAAATTTTTCGGCATGATCTGCATGAGCCCCTTGGCTCCTTTCTTGGAAACCGCATCCGGATTGAAATTTGACTCGACTTTAATGATGGATTTCAGCAATCGGGGTGAAATGCCAAAATCTCTTGAGGCCTTGTCAATCACACCATCAAACTGATCAGAACTGTTTAAATTACCATTGTAAACCGAAAAGCTGACAGGTGCGCTGAATTCGACTTTTCTTTTCAAATACAATCGATAATTCGAGGATGTCGGCGCATTGGTAAAATGACGAACCCCCGCTTTATCGACATACACATAAATATCCGCGGTGGCCGTGCCGGATGACATTAAAAAAATCAGGAGGAAAAACAGAATTGAATACAGCAGTCTTTTGGGATTGTTTTTATTTTGGTTATCCACCATCATCCACTCCTTTTTTTATCAGATTTTCCAATTGGCGCTTTTGAAAAATTTCCCGATACGTCTTTTTTACAAACCTTTCGGCAAAATCCTTATGGGAAAGATATTCCTTGGCGCTTGACAAGTAGGATTCACACATATTCTTGACAGTCAAATCCTTTTCTTTTTCATCTATAAAATTTCGAACCATTGCTTTTTCAAAACTGACCCTTTCGCCCAGAATATTTTTGATATCCTGTGCAGTTATGATATTTACGGTTTGTTCAAACTGAAGACAATGGTCAATTGGTATATCCATTCTTGCCAAAATTTCAATTTGCCATCTGTCACCGGCTATTCTCCTGGATCTGTCAAAAAATGTCAGTTCAAGACCGTTTTTAAGCAAAACTGTTTTTACTACAATTTCTTTCATATATTTCCTGATTATCGGTTAGGCCTTCTTTTTTTCTGATTATAACGGATTTGGGAGTTGTATAGTTGTGGTCTTCAATTATTATTTACCAGGCTCTAAAATAGCGCAATCTGTTTCTGTCTCATTTTCTTTTTCTCAGACTTTTGGAATGCACCATGTTTCAAAAACGACGGATCAATCTGATCTATAAATGGTGATAACCGGTTACTACTTAATTTTCCATACAATTTCCGCTTTGATGTCCAGGTGCAGTACAATTTTTCTTTGGCACGGGTCATGGCAACATAAAAAAGACGTCGTTCTTCCGCCATATCCAGTGTTTCTGATCCGGGCCTTCGATAGGGAATCAGGCCATCCTCACACCCGGCTATAAAGACAACCGAAAATTCCATTCCCTTGGAGGCATGCATGGTCATCAACGCCACTTTTTCCATTTTCACATGAAGCATATCGGCATCCGTCTGCAAGGACAACTGATTTAAAAAACCGGTTGCACTTCCCGAATGACCTTTTGCCCGATCGATCAGATCATCCAGGTTTTTTTTAAATTCCGGCATATTGATCTGATCTGGCTGTAATACCTTTGATACCAAAAAAACAAGTTTCTGTTCAAGCCTCATTTTTTGCATTTCTGCTTTTATGCGGTTCAATTCACCTGTTATATGGTGAAACATTGACCGAAATGATGGCTTTAAATCGAGTTCTGATGCCAATACAGCCGGATTCAAGCCATCCCGTGCCGACCAGGCACGTTCAATGCATTTATTTTTGAACCAGTTGAAAAAAAGTGGTTTTTTTCCATCATTGAGATATCTGAAACAGATATCCGCATCCTGAAATGAACCCGATCCCTCCAAAAATCTGAAAAATGCAACCACATCAACCATAAATTTTTGAATGGCATCCGTTTCCTTTTTGGCCACGCGATATGGAATACCTTTTGCTGTCAGGGCATCGGCGATACCCGCCGACTGTCTGGATGTACGATACAAAACCACAATATCACCAAAGCCAATATGATTTTCCGGTTGATTTCCATCCACAAGGCCGCTGTCGAATGAATAAAAACCGGTGCCACCTGTCAGTTTTTCAATTTCAACCGCAATGCCGGATGCTTCTGTTTCATCTGTTTCATAATTCAATATGCTGATATGTGCGGGACCGGCAATTCCGGAACGAAGCCGCTGCATATTCCCATAAACCGGATGTTCAGAAAATTTTTCAGCATGTTTAATGACCTGAAACGATGCAGCCAGAATGGTTTCAGGTGACCGGTAATTTTGACTGAGCGTGACCAGACGGGTATTTGGGTAATCCTGAACAAACCGGTCAAACAGCGTTATATCTGCACCGCTGAATCCGTAAATGGACTGATTTGGATCACCGATGACACAAACATTGGCCCGGATCCGTTCCTGCGGAGAAAGAAGCATCAGCAGGCGATATTGAGCCTGATTCAAATCCTGGTATTCATCCACAAAAACATACTGAAACAACTCTGCATACTGATGGCGCAATTCCGGGCTGTTTTCAATCATCCGAATGGTATGTTGAATGATATCCTCGTAATCGACAAGGCCTTGGATATTCATAACATATTGATATTTTTCAGCGATTGTCGCCAGATCATTATGGCCGGTCAAAGCCTGGATGGGCCATTTCTGTTTGATGAACCGTATCTGATCGGAAAACCAGGCGATATTCTGCAGATCATCCTGACGGATCAGTTTGATGGCATCTCCAATGACAGTTTTTCGCTCCGGTTCATCGATTACCGTATAATCCATATGATGGTCTGCCATCAACCGGAGGCAAAGTGAATGAAAGGTTTCGATAACCGGCAAAATATTATCAAATGGCAACAACCGGCGAATCCGGTTTCGCATTTCATCGGCAGCCTTGTTGGTGAATGTCAACGCCAGAATATTGTCAGCCCTTATTTTTTTGTGCGTTACAAGCCTTGCCATTTTATGGGTAATGGTTCGTGTTTTACCTGTTCCAGGACCAGCAATGATGATCAATGGCCCGGTGTCATGGTGAATGGCCATTTCCTGTTCCGGGTTTGTGGCGGTATGAAACCCGGAGTCTGTTTTGTCCGGTTTCTCAATTTTTATAAAAACCGGTTTTTCCAACTGTACCGGTTCAACCGGAGGCAAGTTTGTGACTGCAAAGAGTTGGTGCTGATTGAAAAGCATCTGCCGTTCTTCAGGTGAAAACAGTCTGACCTTTCCAAATTCACCATCATATCCGGGTGAAATATGAACGTCATTCACCCGTATTTTCTGAATGGCATCTGCCAGAAGGGGTATATTGGCCGTTCGGATCTGATCCAGAGGCAGCGATGCAATGATGGCGAGTTCCGGTCCCAGCTTGTTCAAAGCCAGTTCATATCGTTTCAGCACTTCTTTGGATGCAGAGCCCACATTTGAAATTTCCGATAAAATATCGGTCAGGGGAACGGTATGGAAAAACGGCTTGTGTCGGGGAGATTTTTCACCATTTTTTCTGTCTGCCAGTTCATATGTTCGATACAGCACTCCGACAGTCAGCGGCTTTTTGCATATGGGGCAAATTCCGTTAATTTTTTGTGTTTCCGCTGGATGAAGGCAAATTTGACATTTTCGATGCCCATCATAATGATATTTTCCTTCTTCCGGAAAAAATTCGGTGGTGCCCAAAAATTTGTTTGTTTCCGGATGCTTCAACGCATCACGAATATCTGCAAACGACAATTCCGTATCAAATTGATTGGCTTCCCGACCCAGTTTTGCAACAGAATGGGCATCAGAATTGGAAATCAGAACCACCTGATCCAGGGACGATATCTGCCAGTTCATTACCGGATCTGATGACAGGCCGGTTTCAACTGCAAAAATGTGTGAACTGAGATCATCAAAACATTCAAACAACGAATCGAATCCGGATTTTGAGCCCAGCATCGAAAACCAGGGTGTCCATATATGCGCCGGAACCAGAAATGCGCCATGACCGGATTCCAATGTCATTTCAAGCAGATTTCGTGCATCCAGACCCAGGATTGGACGCCCGTCCGAACCAATGTTTCCAATTTTCTCCAGTTTCCGGTTCAGTTGAATGGCCTGTTCGATTTCCGGAATAAAAATCAGGTTGTGATTTTTTCTGACCCGCCCATCTTTTTTATAAATGTTGCTGATTTCAGTAACCAGCATGAACTGAACATCTCCCCGGCAGGCCGGTGGAACTTCTTTATCACATATTTCGGCAAGCGCCGGTTTCAGCCGATACAGTCCATTATCAGCAGATATCAGTTTTTCCCGGATATCCTCAATCCAGACCGGATGGGTGAAATCCCCGGTTGCAATGACTGTTAACCCTTTTTTCTGGGCCGCTATATGCAGGGATTCAAGCGTCAGATTTTTTGATGTCGCGCGGGAATGGGATGAATGAACATGAAAATCAGCCAAAAATTTCATTAATTAATTTCCAGATGGTTATAGGTGGATCATCATCATGTCGGTCACATCATGGAGACACTGTGCCGTGATGACCCACATTTTTTACTGGTGTTATAAACCCGTCATCAACCTGTTTATAACTATCCGATTATTGACAGATACAATTTCAGGGTTTAATTCTCCCATGTTGTCAATGGTTCACACACCGGATTACGATCCATCCTTTATGGCAAAATTTTTATCAAATTAAAATAGTTATAGAATTATTGTCATTATGAACACAGCATAATGTTTCTGTTTTTTTTTAAATGTGATATAAAGAAAAGAATAAAGAATCAACATTCAGGAGAACCATATGAGTTTTCTTTCATCAAATGTTTCAATCACCAATTATATCGTAAATGGACAACTGGAAGAACCGGTTGCCGAAACCATCTTTGAAAGACTGTCTTCTCATGTCATCGAAGATATCGATGGTGAAGCGACAGACAAATCTGTTGGATGGACATCTTATGACAATCCGTTTGAACCCGATTTCAAGGGTTCTCAATTCATAATCGGCTCCCATTTTGTTTTTTCACTGAGAATTGACAAAAAACAGATTTCTCCCCGGGTCATTTTAAAGCATTATCAGAAGGAGTTGGCAAAAAAGCTGAAGGAAACCGGTCGGGATTATTTGAACAAGGGTGAAAAAAAAGCCGTCAAGGACTATGTCATTACCATGTTGTATCAGCGGATTCCGGCTTCACCGTATGTATATGATATGGTCTGGAACTATGAAAAATCAAGAATCAGTTTTTTTTCCAACCAGAAAACCGCCAATGATGAATTTGAAACCCTCTTTATCAAGTCTTTCAATCTGGAACTGATTCGCATATTCCCGTATACTTCCGCTTTTTTCCTTCAAAATATTTCTGATTCTGAAAAAGATATATTGAACAGCCTGAAGCCTGACAGTTTTATATGAAAGGAAAATAATCCGTGCTGGATATTTCAATTGCTTACAGTCGATATAAATTTATGGGGTTTGAATTTTTGACATGGCTGTGGTTTACGATGGAAATGGATGTAAATACAATTCAACATGATGAATTTACAGAGTTTTCAATAAAAATTGGAAATCGTATGGTCATTGAAAACGCCTTTCACAATTCCATGGAAACGGTTACCATCAAAGGGGATGATGCTGGACTGGAAGAAGGCATGCTGGCATTACGAAAAGGCGGTATGATCACGGAAATGAACATGATTGCGGTCAGCGATCGTCAGCAGTGGCAGTTTACGCTGAAAGGAGAAAGCCTTGCCATCGCGGCACTGAAAATTCAGAATGACGTGGAGCCGGAAAACAAGGAGGACATGGAAGCACAGGTCATTGACAGAATATTCACCTGTGAACGCATCATAGATTGGATACATCATCTGTTTCATCAGTTTATAAAGCTGAGACTTTCTGATAAATGGAAAAATGCCATCATTCCGGCCATGCATCAGTGGATCGTAAAAGCGGATTGATTTTTTTTCAACTATTTCAACAAGTACCTCTGAAGGTGATGATGCCATGAAATTTACCGTAAAAAAACAGGACGTTGTGGATGCCCTGTCCAAAATTCAAGGTATATGTTCAAAAAAAACAAGTTCAGTCATTACAACATGTGTTTTGATAAGAGTGGAAAAAGACCGCATTTATATTACCGCAAATGATTTTGAAACCGGCTTTGAGGGGTATTATCCGGCCGATGTCGAGTCTGAAGGTGTCATTGCGATAAATGCCAGAAAACTATATGAAATTGTAAAAGATTTTCCAGTTGATGAAATACTGGTTACAGAAGTTGAAAATTTTTGGATCGAGATCGGCAGGGGAAACATCCAATTCAATATGGTCGGGATGAATCCGGATGATTTTACCAATCTGCCATGTGTTGAAAATGCGTCTTTTTTTACAATGGATTCATCCCTGTTAAAAAAGATGATCGAACGAACCCAGATTATATCTGCTGGTGATGATAAAAAGCCGCATACCCAGGGCATTTGTCTTCAACGGGTGACCGTGGATGAAAAAACGGTTGTTCGAATGCTGTCAACCGATGGAAATCGTTTGTCAAAAGCCGAATGTGTTCTTTCGGAAAAAGTGAATATGGATGATATCAGCGGCATTTTGATTCTTAAAAAGGGCATTGGCGAAATGACCCGGATTTTGATTCCCGGAAAACCGATCGATATCGCTATCGAAAACAACAATGCATTTTTCAGACAGGAAAATGAAACGACTGTTATCCGGCTTCTGGAAGGCGCGTTTCCGGAATACAGCGATTATATCACATGGCCGGATGCCAGGAAAATACGGGTCAATACAAAAGCCTGTACAGCCATGTTGAAACGCATGTCAATTTTGTCGTCAGATGATTACAAAGCGGTGGTATTTACCCTTTTTGAAGACAAAATGACCATCCGGTCCACCAATCCCGAATTGGGGGAATCCCGCGAGGAAGTTCAAATTGATTACCAGGGAGATTCCCTGGAGGTTGCATTCAATCCCCGGTATATGATCGAGGCACTGGGTTTGATAGAGGATGAATATACAATTCTACATATCACCAGCGGTCAGACACCCTGTCTGATTGAGGGAGAGACTGATAAAAGTTATTTAAATGTCATTATGCCGATGAGAATATGAAAACAGAAAACAACAATTATACCGCGGATAATATCAAAATACTGGAAGGTCTCGAGGCCGTACGAAAAAGACCATCCATGTATATCGGAAACGTCGATATCGAAGGCCATCATCATCTGGTTTACGAGGTTGTCGATAACAGCATCGATGAAGCCATGGCCGGATACTGCAATCAGATTCATGTCATTATTCATACGGATAACAGCGTCAGTGTCGAGGACAATGGGCGCGGCATTCCGATTGGCATCCACAAGAAGGAAAATGTTCCGGCCCTTGAAGTGGTTATGACCAAACTTCATGCCGGCGGCAAGTTTGATGATGATACCTACAAGGTATCCGGCGGTCTGCATGGGGTTGGTGTATCTGTCGTAAATGCACTGTCGTCATTTCTGGAAGTAGAAGTTTATGCGGATGGCAAGGTTTATTATCAGACATACGAACGGGGTAAGAAAACATCCGAGCTGAAAATTATCGGTGAAACGACCAAAAGGGGAACCAAGGTTCATTTTGTTCCGGATGCCGAAATTTTTACATCAACCATATATGATTATGACATTCTGCTCAGGCGCATGAGAGAACTGGCCTTTCTGAACCGGAATGTCAAAATCATTCTGGAAGATGATCGAACCGACGTTCGTAAAGAGCTGCTGTATGAAGGCGGGTTGATATCCTTTGTTGAATATCTCAACAAACATCATGCCGTTCTTCACAGTCCGGTTTTTATTGAAGGCATGAAAAACGATGTCAGTATCGAGGCTTCCATCCAGTACAATGATACCTACAATGAAAAACTGTTTTCATTTGCCAACAATATCAATACGGTTGAGGGGGGTGCGCATCTGATCGGATTCAAGGCCGCATTGACCAGAACCCTGAATCAATATGCCAGTAACGGAAATCTTCCAAAAAATCTTCAGACCAAAATCAGCGGAGAAGATGTTCGGGAAGGATTGACAGCCATTGTCAGCGTACGGTTGAAAAATCCACAGTTTGAAGGTCAGACAAAAACCAAGCTGGGTAACAGTGATGTAAAGGGTTTTGTCGAATCATTGGTGAATGAAAAACTGAGTATTTTTCTTGAAGAAAACCCGGCTGTTGCAAAAAAAATTATCGAAAAGGCAGTTGATGCGTCCAGAGCCCGGGATGCCGCCAGGCGGGCCCGTGATCTGGCCAGGAGCAAGGGGGCGCTGATTGATTCGACACTTCCGGGAAAACTGGCGGACTGTCAGTATCCGGAACCTGAAAGACGCGAATTGTTTCTGGTTGAGGGGGACTCTGCCGGCGGTTCTGCCAAACAGGGCAGGGACAGACGATTTCAGGCAATATTGCCGCTTAGAGGCAAAATTCTGAATGTCGAAAAATCCCGTTTTGACAAAATTCTGAAAAGTGAAGAGATCAAGAACATTTTTACCGTTCTGGGTACCGGTGCGGGGATTGAAGAATTCAGTATTGAGAATGTCCGGTATCACAAAGTCATTATCATGACCGATGCGGATGTGGACGGAGCCCATATCCGAACCCTGTTACTGACATTTTTTTACCGGCAGATGCGGGCTCTGATCGAAAAAGGATATCTGTATATCGCCCATCCACCGCTCTTCCGGGTGGGAAAAGGCACAGGCGCCATCTATCTGAAAGATGAAATGGAGATGGATGAATTTATTCTCAAACGGATATGCCAGGAAAAGCAGGTGGTCATACCGGCCATAAATATTTCCCTGACCGGTCATGAGCTTTATGTTTTTCTGTGCGATTTGTCGGAATATCAACATCTTCTCAATAAATTTCAAATGCAGGGATATTACATGCCGCTGATCGAACGGATTATGTCTTCGGATATCGATCATGGACATATGCTTTATGACAAGGTGGTCATGGATTCTGCAAAAGAAAAGCTGGTGGAGAGCGGCTTTCAGATTGAAGATGTTATCTGGAACGAAGACAAGAAGGTGTATGAGATGGTGGTTGACTGCTCAACCCATATTCAGAGCCGTCAAAAAGATATCGGGGATTCATCCTCCCAGATGTACAGTCTCAAAATCGGGAAAAATATGATTTTTTCAAAAAATTTTCAAAAATGCATCATGCTGGAAAAACGTATTTCACGGTATGATGTACCCCCATTTGAAGTATGTGATGTGGAAAAAAAACAGGATGGTGTCAAAATCGAAAAAAAATCCCTTCTGATGACACACATGGTTGAAGAGGGTAAAAAAGGTTTGAGTTTTCAACGCTACAAAGGTCTGGGCGAAATGAATCCGGATCAGTTATGGGAAACAACCATGAATCCGGATAAACGTGTTCTGCTTCAGGTAAAAGAAGAAGATACCGTCGGAACCGATGAACTGTTCACCATTTTGATGGGTGAGGAAGTTGAACCCAGGCGGGATTTCATATACAACAATGCACTTGAAGTCAGTACCCTGGATATATAGTGTTTGAACGAAAACTCCTGTTCAGAAAAATTCGAATATCGAATCCGAAATTCGAAACAAATTCAAAATTCAAATGTCTGAATGACCCAAACNNGGGTTTCCGTTCAGGTACTATATAGTCTTCAGCCATGAAGTCCGAAGGCTGAAGACTGAGGCGCCGCAACGAGCATTCAGGCAGTGCCGCCGTCAGGCGGCTTGCTGTTTCTCAAAATGAAAATACACAGTTGACCCCTTCCCCCCGCTGGGAGGCGTAGATGTAGGCGCGACCGGCTGGTCGCCCCTACACTGATCACTGAGCACTGATTTTCACGGTAATATGATACAGTTGTTCAGCCCGTTGAAGCAGAATCACCACGGATGGTTTCTGCTGACATTTGATGATTGCCCGATTAAAATCGCTCATGCCCCCAATTGGTATATCGTCTATCTGACGAATGATATCTCCCCGGTCCGCCCCGATTCTGGCCAGATGACTTCTGGCATCAATTTCGGTTATTATCACACCCCATGAAGCGGCCTGTCCGGATTTTCTGTTTGCAGATATATCCGTGATCCGGATGCCCAGGAGACGATAAGCAAGTGATGGGGCCCGATCTTCTGGAAAGACGGTGCTTTTGACCGATACAGAATTTATTTTGCCGTTGCGAAAAATCTGGATCGTGATGATATCTCCGGCATTGATATTCTGAAGGGCATTGGTGTAATCGGAAACAGATACGATGTTTCGATTACCGATACCGGTGATGATATCGCCAATGATCAGGCCGGCACGGGATGACGGGCTGTCCGGATCAATTTCCCGGATGATAACCCCTTTGGTCGCAGCCCCCTTTTCAGGAGATTTATCCAGATATTGGGATATGCCAGAATCCAGAGGCTGAACCGCAATGCCAATCCACGCCTGAATGACCTCCCCGAATTGTATCAGATCGGAAATGATTCTCCTGGCCTTGTTTATGGGAATGGCAAATCCGATTCCCTGGGCTTTTGCATAAATGGCAGTGTTAATTCCGATCAGCTCACCATTGATGTTTAAAAGAGGCCCCCCACTGTTGCCCGGGTTGATGGAGGCATCAATCTGGATAAAGTCCTGAAATATCTTGTCATCGGTACGAATGCTTCTGCCCACCGCACTGATGACACCCGTTGTTACGGTATGGGAAAATCCAAACGGGTTTCCGATGGCAATGACGGTTTCACCGATCATCAGATCATCACTGGTCCCCATTTCAATTGATGGCAGGGCACTGGCCGTCGGTATTTTCAGTACTGCCAGATCGGAATCCGGGTCCGCACCGATGATTTCGGCCTCAAATTCGCGTTCATCCTTTAATGTAACCGTAATTTTTCCAGTGCTTTCAATGACATGGGCATTGGTTAGAATATATCCCCTGGCGCCATCGATAATGACACCGGATCCCAGACTGGATCGATTGAAGTGTTGTGGAATTTGGTGATCAAAAAAATCCCTGAAAAAATTGTCAAACAGCGGATTACCGCTGAAACCGGAAAATGGGTTGGCCCGCTGACGAACAGTCTGTTCGGAACTGATATTGACAACTGCCGGTCCTATTTTTTTTACGGCTTTTACAATCGGGCTTTCTCTCAGATCATTTTGAGCGCCGGCAGTCAGGCAGTTGATGAATATCAGCCCCATCACCATAAAAACAGTCGAATTTATCTTTGATCTTTTCATATTGGTATTAAATGTTCTATACTAAGCAGTTTAATTTACGATGAACAAACAGCCAGAAGAATAACGGTTTTGAGTGTGTTATACTTCAGTTGGTCACAATTTNNACAAGGCATGCCTTGTCTCTACAGATGAGAATCGCAGATTGTGACCGTTCGACGCACGAATCAAATTTCAATACAGAATATATTATAACCGTCAAAAAGGTTCAAACCCATATGTCTTTCATCCAGTCTGCAGACAGTATTGACGACATTCTGCCTTATATTGATCAGGCCAGCCGCTATATCGGAACCGAAATCAATTCGATACACAAAAACACACAAAATATCCGGCTGAACATCGCACTGGCGTTTCCGGACATGTATGAAATTGGTACATCGCATTTCGGACTTCAAATTCTTTATCATATTTTAAATCAAAATGCGACTATTCGGGCAGAGCGGGTTTATGCACCCGGACTGGATATGGAACACCAGCTCAAAAAAAACAATCTGCCACTCATGACGCTGGAATCCAAAACACCGTTGAAGACATTTGACATTGTTGGATTCAGCCTGCTCTATGAATTAACCTATACCAATTTGGTTGCAATGCTCGATCTGGCCCAGATTCCGCTTCGGTCTTCCGATCGGGATACGGACTTTCCCTTTGTTATTGCCGGTGGGCCATGCACCTGTAATCCCGAGCCTGTCGCTGATTTTTTTGATGCCATGATATTTGGAGATGGTGAGGCGGTTATTTTACAACTGGTATCCACCTGGATGACCTGGAAAACCGAGCGACCAAATGACAAACAGGCCCTGCTGGATGGTTGGCGCAAAATAAAAGGCGTGTATATACCGTCTTTTTTCAAGACAACGTTCGATATGTCCGGTTTTCAGAAAAGTATGCCGTTGTACGCCGACTACGATCATGTTGACCGGACCATTGTTTCTAATCTGGATGGGTGCGATTTTCCAACGGCGCCGATCGTCCCTTTTGGAAAGCCGGTTCATGACCGGCTCCGACTGGAAATATCCAGGGGGTGCAGCCGGGGATGCCGGTTTTGTCAGGCCGGCATGATTTATCGGCCGGTCCGGGAACGCGCCATTCCAACACTAATGAATCTGGCAGACCAATCCATCAACAGCACCGGATATGAGGATATATCCCTGCTGTCCCTGAGCACCGGCGATTATACGAACCTGTCCGGACTGATGTCCGGATTGATGGGCATTTGCGAACCGCTCCATATTTCAGTATCACTTCCCTCGATTCGTGCGGACAAACTTTCTACTGGCCTGATGGAGACGATCAAGCGGGTCCGAAAAACCGGTTTCACCATCGCGCCGGAGGCGGGAAGCCAGCGACTTCGCAATGTCATCAATAAAAATTTGTGCCAGGATGACATCGTGCAGACGGTTCGTGACGCATTTGAAATGGGATGGAAGGTGATTAAACTGTATTTCATGGTCGGTCTTCCAACAGAAACGGATGACGATATCCATGCCATTATGCAATTGATCAGTGACTTGAGAAAAATACAGAAGAAAAATTCAGGAAAAAACCGCGGTCCCCAAATTCATATCAGTCTGACATCATTCATTCCAAAACCCCATACACCTTTTCAATGGGCATCTCAAATTCCCATGGATGCGGCACAGGAAAAATTTTGGACCATCAAAAATCGCTGTAAAAATTCCAGTGTCGACATCAAATGGCAAAATCCGGAAGTCAGTCTTCTGGAAGGTCTATTTGCCAGAGGAGACCGGAGTTTTGGAAAACTGTTGACGCTGGCCTGGCAAAAGGGATGCCGATTTGATGGATGGAGCGATCATTTCCGGTTTGATATCTGGAAACAGGCCATAGCAGAATGTGAAATCGAAACGGATTTTTATACAACCCGGATCCGGAATATCGCGGAACCCCTTCCCTGGGATCATATTCATTCCGGTGTTTCCCGCGCGTTTCTGGCAGGCGAGTGGCAGAAGGCGATGGCGGCCGAATTGACACCGGATTGCCGGTCCGGATCATGTCAGGATTGCGGTGTCTGTGATTTCAGGCGTATCAAACCGGAATTGACGAATTCTGAATTGCAAACGGAGCTGCCTGCAATTGTCACGGTAAAAGAACCGGAATCAACATGGCAAAAATTTTGTTTTCTATATTCCAAAACCGGAGAGGCCAGATATCTTGGGCATCTGGAGGTATATAATGCTCTGAATCGGGCATTTCGGAAAAGCCATATTCCAGTTCATTTTTCCGGCGGTTTTCATCCCAAACCCAAATTTTCCTTTTTTGATGCGCTTCCCGTTGGGATGGAAGCCCTGCACGAACGATTTATGGTTTCCATTAAACCGACGGGTTCCTGTGTTGTCATGACGGATAATCTGAATGGCATTCTGCCAGGCGGTATATGTATTGAAACCTGCTTTCCGGCATCAGAAATGATCAAAGATGGTGATTTCAGGATAACCTATGAAATTTATTTAAAAAATAAATTATTGAAAGAAGAATGCCTCGTGCATTTCAATCAATCCGATTCTTTTCCGATTATCCGGACCAACCATAAGGGCGTCAGCCGAAACCTGGATTTGAAACAGCATATCATCGATATATGTCTGCCGGAAGAAGATCATGTTCTGTTGACGGTTTTGAATCAGGATGGATTGAATATCCGGCCAGGAGACATCCTGTCCAATGTGTTTGATCTGAAGGGAGCGGATATTCGCAGTGCCCGGGTTATTAAACATGGAACCATTTCCAATTCTTTGGACACGTTATGTATAAAAAACTGATTATAAACCATTTTGATTATGAAACCCGTGTGGCATTGCTGGAAGATGGCACCATTGCCGAATTGTTTATCGAAAGACGGGATGATGCGGATATTGCGGGCAACATCTACAAAGGCCGGGTTCAGCGGGTTTTACCAGGCATGCAGGCTGCTTTTGTAGATATTGGACTGGAACAGGCCGCATTTCTTTATGTAGATGATATTATAGATGATTCATCTCATGATTTTGAACCGTTTCTGATGAATGAAAATGGTGATAACGAAGAATTTGATGAAAAACAGATCGGCCCATCACCTGTACTGTCCAACCGGAAATACCATATTGAAGACATGATTTCCGAAGGTCAGGAAATTCTGGTTCATGTGTCGAAGTCCCCAATTGGAACCAAGGGCGCCCGTGTGACCAATTATATTTCTTTGCCCGGCCGATTTCTGGTGTTGATGCCCAACACCAATCATATCGGGGTGTCCAGAAGAATTGTGGATGAGGTTGAACGAAATCGCCTGAAAGATATTGTACAATCGTTGAGAACATCACCGTTTGGATATATCATCCGGACGGCCTGCGAGGGAATTCAACAGGATAAAATCGCCAATGAAATGATTTTTTTAAAAAATCTTTGGGACAATATCCAGGCCAGATACAAAAATGCGCCAGCCCCATCACTACTGCACAAGGAGCTCAATGTCAGTCTGAGAGCGGTGCGGGATCTGTTGACCCACGAAGCAGACAAACTGATCATCGACAGTCAACTGGTTTATGGGTCTGTTCTGGCATTTCTGGATGGATTTATGCCCAGTCTGAAAGAATCCGTCGAACTGTATGATGGAACAGAACCCATTTTTGACGCGTTCAATCTGGAAGGGGATATTTCAAGAGCCCTGAAACGGAAGGTCTGGTTGAAATCAGGCGGTTATATCATTATTGAACAGACTGAAGCCTTGACGGCCGTTGATGTCAACACCGGCCGATATGTCGGAAAACACAATCTGGAAGAAACCATTTTAAAAACCAATCTGGATGCGGTCAAGGAAATTGCCTACCAACTTCGTCTGAGAGATATTGGTGGCATCATCATTATTGACTTCATCGATATGGAAAAAAAAGCCAATCAGGAAAAAGTTTACAACTCACTCATCGAGGCGTTAAAAAAAGATCGCAGTAAAACACATGTTCTGCCCATGTCGGAAATGGGTCTGATTCAGATGACCCGGAAGCGGGTGCGTCAATCCCTCAGCAGAACACTGTGTGAACCCTGCTGCTACTGTGATGGCGAAGGCTATCTGTTATCCAAAAAATCGATATGTTTCATGCTTTACCGGGAAATTCTGCGCGAATACAAGGAAATGGGAGGGTCAAAAATCACGTTGCAGGTCAATCCGGAAATTGCGGAACTTCTTCATGGAGAAGAAAATCATCTGATATTTCGGCTGGAAAAAGAAATTAACAAACAGATCATTATATACCCCAATCCGCAATATCATATGGAACAGTTTGATATATTTGAAATTATGAAAGAATAGGAAAAATTCCGAAAGGATTGAAATGGCATTTTACCGGCATGCGCGCATCCGGTTCAACCCGTAGCATGGCGCCGAAAGAACCATTTTTATTGACTTAAATCGGTTCTTATGGTTTAAAAAAGAGATTTTTCATATATAGCTTTTAAGATAATTATTTTGGGAAGGCAGCAGGGAGGGGATA
>DFZE01000230.1:20447-20602 GCA_002382065.1 Desulfobacteraceae bacterium UBA4064
CATGCCAGAACGCACGGATTTTTAAAACGAATGTCGACGCGCCAGGGAAGAATGGTTATCAACAGAAGGCGGGCCAAGGGCAGAAAACGCCTTTGTGTATAGATGACGGCAATCGGGTAACGGTTGCGCCAGTTCCCATAAAGCTTTTCAGATAA
>DFZE01000230.1:20663-21016 GCA_002382065.1 Desulfobacteraceae bacterium UBA4064
GCCGCCAATTCTGTTGATCGGACCCGTTTGGGTATCACTGTGTCCAAAAAGGTTGGCAATTCTGTCGTTCGAAACCGGATCAAGCGGCACATCCGGGAATATTTTCGGTTAAACCGTCATAAAATTCAGTTCAATGAATTCAGGGATATTCATCTGATCGCAAAAAAACGGGCGGCGGAACTGAGTTACGATCTTCTTTGTCGCGCACTCAATGATATTTTCAGAAAAATTGAGGCTTGTACGGTTAACCACACGACTCCTGCTCCGATTCAGGTGAAATGTCATTGAATGACATCAGCCTGTTACAAAGATTCCATATTCGGGTTTTACCTGAAAAGATTTTTTTCAGATGC
>DFZE01000213.1 GCA_002382065.1 Desulfobacteraceae bacterium UBA4064
ACAGGAGTTTTCGTTCAAACACTATCATATAAGATATCGGTCTGAAAAGTACAAATCCCTGGTACGATGACAGACACGATTCCGGATTTGGATATACTGCCAGGGGCAACCCCGAAAAATTAAGGCTTGACATGTATCCACTCATCCTGTTAGTAACAAAGCCAACATTGACATCATTCATTCAAACTTCATGAAAAATATTATCGCCATTATCAACCTTATCGTCATTATCGTCCTCGTAGGCGGAGTCGTCCTCCCTTACGAGGCCAGCGGTTGATAATGCCCTGATTTTTTTATCCACTTTCTTAAAAATCCGTTATCAGCCGCCTGCTGATAACGGATTTTTTTTGCCCAAAAAGGAAACAATCATGAAAAGCCATCAGGTTACGCACGGAATCGAACGGGCGCCTCACCGGTCCCTGTTCAAGGCAATGGGCTATACATCCGAAGAAATTTCAAGGCCGCTGATCGGTATTGCCAATTCGGCCAACGCCGTCATTCCCGGACATGTTCATCTCAATACACTGGTCGACGCAGTCAAGGCCGGGGTCTATATGGCCGGCGGAACCCCGGTTGAATTCGGGGTCATTGGTGTCTGCGACGGCATTGCCATGAATCATGAGGGCATGAAATATTCCCTTGCCAGCCGGGAGCTGATCGCCGATTCGGTCGAGGTCATGGCCATGGCCCATGCGTTTGACGCCCTGATTCTGGTGGCCAGTTGCGACAAAATTGTTCCGGGCATGCTCATGGCAGCGGCCCGCCTGAATATTCCGGCCATCATGCTGAGCGGCGGCCCCATGTTGGCCGGCAGGCATCCCGATCCATCCCGTTCAAACGCAATCGATTTGATCACCGTGTTTGAATCTGTCGGCGCGGTTCGCGCCGGGAAAATGACCGAATCCGAACTGAATGACATCGAAGATGCCGCCTGCCCCACCTGCGGTTCCTGCGCCGGCATGTTTACCGCCAATTCCATGAACTGCCTGACCGAAGCCATTGGCATGGGCCTTCCCGGAAACGGCACCATTCCGGCCGTCATGTCCGCCCGTATCCGTCTGGCCAAACAGGCCGGCATGCAGATTATGCGCAATCTGGAACAGGGCCTGACGCCCAAAAAAATCATGACCGCTGAAGCATTTCAAAATGCCCTGACCGTGGATATGGCCCTGGGCTGCTCCACCAACACCGTGCTGCATCTGGCCGCCATCGCCCACGAGGCCGGTATTCCGTTTGATCTGGATCAGATCAATCATATCAGCCAAAAGACACCGCACCTGTGTTCATTAAGCCCGGGTGGCGCCCATCATGTCGAGGATATGAATCGGGCCGGGGGCATATATGCCGTTATGGGGGAACTGTCCAAGGCCGGATTGATTCACTCCGGGTGCCGGACGGTTTCCGGAAAAATCATCGCGGAAATTCTGGAACATCAATCGATCGGGGATGCCGGTGTGGTGCGCACCATTGACAATCCCTATCATCAGCAGGGCGGACTGGCCATTCTGTACGGCAACATCGCTCCGGATGGCTGTGTCGTCAAGCAGTCTGCGGTATTGCCGGAAATGCTGTGTCATGAAGGACCGGCACGGGTGTTCGATTCGGAAACCGATGCCTGCCAGGCCATTCTGGCCGGCAAAATTGTCAAGGGGGATGTGGTCATCATCCGCTATGAAGGCCCCATGGGCGGGCCCGGCATGCGGGAAATGCTGTCCCCCACATCGGCCATTGCCGGCATGGGCCTGGATGCCCATGTGGCCCTGATTACCGACGGCCGGTTTTCCGGCGGCACCCGGGGCGCGGCCATTGGCCATGTTTCGCCCGAGGCCATGCAGGGAGGACCCATTGCCGCAGTTCAGGAAGGAGATATCATCGCAATCGATATTCCGGGCAAAACCATCACCCTCAAGGTTTCCGATGCCATCCTGAAAAACAGGCTGTCCCAATGGCAAAGACCCGAGCCCCGAATCCGGCATGGCTATCTGGCCCGGTATGCCAAACGGGTATCATCGGCCAGCCAGGGCGCAATTGTGCGGTAATAAAAAACTCAGGTATTCAGGAGCCAGAATCCAGAATTCAGGAGTCAGAATGAGGAACCCATCACAGAAGTTTGAAAACCTGGTGGTTTGGCGGAAAGCCCTAAATTACTGGAAGCTTGCATGCGGGCTATTCTGAATTCTGACTCCTGAATTCTGGCTCCTGGGTAGTTATGAAAGATTAATCCTGAAATAGGTCCAGTATGACTCACAGGACCTATCTTTTTTCAAAAAAGGAAAACCCCATGTCACCAAAGGTGAATGAAACAGCAGAAAAACAAATGACCGGCGCGCAGATTTTGATGGCCGTGCTCAAAGAAGAAGGGGTCGATACGATATTCGGTTTTCCAGGAGGGGCGGTCATCGATATCTATGACGAGCTGGCCCGAACCGACATCCGGCACATTCTGGTGCGCCACGAACAGGCTGCGGTTCATGCCGCGGACGGATATGCACGGGCCAGCCGCAAAGTCGGCGTGTGCCTGGTGACCTCCGGACCCGGCGCGACCAACACCGTTACCGGCATCGCATCGGCTTTCATGGACTCCATCCCCCTGGTGGTGATCACCGGGCAGGTTCCAACCCATCTGATCGGAAACGATGCCTTTCAGGAAGTGGATATCGTGGGGATTACCCGGCCCTGCACCAAGCACAACTACCTGGTCAAATCGATTGGTGATCTGGCCAGAATTCTGAGAGAAGCCTTCATGATCGCGAGATCCGGACGACCCGGCCCGGTTCTGGTGGATATCCCGAAGGATCTCACCCAGGTACAGACCGTGTTTTCATTACAAGAAACGGTTCATCTGAAATCCTACAATCCAACCTATCGGCCCAACAAACGCCAACTGGAAAAAGTCGTGCAACTGATTCAGGACGCCAGACGCCCCCTGATTTTTGCCGGCGGCGGGGTCATTCTGTCCCGGGCATCGGGTGAGCTGACGGAGCTGGCCCATACCTGCATCATGCCGGTGACCAATTCACTGATGGGGCTGGGATCGTTTCCCGGAACAGACCCGCTCTGCCTGGGCATGATCGGCATGCATGGCACCTATACGTCCAATATGGCCACCAGCGCCTGTGATCTCCTTCTGGCTGTCGGGGTCCGGTTCGATGACCGGGTGACCGGAAAAACAGATGCCTTTGCGTCCCAGGCAAAGATCGTGCATATCGATATCGATCCCACCTCCATTCGAAAAAATGTTCTGGTCACTGTCCCGCTGGTTGGGGATTGCCGAATCACCCTGAAGCACCTGAATGAACTGATCCGTCAGGGAAAACCGGTAGATGATCTGCCTGAAAAGCGGGCGGAATGGCTGGACCAGATTGCGGCATGGCGACAGAAAGGGGCGTTGAATTACGATCAGACCCACATCATCAAACCCCAGTATGTGGTGGAAAAACTCTATGAACTGACCCGGGGCCAGGCCATCATCACCACCGAAGTGGGACAGAATCAGATGTGGGCGGCCCAGTATTACCGGTTTGACCGGCCGGATCATTTCATGACATCCGGTGGACTGGGCTGTATGGGATATGGACTTCCGGCTGCCATCGGCGCCCAGATGGCCTGCCCCCAAAAAACCGTGGTCGATATTGCCGGAGATGGCAGTATTCAGATGAACAGTCAGGAACTGGCCACGGCTGTTCAGTATGGCCTGCCGGTCAAGATTGTGATTCTGAACAACCGGTATCTGGGCATGGTCCGGCAATGGCAGGAGCTTTTTTACGACAAACGGTATGCCTGCACCGATATGGCGCACGCCCCTGATTTTGTCAAACTGGCCGAGGCCTATGGTGCGGTTGGTCTGCGCGCCACGACACCGGCCGAAGTCATACCGGTTCTGGAGGCCGGACTGAGTTCCCCCAACGTCGCCATCATGGATTTCTGGATCGATCGGGAGGAATGTGTCTATCCCATGGTTCCGGCCGGTGCGCCGATCACCGAGATGCTGCTGGTGTAACATGATTCAGCCGGATTTTCCATGGTTATACAATTTTGCTTAAAACATGGAAATTCAAATCCTGGAAATCCGGTCAATCCTGTCCAAAAATTATTTGAGAGGTTGGTTATGCAGACAGAAGATCCCAAACATGTCATCACCATGCTGGTGGACAATCAGCCCGGGGTATTGTCCCGGGTATCGGGTCTGTTCAGCGGCAGGGGATTCAATATCGACAGCCTGTGCGTGGCGGAAACCATGGATCCCCAGGTATCCCGTATTACCCTGGTGACCCGCGCCAATGCGCTGATGGTCGAACAGATTGAAAAACAGCTCAACAAGCTGATCAACATCATCAAAGTCCGCATCATGGAAAAGAATCGGGCGGTCCAGCGGGAGATGGCCCTGGTCTGTGTACGGGCCAAACCGGAAAACCGGGCTGAAATTCTGCGGATAGCCGATATCTTCCGGTGTAAAATTATCGATGCCGGGCTGGAGCACTATATTCTGGAAGTGACCGGGGACGCGGAAAAACTGACCGCCATTCTGAATCTGTTAAAACCTATCGGCATCAAAAAAATTGCCAGAACAGGGACTGTAGCGCTGTTCCGGGAACCGAAGTAGGGAAGGATAGGCTGAANNAAAGGTAAATAAAAATGGCAAAAATTGATTTTGGCGGCGTAATCGAAGACGTGGTGACATCCGAAGAATTTTCACTGGAACGGGCGCGCCAGGTACTGAAGGATGAAACCGTGGCCGTGATTGGCTACGGGGTTCAGGGTCCCGGGCAGGCACTGAACCTGAAAGACAATGGAATTCGTGTCATTGTGGGTCAGCGGGAAGGTGGAGACTCCTGGAATCGCGCAGTCAATGACGGATTTGTTCCCGGTCAAACCCTTTTCCCGGTCGAGGAAGCGGCCAGAAAAGGGACTGTCGTTCAGTACCTGTTGTCAGACGCCGGTCAGGTGGCCATGTGGCCCGCGGTCAAAGCCTGCCTGAATCCCGATGACGCCCTGTATTTTTCCCACGGATTCGGCATTGTGTATCGGGACCAGACCGGCATCATCCCCCCGAAGAATGTGGATGTCATTCTGGTGGCGCCCAAGGGGTCGGGACGAACCGTCCGGACCAATTTTTTGGACGGCAGCGGCATCAATGCCAGTTTTGCCATTCATCAGGATCATACGGGCCGGGCATCCGAACGAGTCATGGCATTGGGCATGGCCATCGGCTCGGGATACCTGTTTCCCACCACGTTTGAAAAAGAGGTTCACAGCGATCTGACCGGCGAGCGGGGGGTGTTGATGGGATGTTTGGCCGGGGTCATGGAAGCCCAGTACTCCCTGCTGAGAAAACACGGGCACAGCCCCAGCGAAGCCTTCAATGAAACCGTGGAAGAACTGACCCAAAGTCTGATCCGGCTGGTGGCGCAAAATGGCATGGACTGGATGTTCGCCAGTTGCAGCACGACCGCCCAGCGGGGGGCGCTGGACTGGGCGCCCCGGTTCCGGGATGCGGTTTCCCCGGTTTTTGCGGAGTTGTACCAGAGTGTCATCAGCGGAAAAGAAACCCGGCGCGTTCTCGAGGCCAACAGCACACCTGATTATCGCGTCAAACTGGAAAAAGAGCTGGATGTGATCAAAAATTCCGAAATGTGGCGGGCTGGCGCCGCAGTCCGGTCCCTCCGGCCGGAGAACCGGTCCAACAAATAAGGGAAAACAGTATGAATCCCCTGCAACTGTATGACACCACGCTGCGCGACGGCACCCAGGGTGAAGATATCGCGTTTTCGGCAGAAGAAAAAATCGATATTGCCATGCGTCTGGATGAAACCGGCATTCATTACATCGAAGGCGGGTGGCCTGGCTCCAATCCACGGGACATGCAGTTTTTTGAGCTGGCCAGACGACTGGATTTCAGACATGCCAGACTGACCGCTTTTGGATCGACCCGCAGGCCCGGGATCGATCCGGCAGCGGATGCCAACCTGAACGCGCTGCTAAAATCCGATGCGCCGGTCGTGACAGTATTTGGAAAAACATGGGATCTGCATGTCGAAAAAATCATGGGCATTTCCCTGGCGGAGAATCTGGCCATGATTTCGGAAACCCTGTCATTTTTGAAGGGTCATGGCCGGGAAGTCATCTACGATGCCGAGCATTTCTTTGACGGATATCGGGAAAACCCGGATTATGCCCTTCAAACGCTTCGGTCCGCCATTCAGGGCGGGGCCGACGCTATTGTGTTGTGTGACACCAATGGCGGATCATTGCCGGATTTTGTGGCATCGGCCATTGAAACGGTTCAGGAAACCATCCTGCAGGGGAATCGAACCGAATTGGTCCGGTTGGGGATTCATGCCCACAATGACTGCGGCCTGGCGGTGGCCAATTCCATCACCGCGGTCCGGGCCGGTGCGACACTGGTGCAGGGCACGATCAACGGGTATGGCGAACGGTGCGGGAATGCGGATCTGACCACGATCATCCCCATTTTGTGCCTGAAAATGAATCACCTCTGCATTTCGCCGGAGAACCTGGCCAAGCTGAAACGCCTGTCCCGGTTTGTGGATGAGACGGCCAACATGATTCCCCGGAATTCCCGTCCCTTTGTGGGAAAAAGCGCCTTTGCCCACAAGGGCGGGGTTCATGTCAGCGCCATCCGGAAAGATCCGCGGACCTATGAGCATGTGGATCCGTCTCTGGTGGGCAACAAGCGTCGCGTTCTGGTATCGGATCTGGCCGGGCGCAGCAATATCGAGTACAAGGCCCGGGAACTGGGAATCGATCTGAGTGAAAACGGATTTGACAGCCAGAAAATTGTTTCGGAAATCAAGCGGATGGAACAGGAAGGATATGCGTTTGATGCGGCGGACGGGTCATTCAAAATCCTGATCGAACGGATGACAGACCGTTTCAAACCATTTTTCGATCTGGAATCGTTTCGGGTCACCATCGAAAAAGATCGGGATCAGCCCTGCTCTGCCCATGCAACCATCAAGATATCCGTTGCCGGACAAAAGGAAATTACCGCAGCCGAAGGAAGCGGTCCGGTCAGCGCGCTGGACAATGCCCTGAGAAAGGCTTTGGACAAATTCTATCCCCATCTCGACCGCATGCGTCTGGTCGATTTCAAGGTTCGGGTGATCGATGGCCGCCTCGGCACTGCGGCCCGGGTCCGTGTTTCCATTGAATCCCGCGATGAGGACCATGTCTGGAGCACCATTGGTGTATCGGAAGACATTATCGAAGCCAGTTGGCAGGCCCTGGCAGACAGTTTTCAATACAAATTGTCCCGAACGATCCCGTAGGAGAGGTCCCCTGTGGCCGCCCGNNTGCGGGCGTTTGGTATTCCTGCCATCCGAGCCCGATTCATCGCAACGCCCGGTCAATAGTTTCTACAGTCCCAGTTCATCCAGACACGCCATAAAATCATCGGAAAAAGAATCCAGGAGAATCTGTTCCCGGCCGAATTCCGATATATCTTCCGCCTTGTTGTTGCCGGCGCCATATTCCACATGCCATCCCTTTTCTTTCAGCTTCTGGATGACGGTATCCACCTGCTGACGGGTGGCATTACTCCCCAAATTGCCTTCTGCCAGAAAAAATTTCATTGGTTTCTCCATGACCGGTTTGAATCAAACAGATATTATGACAATAAAAAATCGGAAAAGACCGTTCAGTGACGCACGTTGTTGCAAAAGTTGTATTTAATTTTGATACAATATGTTCATTTTTTGCAGTTGCGCAACAGGATTTTTTTCTGAACCCGATGTCCCATATCACCCGTATGGGGGCAGCCGATCCTTTGGGGACAATATTATATGGTGTTGTTAATTGGAGCCTGGTTTCAACTTCGCCCAAGGTGTCGCTTTACCGCCAATGGCAAAAAATCGCTTTATAACTTACATTTCGCACTTTG
>DFZE01000159.1:0-1874 GCA_002382065.1 Desulfobacteraceae bacterium UBA4064
TGAGAGTGATCTCGATAATTGATGAACATATTTTCAGTGTATTTGAGGGAAATTACCTTTTCGTAAGTGATTTGGATAAAAAATGTACTGGTTCAAAAAAAAATAAGCGTTAATCGTGATCCCTCAAATAGCAAAACCATTACCCCCTGTCGCATGCCTCTATCATTAGGTTTAAGCATGATTTCCGACAGAAAAAATCAGCATAAGTTTACCATACCCCATCAATTATTGTGATGAAAACACCCATCATTTATCGTGATCAAAAGCTGAAGTTAAACAATTTAAGAATGTTATATATTTTTCCATCATTTAGCTTGATTAATATAGCGGGTTTTTCCTTCAATTATTGTGACTATTCTCACCAATGTCTGTCATGGCCGTGTCAAGACCCTGCCTGGCCACATCAAGCCAACCCGGCTCAATTGCGGTAGCCGTGTTTTGGAGGTGGAGGGACAAAAGGAATATGAATACCCAAATCGTCCGTCTGAGAATATTTCCCATGATGATTCTCCTTTTAAATGTGATATATCATTGAAATTTAAGGAAATGGGTCGTGCATGGGTTCGTTGAAAGCAAGGCAGGCAGTTAAGGCCGGCATCCGTTTCGACGGCCCGGGACTTCAGCACCGGCTGGCCGCAATTCCGGCAGGAAACATAGCGGATGGCAAGCTCGCAAGGTGGATCGAAGGCCGCCACAGGTTCGGTTTCGAACAGTTCTTCGGGATCGCGTTCCATCAGATGTTTGACACGATTGTCCAAGAGCGTTTGAAAACGCACGACTTCCTCCAGGGTGACCCGGTCGGTCCGGATCTTTTCCTCAAGCTCAAGCGCCTCGTATTCGTCTTCATCCCCATAACGTTGGGGCCGTAGCGAGAACCTGAGTCCTTCGTTGGGCATCACCGTGTAGTTGTGCTTGCTGTAATCGATCAGCAGCAAGCGCTGGTTTCCCAGGGTTGTCCCCAGTTGAACCTGGATCGCATCAATGGCGGGCGTGCAGTTTTCCGCAACGATGGCCAGGGAAACCTTCTGATCGGATCTCTTGGAGAGGAAAGTGAAGATATATTCGCAGAGTTTGGCGCCCACTACGATCTCCGGGCAAAGATGACCGTGAAAGTCCACCACGCGCTTCAGTGTCATGTTCATCAATAGTTTTCTGTACTCCCGGTAGAGTGTCATCAGTTCATTATCGTGCAGAATGCGAAAGCTCAGAACCCAGACCCCTTTTTGTATCGGAGCGCGCGGTTGGCTCGCATCGGTCCAGTCAAAATAAATGAAATAGACCTCACCTTCCATTGTCTTGACAAGGTAGCCGTTTATGTGACATTCCAATCGCGTTCGGAACCGTCCCAAGGATTCACGGATACAATGCCGTTTTCCGTTCAGCCGGAACTCGACAGGAATTTGACGAAAGTTGTCAAAATCGACGAATACTTTCTGCTGGATGTATTCCACTAAATCATCCTCAATGGAACGAAGCGCTTCTGCTCGGTTCATCGTGCATCCTTCCCGGTCTTGATATGAAAGGTATTGATCGTGAATGACGGGTGGCCGTTTAAAATAAAAAAGCCACGAAAGCACTCCTTCCATTTAGGAAGAGAACGCCTTCGTGGCAGATTGTTTGATGCGATATTTTCGCCGCAGCGTGCAGCGGGTAAATTACGGTTTCAGACCCGCAGTCTGGAACCGGATCCGGCGGCTTCAGCCGCCATCTGAGTTTATTTTTTGTATCGAAACCTTCCGGCGAAGTCAAGCCGAAATATAAGGCCGTATAGGGCAATCATATGTACCTTTGGTACGAAACGTGCTTTTCGTGTGGATTGCTCCGCTTTTTATAAAGATTATAGAAGCGGTTCACGCCCACACACCGAAACGGCC
>DFZE01000159.1:1897-4000 GCA_002382065.1 Desulfobacteraceae bacterium UBA4064
CTGACGGCCGTGCACGGACCAATGCCGCCGCAACATCTCAAAGTCTTCGGGAAAAAGGAAGCCCCATCGTGTCCGTCCATGGGACTCCAGCCGCTCGATGTATTGTTCACGACTTTCCCCGGATCCCGGAAGCGGGTCATGAGCCAGAAGAACACCGCCGGGTCTCAGTATGCACCGTGCCCGTGACAGAAACTCTTCCTTCAATTCATGGGGGAGATGATGGAGAAACAACCCCATCCAGATGACGTCAAGGGATGCGTCAGGCAGATCCATCACCGCTCGCCAATCGCCGTGCACGATGTGCACGGGACAGGTGAGTGGGGACAAATTGCTCCGTGCGGCGTCAACGGCCTCACGGGAATTGTCTACCCCCATATAGGAAGTCACCCGAGTCACATGCAATGCCGCAACCATGTGACTTCCGTCACCGCATCCCACGTCCAGGATATCGAATCCGTCCGTATATTCCATAAATATTCGTCGCAGGAGTCCATAGACCGTTCTATGGTGCATGGCATCGTGCTCCTGTAACGCGTCGAACACACGTCGTTGCTCGAATCCGGCCTGGACGACCTGATCCTTTGCCGAGTCTTTCATAAGCATTTTTGAGATAGTCCTTGCTTCTTGGCCCAAGCCAGATAAAGTAGTTGCATTTCCCCTGTATCAGAGAGGGTGTCACCGGCCAAGGCGCTGTAGCTGCCGTGGTGAAGCGTGATCTCCTCGCGGTTCAGGAAACAGACAATATAATACACCCCTCCTGTGTTTTGGGGACGGTGTTTTGGGAACAACGTACGTTCGTTAATAAATTTCCAAGCGTGTAACCATAATATCTAAGGAGAAAAGGAACCAATCTATTCTTGTCCGGGCGATGCCGGATGCGTTTCAGCCGGCACATGACCGATTGGTGTCTGAGATTTTTCCGTCAGCACGTTGAAATGACGGGACCCGGAATTGCGGACCCCGTCGATGACCCGGACCAGCAGCCCCACGGAAACGTCCTGATCGGCCCGGATGTTGACCGGCGTATCAACCGTCCATTCCGGCTGCTGCCGGATCACGGCCGGAAGCGCTTCGATTTGGATGGCCTGGTCCTGAATAAAGACGAGTCCCTCGCGGGAAATGGCCACCATTATCCGGCTGCCGGCCTGAATGTCCGAGGTTTCGGATTTGGGCAGGCGGATCATTATTGCCTGATCCATCGCCATGTTAAAGGTCAGCATGAAAAACAGCAGCAGCAGGAACACGACATCGACCAGCGGGGCGATATCGATATGACTGTGCCGTCGTTTTCTGCGTTCAATCTCCATGCGTCCTCCGGGCCAATGCAAAAGCGGCTGTTTCTTTTATGATCAGGGCGATTTCATCCAGCCGCTCTTCCAGAAAGTGACAGGCCACGTGCGTGGGAATGGCCACAAAGAGGCCTGCGGCCGTGGTGATGAGCGCCTCCCAGATACCGCCGGCCAGCATTCCCGGATTGACCTGGGTCTGGCTGACGGCAATGATCTGAAACGCCTTGATTATCCCGGTCACGGTTCCGGTCAGTCCCAGAAGCGGGGAAATGACGGCAATCAGGGACAAAAAACCCAGTCCCTTTTCCATTTCGCGGATCTGCCGGGTACCGATGATCCCGATTTCCTTTTCGTTTCTGCCGTCATCGATGGCCTGCAGCACCGGAACCAGATATCCCGGTTTTTTTGTCAGAATCGTTTCGATTTTGCACGAGAGTTCCTTTAACACGCCCTGAAACTGCAGACTTTTTTTCAGCGCGATGGTCAGCGCCAGAACCGAACACAGCAAAATGGGCCACATGAGCGCCCCGCCCTTGAGAAACAGATCCAGCATGATATGGATTGACTCCTTTTGTTATTCGCTTGAAAGTTGAAACCGTATTTTCAAAAGCGCCAGGCACCTGACCGGCCGGCCGTTCCGGACCGCCGGGGCGAAGGTGGAGCGCTTTACCGCCTGAATTGCTTCTTCATCGAATCCATTCCCCGCTCCGTTGAGCACTTCAACACCGGTCAGTTTTCCCGAAGCATCGATAGCCAGCCGAAGCAGCACAGAACCCGCCACGCCAAGGCGCTGGGCCATCCGGGGATATTTGGG
>DFZE01000132.1:0-16178 GCA_002382065.1 Desulfobacteraceae bacterium UBA4064
AAAGGGAAAACTCTCTGCAGAAACCGCCGCCATTGAAAAAGCCCCCGAGTTTGTAGCGTTGAGGCGGAAGCATTCAGCGGTTGAATCATCAATCAATGCCCTGTATTTGAAAATACCTCATCCCATGCCTTCAATGCGGAGCTTGTCAAACAATTGACGCCCGGGATGCAGGCGAAGATCGCAGGCTACGGATTACCGCTCTCGGGAACCCCGGGCGATTAAAATTTTCAATCCTGAATTTCAGGACATTTCTGCATCGACGGTGGTGACATCAACAACGTAGAGACAAGGCATGCCTTGTCTCTACAATCCCGATCCCCGTCACAAGCATTGACCTCCATCCACGTCATCGGAACATGACGTGTTACATGCCGCATGCATCCTTCTGCGGTTCGCTGTATATTCCAATTCACGGGGGTGAACCGTCCGGGAAGCCCAAAAATCCCGCCACCATTTTAACGCTCCCATCCGTATTCCCCCATCCGTTTTTCTGAATGGTTATCACATTTTTCCTCCGGGATACCGTATTTTCCAAAATCATCCTCCCGCCTTTCAAAAATCAGCCTTTGAACGATTTACATGTGCCAATGTTCCTATGTATAACATAATATAATCGAAAGCATTCTTGGGAATGAATTGTATTCATCGTATTTTTCATACCTGTTGCAGTCCGGTTTTTCAGGCATGTCAGCAGGTGGCTCCATGATTTTCAACCGCTTTTTTGCGGTACATCAACCGGGCCTTTGGCGCTGACAAAGGTATTTCAGGTGAAAATTTCTATCGAAGGAGGTCAGAATGTTTGAGATCAGCAGGGACCAGAAGGTTTGTGAGGTCGGCGGGGTAAAAATTGGCGGCAAACCCGGCGAATACCCGTGTGTCTGCGTCAGTTCCATATTTCAAAAAGGCGACAAGGTGTTTGCAGGCAAACGGAAGGACGGTTTTGACGAGAAACGGGCGGAAGAACTGCTCAAAACTCAGGAACGACTGACTGCGGAAACCGGTGTCCCTGGCATGGCCGATATTGTGGCCAATACCGGAGAAGAGTTCAAATTGTTAGTCGATTTTGTCAGTTCTGTCAGCACCATGCCGTTTTGTATCGACGCATGGGTCATGAAACCCAAACTGGAAGGCGCCGCCTATTGCGCGGAAAAAGGGCTTCTGGATCGCATGTTCTACAACAGTTTGACCATATGGGAAAAGGATCTGGAAACCGAAATCCGTGAAATTTCACAAATCGGTGTCAAGCACGTCCTGCTTGTCGCATTTGATCAGGATGACCAGATGCCAAGCGGGCGGATCACCGGTACACAGAAGTTGCTGGATGCCATTGACAAGGTAGGCGCCAAATTCGAGAGCATCATGGTCGATACATCTGTCATGAATGGACCGGCTACGGCATTTTGCGGTGTCGCCAACCGGATGATCAAGGAAAAATGGGGTTTCCCGACAGCCAGCGCGCCCAGCAACGGCTCATACATGGATTTACAGCGATTCAAGGACATGTGGCAGTTCAAGGGATGGTCCTCGACTGATGCGGCACTGGAAGGCTTGTCCGCATTCTTCTTTCATGACATGATTTTTTCTGGCCCCATGGCAGGCGCCACGCGCATTTTGCCGGCAGTTGCCGAGGCCGAGGCATTTTTGGCAACGGCCGTATTTGCCGAAACCAAACAGTTGCCCAAGGATCCGAATCATCCCCTGTATAAATTGTTTCCGGCGTTTGTAGAACAACTCAAATCCATGATGTGATTACCGTGACCTGCATGGGTCCACTGACATCTGTTAAAAAGGAGCGATTAGATGACCGAACTTACATCCAAGGAACGTGTTTTGCGCCTGTTGCGCAAGGAATCCATCGATACCATGCCGTTTTTCAGCGGAATGGGAATGCTGGTCATGCCGGGAATCGAGAAGGCCAAAGTCAAATTTGCCACGATTCACACGGATGCCGAACGTATGGCCATTTCTGCGGTATGGTCCGCACGGTTGATGAATTTTGACTGTGTGGTCATTCCCTACGACATGACCATGGAATCCGAAGCAATGGGAAATCAGATCAGCCTGTATCAGGATTCCGAGGATATTCTGTATCCCACCATCCCTCAAAAAATCTGGACCGATTTGGATCAGGTGGTCATTCCCAAAAATATCACAGAACTGGGGCGGCTGCCAATTCTGCCAAAAGCCATTGAAATCATCAAACGCGAGGCGCCGGATCTGCCCCTTGGCTGCTGGCAACTGGGTCCGTTTACCCAGGCGGGTCAGATTCTGGAACTGGATCAAATTCTAAAAGGCGTATTCAAGCAAAAGGCCAAAGTTGAAAAACTGCTGGATGATCTGACGGACATGATCATCAAAATCGGCCAATATCTGCAGGCTGCCGGATGTGATTATATCACCCTGCGTGAACCCGGGGTGGCAGCGGACCTGTTAAGCCCCAAAACATTCAAGGACATTATCAAACCCAGATTGACCCGTATTCTGGATTCCTGGAAATCTCCCAAACTGCTTCATGTCTGCGGACAGACCGAGCCGCTTCTGGCCATGATGGCGGACTGCCATGCGGATGGATTGACCGTTGACGCCAAGTGCAACGTTCGAAAAGGCCGCGAGATACTGGGGCCGGATGTGCTGTTCATGGGTAACCTGGATACCTACAAATTGACCTGCGACGAAAAGACTCCCAAGCAGGTCGTCATTGACGTTGTCAAGGACATGATCGACGGTGGCATGGATGCCATCATGCCCGGATGTGATCTGTGGCCGGCCATTATCGAAGAAAATATGAAGGCCGTCGTGGACACCACCCACACGTATGGCACAAAACCCACTCATGTGTAGGCAGGCTGTAAACTGACAATAATTTGTGTCACTCTTTAAAGAGAAAAACCAATATAAATCACCAAAAGGAGATCGTTTTATCATGGCAACTAAAGAAGAACTTTTGGAAAGAATGAAGAACGGCGTAATCGAGTATCAGGAAGATGAAGTAAGGGATGCTGCACAGCAGGCTCTGGATGAGGGATATGTCCCGCTTGAAATGATCATGGATGGTCTGGCTGCCGGAATGGTGGTTGTGGGTGAGTTGTATGACCGGAACGAGTATTTTGTTCCCGAAGTGTTGATGTGTGCCGATGCGCTGTATGCCGGCCTTGCGATTCTGCGGCCCCATGTACCCAAGTCAACAGAAGGGCTGAACGCCCAGGTGGTTATCGGCAGCATCCAGGGCGATGTGCATGACATCGGCAAGAACCTGGTCAAAATGATGTTCGACGTCGCCGGCTGGGAAGTTCACGATCTGGGTCGTGACGTACCGCTGGAAAAATTTGTCGAAGAACAGTTGCGGACCGATTCCGAAGTCGTGGCCATGTCGGCCATGATGACCACGACCATGCTGGGCATGAAAAAAGTTATCAAGATGATCAAGGAAAAGAATCCGAATGTCGCCATCATGCTGGGCGGCGCGCCGGTGACCAAGGATGTTGCCAATCTGTTTGGTGCTGACGGTTATGCCGAATCCGCCGGTAATGCCGTTTCCGAAGGTATCAAGATGATCGGCAGGCTGCGCGAAATGCGTAACAAAGGAAAATAATTGGCTCGTGAAGCGCGTGTGGGCTGCAAACCAGACATGGTTTCGGTCCACAAAGCCCCCGATTCATACTTTGAGCAGGATGCCGAATGCCGGTGGTTTGCGGCATCCTGCGATTCGAACAAGGAGCAGTGCGAATGGATTCTGACAAGGCGGTTGTAATATTTCAGCCTTCCGGGCGCAGAGGTGAAGTGCCCAAAGGCATTAACCTCATTGAAGCATCCCGACTTCTGGGTGTGGATATCGAGGCGTTGTGCGGGGAGAAAAAAGTTTGCGGTAAGTGTATTGTACGTGTCGAGGAAGGTCATTTTGAAAAATATGGCATCACTTCAAGCATGAGTCATGTCAGCGAATGGCTTGAAGAGGAAGAAAAATTCATCAATCCGGAAAGACGGGAAAAAGGATTTCGTCTGGGCTGTGTGGCCAAGGTCCAGGGAGACGTCCTGATTTTTGTGCCGGAAGAATCCCGTGCGGGCAAACAGGTCGTTTCCAAAGCGGCCCGTGATATTCATATCGACCATGACCCGGCTGTCAAACTGTATTATGTGCAACTGGATGCACCCACCTTTGAGGAACCGACTGCCGATTTTGAACGGATCTGCAGGGGACTGGAACGGGACTATGGACTGAGAAATCTGACCATCGATATCGTGGCGCTCCGGACATTGCCGGTAGCCCTGCGTGAAGGGGACTGGAAGGTGACGGTCAGTGTCTGGAATGACAGGGAAATCATCCGGATTCGACCCGGGAAAGCCGAACATGCTTACGGTCTGGCCATCGATGTGGGCACAACAACGGTTGCCGCCTATTTTTGTGATCTGACCACGATGGAAGTTGTGGATACGGTCTCCATGATGAATCCCCAGTGCAAATATGGGGAGGATGTCATGGCCCGAATCACGTTCCACATGACCACACCCGATGGGCTCAAACGCATGAGCGACGATATCATCGAAGGTCTGAACGATCTCATCAAACAGGCCCTTGCCAATACCTATCCACCCAAAAAGAAGGTGAAAAAGAAAAAGGGTGAGGACGGACCCGATGAATTTGTCGAGGCGCCGGTAGAAGGCAAAACCTATCTGCGGCTCACCAATGAGGATATCGAAGACATTACCATCGGTTTAAACACCGCCATGCACCACATCCTTTTGGGCCTGAATCCGTAATTTGTGGGACTGGCGCCGTTCCCGCCGGTCATTCACCACAGTATGGACATCAAGGCCAGGGATTTGTGTTTGAATATCAACCCGTCCTCCTATCTGTTTGTTCTGCCCAATGAGGCCGGTTTTGTCGGAGCGGACAATGTCGGCGTTCTGATCTGTGAAGAGCCCTACAAGCATGATGAAAACCAGCTCATCATCGATATCGGCACCAATGGTGAACTGGTTCTGGGCAACCGCCACAAACTGATTTCATCGTCATGCGCAACCGGACCGGCACTGGAAGGCACCCAGTTGTCATTTGGCATGCGGCGGCTCCCGGGGCCATCGAACGGATCGAGATCGATCCCGATACCAAAGAGGTCAATTACAAGGTGATCGGGCGGGATGCCTGGCGCAAATTTTCCGAACCCAAGGACATGAAAGCCAAGGGAATCTGCGGTTCCGGGTCAATCCGGAAAACCGTCAGTCGGAGTTTGTACTGGCCTGGGCAGAAGAATCCAGTATCGACAAGGACATTGTCATCACCCAGAAGGATGTGCGTCAGATTCAGCTTGCCAAAGGCGCGCTGTATGCCGGATGTAAACTGATGGTCAAACGCATAGGCCTGAAAAAGCTGGACAAGGTCAAAATTGCCGGCGCCTTCGGTACCCATGTGGACCGGACCAAGGCGCTTGTCATGGGGCTTTTCCCGGACTGCGATATTGAAATGATTCAAAGTGTGGGCAATGCCGCCGGTGACGGATGCCGGGCCGCGCTTTTGAATGTCAAAAAACGGGTCGAGGCCAACTGGTGTTCCCGAAATGTGGAATATGTCGAATTGACGGTCGAGCCGACTTTCCAGCAGGATTTTATGGAAGCCATGCAATTGCCGCATATGACAGATCCCTTCCCGCATCTGCGGGGTATTGTCCGGGATGAGATTCTGGATCAATAGATAAATGGACCAGGATCGCGTCAAATAATAATCGGACTGCACCGGCTTCCGGATCGTCTGCAAGGCTCGTTTGCCGGTGCAAATTCGAGATATTCACTGATTGATGATTATAACAAANNACAAAGTAAACGCTCATGAATCATTCCGGATGGTTCACCCCCGTTTATGAAAATCAGGCCATGATGATGGTTCAGGCCTGTTCGTAGTGACGCCGTAAGGCGTTTATTTAATGCCCTTACGGGCACACTACGAACAGAGGGAAGCATTCCGCTGAATGCTATTTTCACGGTAAATGGTCTGAAAGAAAGATGGGGGGATTGCCTGCCGGGGTACTGACTTGGGGGTTGGTATCGACAGGTTTGTACGCTTTCGATCAGAATACAGATACCAACCTGGGTAGAAAAGAAAAGAATCTTTTAACTGTTGATCAAAATGTATTTCCGACTACGGATTGTATTACATTGTATATTTTCCTTATACACGGAACTTTCAATATGACTTCCCCAACCGATAACACATTGCCGGAATCACATGTTACCGCTGACCCGGGCATATGTGGTTTTCCCTGTCGGATTGTTGCCCGTAAACAGGCCGGACGAATGGTATCGATTGAAATTTCCGGCTGTGAATGCGACAAAATTCAAAAAATGGCGGCGTTACTCACCGAATTATCCCTACGGGACATTTTTTTACCCATGACTCGCAATCCGGTTTATCTCATGGCCGAAAAATCCGGATGTCATCCATCCTGCACCATTCCGGCAGGCGTACTGAAAGCGGCGGAAGTCGCCATGGAGTTGGCCCTTCCAAAAGATGTTTGCATTCAATTTCTGAAAGACGGGATTGAGAAGGGATGTCATGATGCAGAATAAGCCTTTGAAAGCAACCAATCTGGTTCAATTCAAAACACAAGAGGGAATTTCCCGTGATCTGTTGAACCGGTTGCGGGAAAAAGGACTGAGTCATGGTTTGAATGACATCACCCCGTTCAGTGTTGACAAAATTATTGTGGCGGAATGGGTGCATCTGAAATGCCGGTACGGGTGTAAAAACTATAACAGCTCGTGGTGTTGCCCGCCGGCAACCCCGGGTCCGGAAAAATCGCAAAAAATTATCAATGAATATTCCATGGCGCTGCTCATGGCCGGACGCAAGAACCATTCCGATTTTTATTTGAATAATGGTCATAAACGCGATGTTCAGGTCAAATGCTGGAAAGGCATGCTGAGTCTGGAGCGGATGTTGTTTCTGGAGGGATATTACAAGGCGTTCAGTTTGATATGATGCCGTTTTTTAGCGGGATGGGCATGGTCGTTATGCCAGCCATCAAAGATTTTGGGTGCGTTATCGGTCGGGGATGGCCTAAAATGGCCTATCCCCTCACTGCTTGCCTTCCCAAAATCATTATCTGAAAAGCTATAGCATGGTTACCTGTCCCTTCATGCCCGTGACGTCATAATTTATGCTTTATTGATTCTTCTGGGAGGCAACATGACCCAACCAGTTATTGTGGATGTGCTTCTGACCGATTTCAACCAGTGAGTGGCCTGCGTCTATATGGCGGAATCGGTAAAGGTTTTACCGGCTGACACACAAAAGCTGATTACGGCCCGGGAACGGGATATGCGTACGCGGGAAGGGGTCAAACGTTTCAGGGAACTCAAGGCGAGATCACTGCCCAGTATTGCACTGGATAATGAACTGGTTTACGAGGCCCTCATTCCGATGCAGGAAGAATTGATCGCTGAAATTGGGCGGCGGTTTCATGAAAAAAATCAGGGGAGCTGACATGTATCTTGAAGATATGGCCATCAAGGGATTCAAGTCCTTTTCAGAAAACACAAACATGTCTTTTCAACCCGGCATCAGTGTCATTATCGGAAACAATGGCGTGGGTAAATCCAATATTCTGGATGCCATTGTATGGGCTCTGGGGGAAACCGATCTGAACCGGGTGCGGTGCTACAGTCCGGATGAACTGTTTTTTGCCGGAAGCAAGGATTATCCGCCGGCCCAGCGTATCAAAGTGGATTTGACATTTCGCCAGAGTACAGAAAAAAATGCACCGGAAATCAGGCTGGGGCGTATTTTGCAAAGAAATGGCGTTGATCAATGCCATATCATGGATCAGACATTTTCACTGAATGACTATCGAAAAAAGTTGTCTGAATTCAATCTGGTACATTCCCTGAAAACCATTATCCGCCAGGAGCAGATCAACGATATGCTGCTCCTCAATCCGGAAAGCCGGTTCGATCGAATATGCGCGCTTCTGGAATTGAAATCCTGTCATGATTTTTTTGGAGAGCTGGAAAACCATATTGCAGACAGTTTCCGCTGATATATGGGATATCTGATACCGGACGCGACGGTGAATCTCCAGACATTATCCCGGAATGGGTTCAAGGGAATCGATATTCACGTGACGCTGCCGGGAAACCGGAATCGTCGCGCTCATCAGTTATCCGGTGGTGAAAAGGCCATCACGAGTCTGGCCTTGAAGCTGGCCCTTTTTGACCGGCTGAAAAACCCCTTCTATCTCCTGGATGAAGTCGAGCCTTCACTGGATTACGTTCACCACAAATCGATGCAGGCGTTTCTGAAGGATGTGGCAAAAGACACCCAGTTGATCATGATCACCCACCTGCGCAGCACGATTGAACTGGCAGATACCCTGCACGGGGTTCGGACACGATGGGACGGTTCATCCTTCATGAAATTCTATTTTGATATGGATGAACGCCTGCTGCGGCTGTACAAATGCTGCTGACGTCGGATAATTTTATTCACATCTCATTCCGGAATGACCGTATGGCGATGACGCCCCGACGTAACAGCAGTGAATCAATATCCCCGCATTTGATGAATTCGATTTCGCCGGGTTTCTGAATATCCACATTTCGTGATTTGCCGTTCCCGCCAGGCATGCTTTGTGCATTTGCCTCTATACCTCCTTGCCCCTCTCCATCTTTTTTTGAGCCGCATTGGAGTCGCCACCGGCTTTTTCACACAGATCCACGATGACCCAAAAAATCATTGTTCAAATCATATCCGCTCGGCTAAAATAACCAGGAAAAAAAAGACAGGCCACTGCGCAACGACGCAGCGGAATCCGTGTCACGGATATACGCCATGGCACGTTACACCCAACCCATTTTCGCGTCAGCAAGGAGATGTATTCAATGATCAAGGCATCCAGCCTGAAAAAAGGAAACGTTGTCAAAATTAACAATCAACTGCTTGTGGTCAAGCATATCGATGTCAAGACGCCATCCGCCAGAGGCGCATTGACGCTTTACAAGGTCCGTTTTGCACAGGTTCCAAGCGGCCAGAAACTGGAACAGTCATACAAAGGAAACGACATGCTGGAAGACATCGAACTGAGCCGGAAGCCGGTCCAGTTTATTTTTCGGGAAGGAACGCATTATACGTTTATGGACACGGAAGAATTCAGTCAACACGTCCTGGATGAGGCTGCTCTGGAAGGCCAGACCGAATGGCTGGGTGAGAATATGGAGGGAATTACCGCCCTGTTTCACGACGGAAGCATCATTGCCATAGAACTGCCTCAGGTGATTACGCTTGAAATCGCCGAAACATCGCCGGTCATACGGGGCGCCACTGTAACCGGCCGCACCAAAACCGCAACACTGACCAATGGTGTGGATATTCAGGTTCCGGAATATATGTCCCCCGGGGAGTGGGTCAAGGTGCATACTGAAACCGTAAAATTTATTTCAAGGGCTCAGGAATAAGGTGGAAAATGACCGGAATGCGAATTTGGGGTTGACTTGCGATTGACCTATAGCCTATATATGAAAGTCAGTTTTCTGGTGTACCGTATTAGTTGTCGTATTATATCAATCAATTATAGGCTTTCAGCCTGAAAATGATTTGCAGGAGGTGGCATTATTCTGTTTTTTCTGAAAAATCACGACAGACTGAATACGTTACATGTTGGGCGAAGGGATTTTCTGAAATTTGGCGCATTGATCGCTTTTTTGGGATTATCGGCAGATCCGGTTGAGGCCGCGGTCAAACGATCGTCCAAAATTTACCGGAAATCCAAGCAGGTATCGAGAGCATTATATTTTTATAACCCCCATACCGGTGAAAAACTGGATGTCTCCTATTTCACCAGGGGACGATATTCTCCGGCTGCCATGAAGGATATCAATCGCATATTCCGGGATCACCGGACCGGTGCCATCAAACCCATCGATCACAAGCTTCTGGATTATCTGTACGCCCTGTCCGACAAACTGGAAACGCCACGCACACCGTTTCATATCATTTCCGGATACCGGTCTCCGGAAACCAATGCCCTGCTGAGAAGACAAAGTGCCGGGGTTGCCAAAGACAGCTTTCATATCAAAGGAAAAGCTGTGGACATTCGGCTTCCGGGTCGTACGATCGCTACTGTTCGAAATGCAGCGGTCAGCCTGAAAGCGGGGGGTGTCGGATACTATCCGGATGATCAATTTGTGCATATCGATGTCGGCGATATTCGCTGCTGGTAGGCAAATCGGTTCAGCCGCCTGTTTTTATCAGCAGCCTGTCATTGAGCGAAATTTTTCCGGGCATGACCACCGGTAATGACCGGGCAGTCTCAATCGCTTCCCACAGTGGCCGATCCCGGTCATAGATATCTTCTCTGAAGTTTACGGTCCCCTCCGTATCGACCCAGGCGGTCCAGTACAGCAGATGAACCATGATTATGTCCGGAATGGAGATAGACATGGTTTTTCCACTGTCTATGGTTTTAATAATTTTATCCGCTGTCCAGTCCGGATTGCCTGCCAGCACATAGGCTGCCAGATCGACCGGTTTTTCGATTCGAATACATCCGGAGCTGAAGCCGCGTGATGTGCGATTGAACAGATTTCGCTGCGGCGTGTCATGAAGATAGACGGCAAACCGGTTTGGAAACATGAATTTGATACGACCCAGAGCATTTTTGGCGCCAGGCCGCTGTTTCAGTCTGTATGGAAAATATTCGGCATTAATTCTGGACCAGTCAATGGTATATGGATTGATTTCCGGTGCATTTTCATCCCATCCGGAATAGATATGAATATTCTGCCGTATCAGATATTCCGGATTTTTTTTGATAATGGGAAGCTTGTCCTCGATCGCGATTTTTTCCGGAATATTCCAGTCCGGATTGATCACGATATACCGCAGTCGTTCACTGAAAACCGGCGTTTTCCGGTAGGCCTGTCCAACAACCACCCGCATGCTCAAAACCGGATCAGATCCGGTTACTGCGGTCAGGCTGTAGTCGGCAATATTGACCAGAATATGTTTTTGGCCAAAATCATGGGAAAGCCACCGCCATCTTTCCAGATTTATCTCAATCTGACGAATCCGTTCATTCACCGTGATATTCATTTCCCGAAGGGTGTTTTGGCCAATCACCCCATCCGGATCAATGCCATGACGGTGCTGAAATCGTCTGACCGCTTGAACCATATCGGCATCATATGTTCTGGATGCGTGCTGATTTGACAGATGCAGGTCTCCGGTGATTGCCAGACGTGCGCGGATGGCGGGAATCCGGTCGCTGATATCTGTGGGACGAATGGAATCGCCTGCGGGAATGGCTGGCCAGCCCCCGTTTTTATAAATGTTCCGATAATGCCGCAATGCCTCTCTCAGTCGATAATATCCCGAATGTGTGGGCTTTAACCGGTAAAGGGTGTCTTCCAGTGTGCGGGTATGGAGGGCATTTCCAATCATGTCGCTGATATTTTCAAATGGCTTCAGTGACAGCCAGAGCGCGTCAACGGTTTCGGGATCGACCCGCCCCTGGGACATATGAAAACTGTACCGGAACAACGCATCTGTTAGAAGGACATCCAGATCAACCAGATTTTGAATGTGCGATTCATTCGAAGCGGTCTGCGGCAAGTCGGTGGCTGAAATCAGTTTCTGAATTTCAGATAAATGGTAATCATCGGGGATCAAACCATCCTGCTCGGAATCCTGAATAAACCGCAGGAACAACCGGGCCTGATCGCTGATTATCTGGTTTTCCATCCAGATCGGGCGATAATCGCGCATGCGATAGATTTCGGAAATCAAAGAGTCACTTTCAGGCAGGTCGTCCCCGGATGAAAGCATCTCCGAGCTTTCCTGGCGTAACAGCGCGTGTTGAATGCCTCCAGAGACATCCCCCGGGGTTTCTCCGAAAGCAGATTCCAATCCAGTGATTGAAAAAAAGAATCCGATTGCAATGCCTATGGCTGCTGATAAATGTAGATAAAAATATCGCCTGATTTTTCAATCCTCCAGATTTTATCCGGTTATAGGCAAAATAAAGTATTTCAGATTTAAATTTGAAATACTAAAGGGTTATAACATAAATCCATTCACGTATCGGCATTCATCGCCAGGTAATCTTCTGCAGCTTTTTTTACGGCGTCGGTGTTTGCGGCATCGATCCACTGTATATTTTTTTCAGAGCGAAACCAGGTCATCTGCCGTTTGGCATACCGCCGTGTGTCCCGTTTCATGGCCGGAACGGCCTCTGAAAGCGGCAGCCGCCCTTCCAGATGGTCTGCCATATGCCGATATCCCAGTGATTTCATGGATTTGAGCGTGGATGAATATCCCCGATCCAAAAGCGATTGAACCTCCTGGATGAAGCCGGCCTGAAGCATCTGGTCCACCCGGCTGTCTATGCGTTCATACAATAATTCTTTTTGCCGATAAAGTCCAATCATGCCGGCAGCAAAGATTTCTGTTGAAAAACCGTGCCGCTGATGCAGCTCGGACATGGGTATTCCAGTGGTTTCAAATATTTCCAGTGCCCGGATGATGCGATAGGTATCATTGGGATGAATCCGGTTTGCCGATTCCGGATCGCATTGTTTCAGTTCCGCATACAGGCAGTCCAAACCTTCAAGGGATGCTTTTTGTTTCAACCGGCTCCGAATCCTGTCATCGCCATTTTCCAGGGTGAAGAGACCATGCAGAAGCGCACGGATATACAGACCGGTGCCACCCACCACCAGCACAGTCCGGTTCCGGGACATAATCGATTGAATCGCATCCCCTGCCATTACCGCATATTTTCGGGCATCAAACGCTTCATCCGGATTGACAATATCAATGAGATGATGTCGGATCAATGACTGTTCTTCCAACGAGGGTTTGGCTGTGCCGATATCCATATAACGGTATATCTGCATGGAATCGGCGCTGACAATTTCTGCACCAATGGCCTGGGCCGTGGTGATGGCAGCGGCTGTTTTCCCGGTTCCGGTCGGCCCGCAAATGACAATGATTCTGGGGGGAGTTGTATGCGTTGTCACAATCGATTTTGTTTACGGTGTCACGGATGAATGCGGTTTCCACTCAAACATAACCATACATGAGGTACCGATCATAATCAATACGGGATTGCCTGGCATCATGCAAAATGACAACTGACAAAATGATCATTCATCACTTCCCGCAACTCCGGAGCTTCTTTTTGACAGAGTGATTGGGCCATGGGGCAGCGGTTTTCAAATCGGCATCCGGATGGCAGACCTTGCAGGGACGGCGCCATGCCGCGAATGACATTCAAACGGGTTTTGGCCGGTGTCTCCAACCGGGGAATGGATTCAAGCAGTCCCCGGGTGTACGGGTGACGGGGATGGCTGAAGATATCCCTTACCGGTGCGGACTCCACAATTTTTCCTGCATACATGACCATAACCAGATCGCACATTTCGGCCACAACCCCCATGTCATGGGTAATAAACAGAATGGCCATGCCGGTTTCCGCCTGAAGTTGTCGCATCAATTCCAGAATCTGGGCCTGAATGGTCACATCCAGGGCAGTTGTGGGCTCATCTGCAATCAGCAGTTCCGGATGGCAGGCAAGCGCCATGGCAATCATGACCCGCTGCCGCATACCACCGGATATCTGATGGGGATAGGCCATCATGCGCTGCAGGGGATCGGGAATTCCCATTTTGGAAAGCATCCCAGCCGATTTATCGATTCTCTCACGATCTGTCAGTTCCGGCTGGTGTAAATAAAATACCTCCTGAACCTGCTTTCCGATCCGATGGACCGGGTTCAGGGCCGTCATGGGTTCCTGAAAGATCATTGAAATGCGCTTGCCCCGGACAGCATGCATGTCATCAGCGGGAATTCCGGTAATCTCCAGGCCCTGAAACCGGATACGCCCGTGTAAAATTCTGCCGGAAGGCTGTGGCAAAAGCCGCATGATGGAGAGTGCCGTCACGCTTTTGCCACACCCGGACTCGCCGACCAGCCCGATCGTCAGGCCGGCCGGAATGGTCAGGCTGACATCATCCACGGCCCGGATCAATCCGTCCTCGCCGTCAAATCCCACAACCAGGTTGCTGACTTCCAGGAGGGGCGGCGGTAACGGTTGCAGGGTATTATCGATGGTCATCATTTCACCGTTCGATAGGTTGTATCGACCGTGGTCACCGGCTGAAAAACCGTTTTGGATTTCATGGCGTTTCGGGTTTCCTGATAGCGTGCCGCATCATACCAGAACAATCCGCCCGTGGCACTGTTGAAGGGATCGAACAGACTTCCGGATGTCCGGGTCCCGGCGGGTGAGGGCAGCCGCCACCAGCGCCAATACGCCTCCCGCGTGTAAGGCACCATGAACGTGGGAACAAAACAGCCGATGTCATGAATTTTTTTCTGAATTTTTTTGGACAGATCAATCCGTTCGGCTTCCTCAAGTGAATTCCGGTAGGCATCGATCAGTTGGTCAATCTCCGGATCATCCGTGTTGGTGATATTGTTGGTTTGGGGTTTATGGGCATTGATGGAATGAAAATGCTCCCAGTACTGGGGCCTCAATGAGGTGCTCCACCCCATCCAGGCCACATCATGATTTTTTTCCAGGAATTTTTTGAATGCCGTGGATGGATCCATCTGCTGGAGTTTCAGTTCGACGCCGGCTTTTTTGGCTTCTTCCTTCAGCACGACCAGTCGCGGGGTATGTTCTTCATGACTGTAGGTGACCTCGACCGAAAACGCTTTCCCCGCTTTCTGCCAGATGCCATCGGGTCCCCGTTGCCATCCCGAGGCATTCATGTAGTCATCGACTTTTGTCAGATCGAAGCGTCTGGCCCGAATGGCTTCATCGCTATAGGGGCCATAGCCCATAAAGCCGTGTTCCAGGCGAAAATAATCTCCCCTCAAAACCTGATCAATGACTTTTTCGACATTCATGGCATGGGCAAACGCGTATCGCACATTGGGATCCTTGAATATATCCCGATCCTGATTCATCCACATGCCCATGGCCGACTGGGGGGTGTCGTTAAAAAACCAGATACGTTCGACATAACCGGATTCAAATATCGGAATTTTTGTTTTTTCATGCCAGTATTTGGGGATGATCAGACCGAACACATCTTCCTTTCCTTTTTTGAAGTACTCCCACTGCATGTTGTAATCGCGCACCACGTTATAGATCACCCGGTCCACATTGAAGCGGTTTTTGAAATATTTCAGGTCTTTTGCCCACCAGTCCTTTTTCCGTTTGAATTTGATGTTTTTTCCGGTTTGAAAGCTGTCAATCTGATACGGGCCGGTGTTGGGAACCACTTTCCAGTTGTATTTGGCAGTAAAATTTTTTTCCAGTGTTCCATAATAATGCCTGGGCGTGGGACTGAGTCCCAGTTTGAGATGCAGATCAGGCTCGGCTCGGGTTCCGATAACCGCCAGTGTATGGGCGTCATAGACAACAACGGTTTCAATTTCTTTGGAATAATAGTCATTGTACCAGGGAGCCACAATGTGGGGGGATCGCATGAATTCCAGGGTAAAGGCAAAATCCCCGGCTGTGACCGGTGTGCCATCCGACCATCTGGCATCCGGATTCAGCTTGAAATACATGGATTTGCGGTCTTTTCCAAACGCCCAGTGGGTGGCGAGCTCCGGAACAATCTTCAGGGTGTTGGGATGGAGACCGATCAGGCTGAGTTGATTGTCCAATATCGCGCTTCTGAAACTCCCGTTGGAATCGGGCCCGACAACCCGGAAGGTCATGGGAAAGCTGAGAAGGGACAGATTCAACGCGCCGCCCGGAACCGAATCTGAATCGGCATAAACCGGGTCCGAATCATTGGTCAGCCACTCAATATTTTTCGGGAGTTCGGCAGCGAGCAGGATCGAATCGGACAGGGGCAAAACGTGAACAGCAATCATGAATAGAACAGTAAAAAAACGAATCATGGTGAATTTTTCCTGATATGAGGTTTTCAACCGATGCGGTTGGCTTTGAAATCATTTGATGCGATCACATTCATCATAAATAACATAGGGACAACTATTCTGGCAATAATCTGTATCCAGAAGGGGAAATACCGCAGCGACCGCTTCCCCCTTGTGATTGAAAAAATGATTGGCGCCGATGGCCTGTTCAAATCCGCTGGTATTCAGCACCGTCCGAACCGGGGCATGAATACCAACCAGAACCAGTTTGATCCCTTTTTCTGTCAATGTC
>DFZE01000132.1:16250-17828 GCA_002382065.1 Desulfobacteraceae bacterium UBA4064
GGGCAGACCGATCCATGACCGGTTTCGGCATTGATAAACAGACGGGTCGCAGGATCACGGGTGATATGAACGATTCTGGGATGCATGGTTTTCCAGAGAAACAGAATCAGGGAAATCATGACGCCAATGATGAGCGCATAATCCGGTTTGGTAATCAGGGAAAAACCAAAAACAGCCGTCGCAACGACGCCGTCATTCCGGTTTTTTTTCCACAGCGTGATAATCTGCCCGGGGTGAAACAGAATCAGTACCGCACTGATGACCAGGGCTGACATGGACGCACGGGGCACATGTGTAAAAATCGGGGTGAAAAATAAAAGGGTTAACATGACCATCAGACCGCACAGAATACCGGACGCCCCGGTCTGGGCGCCTGCTGCAAAATTGATGGCGGTGCGTGAAAATGATCCGCCTGCCGGATAGCACTGAAAAAATGCGCCGACAGCATTTGCCAGACCCTGACCGACAAATTCCTGATTTACATCCAGTTGTTGCCGGGTGTGCCCGGCAATCTCCCTGCCAACAGAATAGGTTTCTGCAAAGCTGATAAGAGCGATAATGATAATGGGACCAATCAGGCTGCTGATGGTCGAGACATCCATTACCGGCAACTGAAGGGACGGCAGCCCGCCCTGAATTTGGCCGATCACCGCAACGCCCCGCGATTCAAGATGAAGCACCCCTGACAGAAGCGTGGCGACAGCCATTCCCATGAGTCCGGCCGGCCAGTTGGGCTTATATTTTTTCAGTGTATAGATGATGACCAGGGAAAGCAGACCGATACCGCATGTCCAAAGATGCGAATGTCGTATATGCTGAAACAGGTCAATCAGCATGGGGAAAATGAATTCCTGATGGGGCTGGGGAATACCCAGAAGATGGGGTATCTGCGTCGCACAGATGATGAGTGATGCCGCAGATGTAAATCCCCTGACAGCCGAATGGGAGATAAAGGACATGACGATTCCAAGACGGAACAAACCAATCGCCAGATAACATAATCCGATTAACAGGGACAGTGAACATGCCAGTTGAATGTATTCGGTGCTTCCTGCTGCCGCAATGGGGGAAAGTGTCGTAAAAACCAGAAGGCTCATGATGGCAATGGGGCCTGTCGCCAGTTGGCGGATGCTGCCCCAGAGGCTGGCGATGACAGACGTAACGGCTGCCGTATACAGACCATAAACCGGGGGAAGGCCGGCCATCATGGCATAGGCCATGGACTGGGGAATCAGAACAATTGAAACTGTGAATCCGGCGATCACATCATGTCGCAGATCCCACATTCGGTATGTCCGCATCCATGTGACAAACGGAAATATGCGGTGAATGATTTCATTTTTCCGGGCACGGGTTGTGTCTGATGAATTCAATGTTTTTTTTCCAGTGAAACGGCAACATTCCATAACTTTCAAGATAATGATTTTGGGAAGGCAGCNNAGGGGATAGGCCTTTGTTCGGCCATCTCCGACCGATAACGCACCCAAAATCTTTATCTTGAAAGCTATATTGTGCCTGAACGGAAACCCTTTCTCTGTATCTTAAAATTCGAAATTCGAAGCGCGAAATCCGAAACAA
>DFZE01000132.1:17866-33459 GCA_002382065.1 Desulfobacteraceae bacterium UBA4064
AGTTTTCGTTCAAACACTATATATTCATTTCTTGATGGATGTCATGAAAATGGATATACAATCAGGGGCAATCCTGGTCAGTGATCCTCAGAAAATGACAGCTTGCAAAGATAACTACTCAAAAATCAAAAGACATATTCAGGGTAACGATCATGTATCATTCCGGTGGCGTAGCCCCATCGATGAAAAAGGCGGAAGACTGAAGGTGCCGCATACAGCAGGAAGGCAGCCCAAGCGATTGGCACTGTCCACTGATCACTAACCCCTGACCACTGATTTTTACGGTAAAGGAAGATCGAATGCTTCAGAGTTTTGGCGTAAGAAGGCTGTTTGAGAACAACTGGGAAAAAATGATTCTTTGGGCAATCATGATCGGCTTGTTTTACCTGCTGAAATCGTTTCTTCTATTGATATTTGAGACGTTTTTAATCACCTACATCGCCAAACGGGTCGTGGGTTGGGGGGTCATCAAATTAAACATGAATCACCGACTGACCACTGTGATTTTTTTCATGATTTTTGTCAGTACTCTGGGCGCAATCGGCGCATGGATCACACCAAAACTGATTATTGAATCGAACCGGTTATTAACGGATTTTGCCGGAAGCGGCGAGCAGCAGACCCGCGAAAAAATCAACCGGTTTGCCCAGAATACGGTCGTCAAAATTCTGGGTGAGGGAAAAGCCGAGTCTGTCATCGGAACAAAAGAATATCTGGTGATGATGGATATCGTAAAAACAGAAACAGCCAAAGCACTGAAATCCGCCCTGCCCTATATTTTTGACATGCTTCTGCACGTTGTGAAAGTGAGCTGGGAGGTTCTGTTCTCACTGATTCTGGCCATTATATTTTCCTTTATTCTGGTCATCGACTGGAAGCGAATCGCCGGCAAAATAAAGGAACTTGAAAAAAGCCGTATTCATTCATTTTATGTGGGTGCAACCCCTCATCTTCTTGCATTTGCCAATGTTTTGGGAAAGGCGTTTACCGCCCAGGCGATTATTGCATCCTGTAACACGCTCCTGACGCTCGCTGGTATCTGGTATTTTGAGGTGCCCAATATTGCCCTGATAACCGTTATTGTATTTTTTTGCGGTTTTATTCCGATCGTCGGGACATTTTTAAGCTCGGTTCCGATTATTCTGTTTGGTATTCAGATCGGTGGTATGGCCCTGGTTATCAAGTTGATTCTTCTGATCGCTGTTGTGCATGTCTTTGAGGCCTACATACTCAATCCCAATATCACGGGGAATGTGTTGCATATTCACCCCATTCTGGTGCTGGTGCTGCTTTTGATAGGCGAGCGCTTTTTTGGCATCTGGGGCATGGTGGGGGGCGTTCCTGTCGGATATTATCTGATCAATATCCTGACCCGTAAAGATGAGAAATTTGCGGATGAATTCCTTCCGCATTCGACTTGAAATGTGGCTTGCCGGAAAAATAACGTCCCGATGCCCTGGTGAAATGGTCAAAAGAGAAAGCCCCGGATTCAATGCGACCATTTTCTGCCGCTGGAATAATAAAAATGACGCCCGATCCAGGGACAGCCAGAATTCGGGCATTCTTTAGCCTTTTTGCGACTGGATAATTTCCAGTGTAAATTCATCAAGATTATCCGGCAGATCAGAAAAAACAAGCATAAATGGAATTGATTCCGATGGCTTGACCGCAGCACCGGGTTGATTGAGACCATCAGGCTTGCCCATCCGCTCCTGAATGGCCAGCACCGTCATACCGGAAAGTTCCGATTCGGATATGACATTCCCGCAGAAGACCGTTTCGGTTTTAGCCAGTTTTTTATCACGGGTATATAGTTTGCCGGTGATTTTAATCTGTTTGCGGCTTTCGGGGTACTCGTTTCTGGCTTTGCCCGTTATCACAAAAAGCTTGCCGGCAGTCGAATTGTCAATGAATTTGCTGCTGATATCATGCGCCTTGATCTTCAGATTCCCTGCATCCGGTATGGCAGGAGGCGCCTCTTCTTTCAGAAACGGAATGGAAAGGTCCGGAAACCAGGTCATTGCCGCATAGCCGCCCCCCAAAACAACCACGATGCCAAAAAGAATCAGAAGCGGCATGCTGATGGTTTTTCTGGTTTTTGATAAAGCTGGCGGGCCTTCTTCTTCAAGGATTTCAGCGTCATTTTCCGGACCGGTCATCTGATTGGCCTGATCGATATCCCTGAAGGGGGTCAGAATGGTCGTTTGAACCAGATCGTTTTGTGATATGGATTGTGTGCCCACAGAAGTGGAACGTGCTGCCGCATGTTTTTGACGAATGGTATCTGATGCAGTTTCACCGGCAGACAACACATCGGATTGCGCTTGCGCCATTTCAAGATGATCGAGTGCAAAATCGTCCAGATTTTGCATATCCGGTTCGCTGAATTGCCGATCAGATTGTTTGGTGGACGCCTGACCATATGTGCCTGAAGAATCATCCCGATTTTCAATCAGTCTTTCAATATCGTCCAAACCCATTGCTTCGATGTCCTGAAATACAATTTCATCCGATGAATCGGATCTGCCGGATGTAGGTGGGTTCGCAAGGTTATCATCTTGTTTCTCGTCACCTGTCCGATTACTTTCATCCATGACCGAATTCACGGGAGATATCTCCTGAACGGAAAAATCCGGCCCGGTGGCGGAAAAATCGGATTCGAGAGATAAATCCATTTCAAAGAGCGCGGCAGAATCGGGTTCTGTTTCTGGTATATGGTTCTGCTGAATGTCTGAGGGTTTGACTTCAGACATCAGATTCAGCGATTCCAAATCAATCGACTGAATATCATCAAAAGAAATATCCTGTTGGGACTTTTCCGAATCGGATTCAAGGGACAAATCCATTTCAAACAGGTCAGAGGAAGCGGCTTCGATGTCCGGAATATGGTCCGGCTGAACATCTGAGGTTTGGGTTTCAGATGTCAGGTTCGGTGCATCCAGATCCATTGGCTCAAATTTTTCAAGAGAAATTTCCGATGGCAGGGATTGAATCTCCAGTTCGGAAGAGACTGTTTTCTCAATCGATTGATCCATTGAGAAATTGAATTTATCCGTGACATTCCTGTCAGTTGATTCGTTTCTGAAATCCAGATATGGCAAATCTGCCTGATTGGTTTCAAATTGGGTTTGACCTGAAAAATTGGGAACAGTTTCGGTTTGGGGTTGGTCTGCATGTGAAAAATCAAATTCGTTTTCCGTATCCGCGGTCGCGTACGAATCAAAAATTGATGGGGTATCGGGAACAGTACGCCCGATTTCTCTCTGAAGCAGTGGGGGGCTGTCCTTAAAAACAGCTTCTGGCGCTTGATCTGAAAAATCAGAAATGCTGACCGGGGTTTCGGCTTCTGCCGCATTATCGGGCGAAGCGGGAACAATTCGAAAAATATGTTTGCATTTGGTGCATCTGACTTTTGAACCAGATGGTTTGATACGGCTGTCTGCCAAATGAAATCGGGTATGGCATTGCTCACAGGTGACTATCATGAGACATCCTCATCGGTTAGAGTTGTAAATGGTAAATGGCCGACAGCCCCCGATAATTTTCTGCATAATCCAGTCCATATCCAACCAGAAATCCGGCATGGATGTGGTGGCACGCATAACGGATTGGGATGTCACATGTTCTGCGTTCTTTTTTATCGATAAGCGCACAGATATTCACCGATGCTGCGCCTATGGATAGAATTTGGTTTGTGAGATATTTCAGTGTCTGTCCGGTATCAACGATATCTTCGATAAGCAATATATGTTTTCCGGTGACATTTGCGGTTATGGGAAGCAGAAGCCTGATGTTGCCGGAGGATGTGGTGGATGACCCATAGCTGGAGACGCTTACAAAATCAATGGTGAACGGAGTGGTAATTTTCCGGACAATATCCGCCATGAAAATAAATGCTCCTTTCAGAACACCCACCAGAACAAGGTCCAGACCCTGATAATCACGGGAAATTTCATCTGCAATTTCTTCTAATCGGGTCTGGATCTGGAATTCGCTGATTACACAAGTCAGTTCCGGCATATCAGTCCTCATGAGTGTTAGGGTCTGTCTGCAACATACCGGCAGGCGAAGATATCTCTTTTCGTTACTATAACCGGATGATAAATGTCAAATGGAAACACATGTCGAAAGCTGTCGGTTTCAAGATAATGATTTTGGGAAGGCAGCATGGAGGGGATCTGCCTTCAAAAGCAAATCCGGGTAAGAAGCCGGGATATAGACTTTCAGAAAATTAATTTCGCAAGGCAGTATGGAGGGAATAGGCCTTTAGCGGCTGACGTCTTGAAAAGTCCTCGGCCATTCCTGACCGATAACGCAGTGAAATTATTTTTCTGAAAGTCTATATGACCGCAAAGGCTGGGGTTCAGGGATCAGACTGATTTACTGCGCGTCCGGACGAATTGGAGCGAAACAGAAAAATGGATCAGTCTGATCGAGAACCAACATGATCGGAGGGTCAGGGCAAAAGGCTTAAAGGCCGGTTGATGCAAGTTTTTCGATCAGTCGTTGCTGTTCGGTATTCAGATTGGAAGGAATCATGATTTCAATCTGAACATACAGATCACCCCTGCGGGATTCATTCATATGGGGCACACCATGTCCGGCAATACGCATTTTGGTATTGGCGCGAATACCGGAAGGTATCTTGAGGTTAAATTGTTTTCCATCGATTGTGGTCACAACCAGTGTCGTTCCCAATATTGCCTCGGTCAGTCGCACGGTTCGTTTCAGGATCAGGTCGTGGCCCTTGAGTTCATAATCGGGATTTTCAAGAAGAAGCGATTTGATAAACAGATCGCCTGCCGGGCCACCGGAATAACCTGGATCGCCTTTTCCGGAAAGGCGGAGTTTTTTACCGGGAACCATGCCTTTCGGAATTTTGACAGTCAGGGTTTCCTGACGGTCTCCATGCTGAAACGACAGGGTCTTCTGAGCGCCATTGACAATTTCTTCAATGGTGAGCGGCAGTTCATAAATCAGATCTGACCCCCTGACAGATGATTCCTGCTGCCCAAACGGCGATCCGCCACCAAATGGTGATCCGCCGCCAAACGAAAATCGTACACCACTTTTTCGACCGGGCGAGAAACCGGCGCCACCAAAGCCCATATCCCTGAAAATATCTGAAAAGTCAAAATTTCTAAAAATATCGTCCTGGGAATATCGTTGCTGAAAACCGGCTGAACCAAAGGTGTCATACTGCTGACGTTTTTCCTTGTCGCTGAGAACCGCATAGGCTTCACTGATCTGTTTGAATTTTTCTTCAGCAGCCTTGTCGCCTTTGGTTTTATCCGGATGGTATTTCATGGCCAGTTTACGATACGATTTTTTGATCTCTTCATCGCTGGCGGTTTTGGAGACGCCCAGTGTTTTGTAATAATCTGTTTCAGCCATTTCTGAAACTCCTGTATTCCGGATTGTTCTGCTTCAATATCAACGTATTGACATCATGGTAAATAATTTTATACGATCGGATATTTTCAGCTTATACAAGCCATGCTTGAAGATTGAATTAATATATTTGTAACAAATTAAGGGTAAACAGGATTCATGTCAAGACTATCGATTTGTTAAGACTCCTTGACAACAGCCGATCTTTTTAATAGACAGTCAAAAATTATCAATTTTTTATTTACCGCGAAAATATATCATCATCGCATTTAAAAAGGCTGTAAAACCCGATACAATACTGAACACTAACTGAAAGGAGAACACATGAACATCTTGTTTTTTGGACCCAATGGCAGTGGAAAAGGCACTCAGGGATCAATTTTAAAAGAAAAATACAGCATCCCGCATATTGAATCCGGGGCCATATTCCGGGAAAACATTCAAAAAGGTACCGAATTGGGTGCAAAAGCCAAAGCCTTTATCGATAAAGGGGATCTGGTACCGGATGAAATCACCATCCCCATGATTCTGGATCGTCTCCAACAGGCGGATTGTGCCAAAGGCTGGCTTCTGGATGGATTTCCCAGAAACCGCAATCAGGCTGTAAAACTGGATGAGGCTCTCAAGGCAGCCGGACTGGCTCTGGATATTGTCGTTGAGATTATTCTGGATCGGGGCGTGGCCCGGGATCGAATCATGGGCAGAAGGCTTTGTGTCAAAGACAACAACCATCCCAACAATATTTTCATCGATGCGATTAAACCTGATGGCGACAAATGCCGCGTATGCGGCGCAGAACTGAAAACCCGTGCCGACGATCAGGATGCAGAGGCAATCAACAAGCGCCATGACATTTACTATGACACCCAGACCGGTACACTGGCGTCTGCTTACTATTTCAAGGATCTGGCAGCAAAATCCGGAAAACCGAGATATATCACGCTGGATGGCGCTCCGGGGGTCAAGGAAGTGGCGGCTGAACTGGTTTCAAAGCTTTAGATGGAAGAGACCAGACTGTCAAAATGTGGGATGGGGTTCTGTCTGTTCCACATTTTTCTGCTGTGCAGCGTATAATTTTGAATTTGTGCTTGAATTAATCTTTATTATCGGATATAAAAGCAAATTCATTTTATATTAAATACTATCCATCATCACGAGATGGTTTTTCAGATGGCCTTTTCAGAAAGTTGCGAACACAGAAAACGCGCAACAATATTTGGACAAATCACGTAACACATGAAATCATCTGAAAATCCATAACGCATAGCAGCGTCAGTCTGAATGCATGTAGATGGAAAAAAAGGGGGGTAGAACAATTTGAAGGAAATTCAAGTCAAGGTTTTTGATAATGATCTTGAAAAAGCCATGCGGATTCTCAAAAAGAAAATTCAGAACGATGGCCTTTTCAAAAGGCTCAAACTGAAAAAGAGTTATGAGAAACCCAGTGAATACAAGCGGCGCAAGCAGCGGGAGTCTGTCCGCAGACAACGGATCGCAATTGCCAAAAGCAGATCAGGCAGGTAATCTGTATTTCCCTTTTGAATCAACCCGGCTGCGGACCTGTTTCGCGCCGGGTTTTTTATGCCAATGACAACCAATCAAATGACATATGATGAATGTCTGAAGTCCATGTATGGGCTTAGACGTTTTGGAATCAAACTGGGACTGGATACGATCCGGGAAATTCTGGACGGACTCGGCAATCCACAGCATCACTATGGCTGTATTCACATTGCCGGCACCAATGGTAAAGGCTCTGTGGCATCCACGCTGTCTGCAGTCCTGCAACAGACCGGATTTACCGTTGGGCTTTATACCTCCCCGCATCTGATCCGCTTTAACGAACGGATTCAGATTAACGGACAAATGGTGTCCAATGATGATGTTCGCAACAGCTTTCTGGCAGTGAACCAGGTTCATCATGGTGACCGCGAGCCCACCTTCTTTGAATATACCACAGCCATGGCCCTGCATTTGTTTCATCAATATCAGGTTGACTGGGCTGTGATCGAGACCGGGATGGGCGGACGAATGGACGCCACCAATGCGATCCGACCTGCTGTGTCCATTATCACGAATGTGTCGTTGGAACATCAGCAGTATCTGGGCAAGACGCTTTCTGATATCGCATGGGAAAAAGGTGGCATCATCAAGAACAATACACCCGTTGTCACCGGCATTTCACAACCACCTGCCATTGATGTGATAGAACGTATCGCAAAAAACCAGTCCGCAGTGTTGTATCGGCTTGGAAAAGATTTTTTCGTTACCGGCCAGACGGATGGCTTATTTTCTTATTCCGGCCTGAAACATCAATGGGCCAATTTAAAAAGTCGGCTGCCTGGATCGCATCAGATAGCCAATGCCGCCCTGGTTTTGGCGGCGTGTGAGATACTTCAGGATCAACAGGTTCCCATTACCCTGGATTCGCTGACCCGGGGGTTTGAAACCACCCGATGGCCTGGCCGTCTGGAGGTGGTTTCCCAATCCCCCATGGTCATCCTGGATGGCGCCCACAACCTGGATGCGGCCAATTGTCTGGCATCATATCTGGGAAAAGAATTGTCCGGGCGACGCATCACCCTTGTTATCGGCATTCTGGATGACAAGCCATTTCAGGAGATTCTTGATGTCCTGTTACCGATTTGTGACCGGGTCATTCTGACACGGCCCAAAATTGAGCGCGCGCTGTCAATTGACAGACTGGTCTCGGCGTGCGAGGGAAAAATCCATACCATCGAAACAGCCCGGTCTGTGGATATGGCTGTCAAACAGGCCATCAATACCAGTGCTTCAGTGGATGTGGTGTGTGTGGCCGGATCTCTTTATGTGGTGGGTGAGGCAAAAGCCTTTCTGGACAACACGCCAATAACCGAAGACCATATTTGACAAGCATGGGTTTCAATACAATATAGAACATATCATTTTTGCAGCTTGACATCCGTTGGCCTTTTTCTTAGTATGTGATTATTAGATGTAATAAGCGCCCGTGGCCCAGGGGATAGGGCGTCAGCCTCCGGAGCTGAAGACCGCTGGTTCAAGTCCAGCCGGGCGTACCATAAAATCAATAACTTACAAATTTTCACCCCCAGCAAACAGAATTTACCCCACACTATACCCCCACAAAACGCCTTTGATCGCATTTCCTCCACAATGGCATCATTCTGATGGCAATCTTTGTCGGGATCAGAAAAATACAGGGAATTTATGCATCATCCGCCATCCAGTCAGGCTTCACATTCCAAATCCAGACAGATTAAAAACATAATAATGCCGCCATTTGCTCCGCAGGACCATTTAAAACCCTGGTCTATAAACTGTAAAGGGGCTGACGTTGAAAGCTTCGGCATCATGGGCATGATTTGATACCGTAACGATTTGGTGATGTATATCTTCCCTGTTTTGGCGCCTTGGTTGATCTGTTCCGGATTTATCGATGGGCATCACGTCACGACAACCTGGGCAGAATGTTGGGATGATCTGTATACCGACAGTCATCGATTATCTGCCACTGTGTTCACCTGGTCTGCATGGAGCATCCAAAAAGATATTGGTTTGCAATTTCTTTTGTGAAACGATATGAAAAAAGAGGATGTCTGGAATCATAAGTCAAATGCCACATAAAGGGGTGAAACCATGAGACCATCAAATCTGATTTTGAGGTGTTACGGATATCGCAGCAATGGAAAATGGTATGGCGTATGTCTGGATTTTAACCTTGCTGCAGAAGCAGCGTCCCCGGAAGATCTGAAAAACAAAATCTGTGACATGATTGAAAGTTATATTGAGACCGTTATCGATACCGATGATACGGATTCCATTTCTGATTTGTTATCCAGAAAGGCGCCTGTAAAAGACTGGATTGTATACTACCTGCTTCAGATCGCTTCCGGATTAAAGGATTTGCCCGGAAAGATTTTGTTCCAGCCAACTATCCCTTTTCGCTTGGTCAGTCATTTTTGAAATGGGAAAGACATATCCGTTATTGGACCGGGACAACGTTGAATCAATCCTGAAAGCACTCGGTTTTATCCCCAAAAGAACCAAAGGTAGCCATACACAGTGGGAGGGATCGATTGCCGGTAAGCGCCGGATTGTTACTGTCGATCACATGAAAAGCAGAAAGGAAAAATATAGTCACAACCTGACGAGAAAAATGATTGAACAGTCCGGCATTGATAAAGATGAATTTTATTCAAAAGTGTCATAACGGGTAAAATTTTTTTGGATCGACGTCAATGTCCATCAGGTCGCCCTGGTTGATCTGGGCCAGATGAATGGATGGGCAGTTACGAACAAAAAAGCCTGATATAGACATCGGTTGTCAGACAGTGTGACCGGAGCGCTTAAATATATATAATGTCGTTTAAAAGCCGGCAATGGCCAAGACAGTGCCCATGATCGGGTATGATTGTGGAGTGCCCAGCTTTTTAATAAGAAGCTCCAGGCTTTGGCCCAAATGCTTAAATCCGTTTTCAAGGTTCTGGGTCTGATCGTCAGAATTCCAGTCGCGTCATTTGTGAAAATATCCGGATTGCATTTCCCCGAGTGTTTCTGAGTCTGCTTTTCAAAATAGGGATTGGTTCCAACTTCGTCCAAGGTTTAGGCCTGGAGTGTCAAAACAACATTTTGACACAAGACATTCATCATGAAAAACTGCCTGAAATTACATGATCAAATGTATATTCAAGGTTTTTGAGCCTTACGTCAAAATTTCATTTTGACACTCCAGTGGACCAAATTGGAACCGGGCCCTCAAAGTATAATTTCATCTGCCAGTGTCACTCACGCGATCCAAATAAAAGCCGTGTGATCTCATCTGTTGCAAATTCCGGCCATTTGACAGGTTTCTCCTGATCATATGCCTCGACCCCTTTTCCAGGGGGGCCGATTTCACCGATCTGCGTCAATGAAATGTGCCGGCGCGACATGTTGTCAATCAGCGATTGGCAATAATCTGGTCTGCAACAGATCAAAAGGCAACCGGAAGCAATCAGCCCCAATGGATCGATTTTTAAAAGTTTGCACAGGCGACTGGTTTCCGGATAGACCGGAATGGCCGCCATCCGGATTTTGATGATATGGCGCCCTGCCGTACTCAACTCGGAAACCGCAGATGCCAGACCACCTTCTGTGACATCATGCATGGCAACAACACCGGGCGTATCCGCAGCGATTCTGGCTTCATCCAGAATGCTGATGGAAAACAGAAATTCCTTCAGGCGATTGATTTCACCATCTGTGTAGCCGGATAATCTCAGCCTGTCGCCAAACTCTCTGGCGATAATCGATGTTCCTTCAACAGCCAGTGATTTCGTGATCCACAGCGCATCGCCCGTCCGGATATTTCGCTTGTCAAGCAGCCGGGACCGTTCCACGACCCCGGCCATCATGCCGGTTACAACCGGCCGGGTGACCGCATCGGTGATTTCCGTATGACCCCCGCACAACGTAATCCCCCACTGATAACAGGCGGTCTTCAGGTCCTGCATGACCTGAAACGCCTGGGATGGGGTGGATTGGGGCGGAAACAACAGGGTTGTCAACAGCCATCGGGGTATGGCGCCGGATGTGGCGATGTCATTGGCATTGATCAGTACCGTATAGTATCCGATTGAATCGGTGGCAAAGGTGATTGGATCGGATTTCAATATCAGCGTTTCGCTCGACTGAATATCGATTGCCGCGGTATCTTCACCAATCCCGGGATTGATGATAACCGATTCATCCTGAAAGGAAAAATCATCCAGATACCGCTCCAGCAGGTCACAGGGAAACTTGCCGATTGGCATCGGGCTTCCCAGTCGAATCACGTGCGCCAGTTGCGCCGCATTCGGGATGACAAAATCCACATCATCAGAATTCGCATCATCATTTCGATCATGAGAAATCCGGACAGTGATCATGCCACGGGAAGATGCCTGACGGAGATGCGCCATCTGATTCCCGATGAAAAGCGTCTGTCCGGGCATCGTTTCCAGTTTGTCAAAGACCTCAGATAACAATTGATCCATGATGATGGTCGGAATGTCATGCCGGTGGAGAATGTTCTGAACAGTATCCAGGATATTGCCTGTATCTGTTGGTGTCAGCCCGACGGATTGCTCGATCGAAATGACTGCGGCTTTCAGTATAAAGGGTTTAAAGGACATATTGGTATTTCCAGAAATATAGCTTTCAAGATAAAGATTTTGGGTGCGTTATCGGTCGGGGATGGCCGGAAGCTTTTCAAGGCGGAAGCCGCAACAAAGGCCTATCCCCTCCCTGCTGCCTTCCCAAAATCATTATCTTAAAAGCTATAGCGATAAGAATGCAGGTTCAGATCAGTCGATACTGCTCCCGAAGCCTTTTGGAAAGGGCTGTGATGGAGGCAAACGCCTTTTCAACGGTTTTTTCACCATCCGGATTGACCAGACAGCAGGTGGCCGGGGATAACAGACTGCGGGACAGCAGAAAATCCCGGTCTATGCCTTTTTTCTGCAGGGCGGCCCATCGGGTTTCAAGCTGAAATATCAGTGAATCCAGACTTTCTCTGGAAAAGGGTTCGACATTTGTCGGAACGATTCCCCAGACCAGAATGCCGCCCCGATCCAAAAATCGTTTCACCGATTCCGCATAGGAAGAAAACACCTCTCCGTTGGAATAGATATCGAGTGAAAGAATATCCATGTCCATGCTCAGCAGAAAATCCCAGTCCGGGTTGCCGCAAAGATGGATGCCTCTCGGCCGGTCAATGGATGACAGGAATGCCTCGACATCGGTTTTGGCAGCGCGGTCATTATAGCCGGAAAGTGCACTGAACAGAAACTGAAGTCCGGGTTCGTCGATGAACATGAATGCATTGGAATTCTGTTGTTTCAGGCGCTTCAACTGGACATTCACCCGCTTGGCCATGAATTCAAACATGAACGGACGAACCGAATCATCGAACAGAATGGGGCGATCATCCTGATCCAGAATGTTGAATCCGAAACTGATCGGGCCTTCCAACTGTCCGCGTATGGCAGGTCTTTTGGAATGATCCATATCCAAAAAACGCTGATACACGGCTGAATAGGTTGGACTGATGTCAAAATATTCCGGCTCTTCAAAATGCATCAACGTCTCTTCCAGTTCCAGAACAAACCGATCCATGGAAAACCGGAGTGTTTTTTGATCGAGATCCAGAAGGATTCCGGGAAAATGTTCTGATGCCTGAACATACATGTCTTCATAATAATTCAGGCGGGGCAGTTGGGGCCAGAATGGAATATCCAGCGTCAATGCCAGTTCGATGGCACGGTCCGCATCCTGATGCGGCATAACCGCCATGGCGGTCGTTAACAGGTTACCCGGTATGGGCATGATTGACCTCTTTTATCAGAAATGAGTCGTGTGTAAGGAGAGTTGAGAACACAGAATGGATTCGTCATCCCTTTCGGTATGCCGGCTAAAAAAATCATCCTTCACCCTTTCCTAAATCCGGCATTCCAGAACCGGCGTAAACCGTTCTGGCTGTCTGACGATCTCTTTTTGACTTTTTTGGGCGATGGTGATCAGCATGCCTTTGAAAATCCATTCATGAAACGGATACAGCACATACCAATAGACCAATCCGGCCAGGCCCCCGGGAAGAAACCGAGACAGAAAATCCAGCCGGGTGATGCCGGGGCCATCCGGTTCGATTCGAATATCCAGAACCGCTTCTCCGGGCATTTTCATCTCGGCCTGCAGTACAAACCGGTTGGGTGCATCAACCGTCAGAACCCGCCAGAAATTCAGCGGCTCACCGGGTTTGATATGAACCGGATCGATTCTGCCCCGTCTCATACCAATTCCACCAACCATTCGATCCAGCAGCCCCCGAATCTTCCAGAGAAAATTACCAAAATACCAGCCTTCTGATCCCCCGATTCGGCTGACAATGTCCCAGATATCTTTCGGAACCGCTCTCAGCCAGATTTGAAATCCGCACTCCAGAATCGTGCCTTCGGCATATCCGGCATCGCCGCAGTTGGCCCATTCGGGTGGACGGTTCATCCCGGCATCAAACCAGCAAGAATCCACCTGATTCTGAAGAATATCCTGAAGTGCCGTGCGGATACCCTCCCTGCAGGAAACCAGTTTCAGGGGAATCATGTCATGGATATCGGTGTTGCGGCAGACAACCGGTACGCCAAGTCCTTCGGCAAGGGGAATGGCAATGGAGGCAGGAACCGGGGTGATCAGATGAATCCAGTACGAACTGAGGCGGGGTGTAAAAAACGGAACCGGAATGATCCATCTGGGGGACAGGCCGGCTTCCTTGGCATAAATCTGAATGATGTCCCGATACGTCAGGATATCCGGGCCGCCGATATCCAGTACTTTTCCGGCTGTTGCCGGACAGTTCAGGCATCCGGCAAGATAATTCAGCACATTGCTTATGGCGATTGGCTGGCAGGGGGTGGATACCCATTTCGGGGTGATCATGACCGGAAGGCGTTCGGCCAGATATCGCAGAATTTCAAACGATGCACTTCCGGAACCCAGAATCATGGCAGCGCGCAACTCGGTGCAGGGAACCGTGCCGGACTGTAAAATTTGTCCGACCTCATGGCGGGAACGCAGATGAACACTCAGTGTGTTTGAATTGGTTTCCCCCAGTCCTCCGAGATAAATGATGCGCGCCAGACCGGCATGCTCCGCGGCCGCAACCATATTTTTGGCGGAAATCCGGTCTGTCTCTGCAAAACGGTGTCCCCTCGCATTCATGGAATGAACCAGGTAAAACACGGCATGGCATCCGGCAGCAGCCTGTTTGAGAGAATCCATATCCATCATGTCGGCCTGAATCAGTTCCACGGAGGGATGGTGAGCCCAGGACCGGCATCCCATTTTTTCCAGGGATCGGGCCATGGCCCGAACCCGATACCCATTTTTTAGAAGAAGGGGGATCAGTCTGCCGCCCACATAGCCGGTCGATCCGGCGACCAATATCGGTTTTTTAGTCATGGATGACCCTCCGGGCAATGTCCATTGCATCATTTGTTTCCTGAAGCGAATCGGTTGACGAATTGAGCTGTTGCACATGCTGCTCCACCGGGCCCTTCAGCAACTGCATGGATTCAATCCGGAATTCCAGAATCGCAACATCCGGATGATGCATGATTTCATTCAGATGGGGGTGTTGTTGGGCCATTTCAACAAGCAGCCGCGAAGCCGTATTCATATCCGTCACCATTGCGCATTTTCCGGAAACGGTCAATGCCTGGATCGCCTGGCGATCTTTATGGGACATGCGGGTGTCCACCAGAAAACTGACGCATGGATTCTGACGGATTGTCCGGTATTTCCGTGTCTCTTTTCGTGTGACAAAAAACAGTCGATCCCCGTCATCATTCGTGATATAGGCCATTGATGAACAATGGGGGATGGTGTCTGAGCTGGTTGCCAAAACACCCATTGCATTTGCCTTCAGTATCGCCTTCATTTGGTTTATCATCATGCAACCTGTATTTCGGGTTAAGGGAAAGATGGTTTATGAACAGCAGATCGGTTCCCGGCATTCGCATTCGGTCAGCCAATGACGCAGCAATTGCGCCAGACGGCCGATTTGTCCTGTACTGGATGACCGCATTCAGGCGACCGTATTTCAAATTTCTCGCTTCAGCGGGCCGTTGAACTGTCTGTAAAGCTGCAAAAGTCCCTGGTTGTTCTCGAGGCCCTTCGCTGTGATTATCCCTGGGCCTGTGACCGCTTCCATACCTTCATTCTTCAGGGGATGAAATGCAATCATCAGGCATTTCAGAATACGCGGATTCATTACTAGCCGTATGTCGAAACCCGGCTGCACAGCGGCAAGGGTCTGCTGAAAGCCCTCTCCCGCCAGGCCAGCATTGTGGTGACCGACGATTATCCCTGTTTTTTTCTGCCCAACATGATCCGGGCCGCTTCCCGCATCTGTCCGGTCCGGCTGGAGCTGATCGATTCCAACGGCATCATACCACTCCGGTCAATGGACCAGATGTTTACTACCGCGTATTCATTTCGCAGATGGCTCCAAAAACACCTGCCGGATATATCCATTGCATGCCGGATGCAGATGTGCTGCGTGTGGACAGGTTGCCGCATCGCGAAGCACTTCCAAATGACATCATGGCACAATGGCCCCCGTCAACTGTGCATCAATTGGATGAGAATGCATTAGCGGATTTTTTAAAGGGGCTATCCATTTCGCTGGC
>DFZE01000132.1:33492-37756 GCA_002382065.1 Desulfobacteraceae bacterium UBA4064
TTTTAAGGCCAGCGAAATGGATAGCCCCTTTTTTTAAATACGCTTCCCATCAATCACTCAATAAACCCGGTAAATCGCATGGGAGGACACCCCACAGCATGTGAAAAACTGGCGTCTTTTCTGAATACCCTGGAAACCTGTCACCTGACAAGAAATCATCCGGATATGGATTCAACCAGTCAGTTATCTCCATATCTGCATTTTGGATTTATTTCAAGCCATGAAATACTCAACAGCGTGTTTCAGCGGGAATCCTGGTCACGCAATCGCCTGCGCAAAAAGGTAACCGGAAAGGCCTCCGGGTTTTGGGGAATGACAGATGGCGCAGCGGCATTTTTGGAGGAGCTGATTGTCTGGCGGGAAATAGGCTTTAATCGATGCTTCAGGCAGGAGAATTATGACCGGTATGACACCCTGTCAGGATGGGTCGGGGCCACATTGTCAAAACATTCCACGGACCAACGGCCACATGACTATGACATGGCGGTTTTTGAAAATGCAAAAACCCATGATGCATTGTGGAATGCCGCCCAGAATCAGCTTGTTCGGGAAGGACGGATTCACAATTATCTGAGGATGCTGTGGGGCAAGAAAATCCTTCACTGGTCAAAGTCCCCTGAGGCGGCGTTATCGATCATGATTGAGCTCAACAACCGGTATGCCCTGGATGGCAGGGATCCCAATTCTTATTCAGGCATATTCTGGGTTCTGGGTCGCTATGACCGGGCCTGGGGACCTGAACGGCCGGTTTTTGGAACAGTCCGCTACATGAGTTCTCAGCGAACACTGAAAAAAGTACGAGTAAAAGAATATATCAAAAGATATGGTGCATGACCGTTTGGGATATGATCAAACTGCCGGCACGGGCGGGAGTGTAACAAAATCAATCTATCAGCAGGGCGTTATCTGGGCGGTAAAATCAGGCTGACGGACAGGCGGCAAAACCGGATGATCAAGCCGGTGTGCCGCCTGTCCGTCAGATATTTCTCCGGGTCAAACTTTTTCGAAAAACTGTTTTTCGGCGCCGCATTTTGGGCAGACCCAGTCTTCCGGGAGGTCCGAAAAAGCGGTTCCCGCCGCAATGCCGTTTTCCGGATCACCGATTGCCGGATCATACACATAACCACAGGGGCATTCGTATTTGTACATTAAATCCTCCTTGTTGCAAAAATGATTTGATACGATATGAAAATTTGAATTCCATTTTACCAAAACTGTTCTGTCAGACTGGGTTTATTTTAAATACGAATGCGGTTTTGTCAATTTCAAATCGTGGAATTCATAAATCGGTTTTTTTTGCGGATATATCGATACCGGGCTTTTGAATCCAGTTTCAAACTGTATTATCTATACGGAGATGATCTGCCAATTAATTTATTATTGAAAGACTGCCTGGAAAAGTTTAGAAGAATAATAGAACTGTCTGCCCATGACCGATCTGAATTATCAATCTCTTAGTTAAAAGGAGGATTCAATGAAAACATCACGTATTGGTTTCATGATCATCGGATTTATTTTCTGTTTCATGGTTACAGCGGTCTATGCCCAGGCGCCGCTTGGCACATATGTCGCTACCACCGGCCAGTCGAGTATAAAGGGAAAAGGCGCAGCTGCAGGTGGTGACGATGCGGCCCCAAAAGGTAGAATGAAACGCTCGGCATCAACTGGAGCCGGAGCCGGAAACACCATTACCATTCAATTGGCGAGTTATTCAGCGAAAGCAGAACTTGACCAGTTGATGGCAGTCCAGAATGATCCCCTGAAGTTTTTGGAGACACTCAGAACCTTTAATCATGGTTCGATTCAGGTCAGTGGCAAAAGTATTCCCATCAATATGGCGTCCTCCCGTTCTGCCGGCGGGAAATACACCATTTCCATCCTGACAGCAAAGCCCCTGTATGGATCCGGCGCCGAAAATGTTGCCGGCAAGGGAGCGTCAATGGGCATGGTTGAACTGACGGTTGATGCCAGTGGAAATGGAAAAGGACTGTTCTACAGTCAGACTATGGTGGGTCTCAGCGGGACCGGGGAAGCGACTGCAAAAGGTGGCGGAAAAATGTCCAAAGCGACCCAGTTGACAAGTGTTTCCAAACAATAAATCAGTTTACAGATGGCTGATGACAGACGGTTTGGCAGAACAATCTGGCCCTGTTCATTTTTACAGCCATTTTGGTTAATTTTTCACAAATACGCCAAATGGTTCATGTCAATGTCCAGGGCCAACAAAATGAACTGCGGACTGTTATCCACAAAGATACAATGTTTCCTGCGATCGGCCTGATAAGGTAGAAATAACACCAACATGACCAACCCCGATATATCCATCCGGTTTGCAACACCATCTGATATTCCCCTGATACTTGCCCTGATTTGCGATTTGGCGAAATATGAAAAACTTCTGGATGAAGTGGTTGCCACTGAAAGCATTCTGGAAAATTCCCTGTTCGGGAACCGAAAAACAGCGGAAGTTCTGATCGGAAGCTACAAAGGCCAGGATATCGCATATGTCCTGTTTTTTCATAATTTTTCCACCTTTCTGGGAAAACCGGGCATCTATATCGAAGATATGTATGTCAAAAAGGCATTTCGTGGCAAAGGAATGGGAAAGGCCATGTTCTCCCGTCTTGCAGGCATTGTGAAAGAGCGGAACTGTGGGCGGCTGGAATGGGCGGTTCTGGACTGGAACCGGCCCGCCATTCAGTTCTATGAAAGTCTGGGGGCCTTGCCCATGAACGGGTGGACGGTTTATCGGCTGACCGGAAAAGAACTGGAAAACCCGGGATCTGAAAACGCGTTACAAGCATTGCGATTTGATTGAAAAAGGACATCATCATGCCGAATTATCGATTCATGCCGGACATTCATTCTGTTGATGAACTGAATGCCCATCAGCTCAAGGGCCTCCAATGGACGGTTGCCCATGCCTTTCAGCACTCGCCGGAATATCGGGCCAAGCTTGATGGGGCAGGTATTGTTCCCGGGAATATCCGGACCCTTTCCGATATTCAAAAACTGCCGTTCACCTCGGCTGACGATCTTCGGGATGGATATCCGTTTCCGCTGAGATCGGTTCCATTTGAAAAAATTGTTCGAATTCATTCCAGCAGTGGCACAACAGGAAAACGGAAAAATCTCTGCTATACACAAAAGGATGTGGATGACTGGCGCCACTTTTTTGCACGGGCCTATGAAATGGCGGGGGTCAATGAATCCGACCGGGTTCAGATTGCCGTGGGGTATGGCGTATGGACGGCCGGTATCGGCTTTCAACTGGGATGTGAAAAATTGGGTGCCATGGCCCTTCCAATCGGTCCCGGAAATGTGGATATGCAATGCCAGTTTCTGGTGGACCTTCAGCCTACGGTATTGTGCTGCACCGCGTCAATGGGGCTTCTGATGGCAGAAGAGGTGAATCGGCGGGGACTGATCGATCAGATCAATCTCAAAAAAGTCATTTATGGTTCGGAGCGGGCCTCTGTGTCCATGCGCAAAAAAATATCCGAGCTTTTGGGCAATGCGGAATTGTTTGATATTCCCGGCATGACCGAGCTTTATGGACCCGGAACCGGAATCGAATGTCCGGATCATGACTGCATTCATTACTGGGGCGATTATTATATTCTGGAAATCATCGATCCGGATACGCTCAAACCGGTTCCAGATGGGGAATGGGGTGAAATGGTGGTCACCACGCTGTGCAAAGAGGCGGTTCCGCTGATTCGATACCGTACACGGGATATCACCCGGATCATTCCCGGCCCCTGCACCTGCGGGTCGATTCTGCCCAGGCATTCCCGAATCCGGGGCCGAAGCGATGACATGTTCAAATTCCGCGCGGTGAATATCTACCCCTCCACAATTGACCAGATCATTTCGACCATTTCCGGCCTGGGATCCGAATATCAGATTCATCTGTACCGGGACGATTCTGAGCGCGGGGTGATGCGTATTGTCGTGGAACGGGCAAGGGAAACCGGAGAAGATCGAAATGAGATTCTTGCCCGGAATCTGATTTATCAGGTCAAACGCAAGGTCCTGGTAACCCCCCTGGTTGAAATCGCACCCTATGGATCGTTACCCCGGTCCGAGCGGAAGAGCAAGCGGGTGTTTGACAACCGGATTCAGGATGAAATTGTGTAACCATTGCCTGCAGGAAAGACAATTCCGGAAAGTGTATTCATATAGCTTTCAAGATAAAGATTTTGGGTGCGTTATCGGTCGGGGATGGCCGGAGGCTTTTCAAGGCGTCAGTCGCAACAAAGGC
>DFZE01000127.1 GCA_002382065.1 Desulfobacteraceae bacterium UBA4064
TGACAATGGCGTTGTTGGATTCATCCGCAATGATTTCCACATCGCCGATAATGTCTCCGCCGGGTGAAACCGAAGCCGCCGATGCGGCTGTCTGGGGTACGGTTGCACGGGTTGTGCTTGCTTTGCTGCCGGTGGTGGATCTGCTGGTTCGGCTGGTCTTGCTGGATTTGCTGGTTCGGCTGGACTTGGCCGATCCCCCATACAGTTGGGACAGAATATCGGCCAGATCGGCAGCGGTGCCGTTTTCCACAAAATACACAAACACCTGGCTGCCGGTGCTGGGCACCTGGTCCATGGCCGCAATCCACTCGGACACCAGATCCAGAATTTCCGGCCAGCGGGATACCACCAGAAGCGCATTCATGGTAACGACCGGAATGACTTCAAAGCTGCCCGGGTTGACTCCCGGACGACTGTACAGTCCGCCGGATTTCAGCACCTGGGACAAATCCTTGGCCAGATCCGAGGCGTCAACCGATTTTACCGGAAAAATTTTCCAGGACGTATCCTTGAAAAAGGGAACATCCAGCACCCCCAGTATGCCAATGACCTTGTCGATATTGTCCGCGGTATCCGTGATGATGAGGCCGTTGTTGAGGTTGTCCTGAACCGTGACCGCGCCCCGTGACAGAAACGGGGCGATGGAGGCCGCGGCCATGGGTGCGCTGGCATAGTGCAGCCGGATGAGCCGGGTGATATCGCCGGGAGCCGCCGGCTGCTGGTCTTCCGGCGTCAGGCCGGTGTTTCCGGCGCCCGGCGTACCCGCCTTCTGAACGATCTTGTAGATGCTGCCCGGCCCCTTGACGACCGCCAGGGCATTCAACTGCAATATGTCGTTGAACAGGTCTATAAATTCCTGGCGGGTGTAGTCTCCGGAAATATGAAACGTCACCTGGGCCTTGAGTGACGGATCGATCATGTAGCTGATGCCATACAGCTCGAAAAAGGCCAGATCCAGCACCTCGTACAGATCGGCATTGTCAAAGGCCAGCTCCACATGCACTTTTTTGTCGGATGCCGCCGTGTCCAGGGCAGGTTCGGATGGTTTGGCCCCTTTTTTGGCTGAGGCGATAAAATCCCCAAATGGCGATCCGGTTTTGCGTTTGGTCTCCGGCGTCGCGGGTTTGGGCGGGGTTGCGGGTTCAACCGGGGTGGCTTTGGGCTGACGATCCGACAGGGGTTTTTCCAGATCCGGGCTGTCATCGGGGGTGTCGGATGCAATCCGGATAAAGGGATTTTTTTCAGGGGATTCCGGTGTGGTCATAAACGGTTTTTGGCCGGCGCAACCGGATATCAGGAGAATTGCCAGTGCCAACAGGTAAAATTTTCTCCGATTGGAAGAGGGGGAAAACATATTGGCCCTGATTTGGGGTGGCTGTGACGATTGTGAATTATTTTTGCAGGTTTTTCTCATGATCATGAGCGGGTTGCCTCTGTCTGTTCTAAAATTGAAATCTTTGGGTGAAACGGATGCACGGGTTGAGCCCTGTCCTTTGGTTGCTGGACGGGGTGGACGTTTTTGGGCGATATTAACGTCATGGACATAGTGTACATAATGGACTTTATGGACTTTGGGAACTTGGCGACTTGGCATGCCTTGTCTCTGCAAGCACGATACTGTTTATGGTCGAAATGTTTCCTCTATGTATAATGCCCCCAACTGAATGGATACCAGCAGATTGACCTCTTTGGCGCGCCGGGACGTAACCGTCAATTTCTCGATGCGGACCATACGCGGCATATTCTCCAGAAACTGCAAAAAATTGGCCAGATTTTCCAGCCCGGCTTCCAGTTGCAGTTCTGTTCTGACGACCACATGGCGCTTCCAGACAACAGGCGGCAGATCCTTGTATGATTTGAAGGTCATGCCGTTTTTTTCCACCTGTTCCTGAATCACGGTCTGTATGCCGGGATTCAATTCCTCCAACTGCCTGCCCAGGGCCAGTTGACCGGTCAGACGGGCAAGGTCTTCATCCAGGGACGGGTCCGGGTGCTGGTAAGGGGCCAACTGCTCCTGCTGAACCAAAAGCTGCCGGTAGTCCTTTTCCTGTTTGGCAATATCGTCCTGTTGCTCCTGCATTTTCTCCTGGAGGGGATCATACACCTGAGCCCACCAGGAAAGCAGACAGACCGCCAGAAACGCGGCAGCCAGAAAGTGGCGGCGATGTCGCTGGTTGAGATTCATTCTTTTTCCGCCGGTTTTTGACCAGTCCTGTCAGAAAGCTCTGGTTCATGCATCCGAATACTCATGCTGAACAGTTCCATGCCGTCAGGTCCCTTGGTGACCGTGCCCATCAGCTTGACCTGCTCGACAACGTCCAGATTGCGCAGCGCCTCCAATACCCGGATCGCGTCCTTGCTCTGACCCTGAACCACAAGATCCCGGTCGGTCAGCGTCAAGCGCGAAAACCAGGTTCCGGCCGGCACCTTGTCGGCAATGCCGTTGATCCAGGCAAACACCTTCGGCCGGGTGTTCATGAAGGTATTCAGTTCATCAATCAGAAGTTTTTTGCCCGCGTCCGCATCCCGGTTTTTTTCCAGGGGGCGTATGACATCCGAAAGCTGGCGGTTCCGGGTTTTCAATTGCGCGATTTCCGCCATGTTGACATCGATCTGCCGGGTGGTATGCCAGGTCCAGACAATGGGCAGAATGGCGGAAAAAAATCCGATCAAGAGCCAGGTTTTCCACCAGGGGAATATGTGCAGCCGGGTGGGTGAACCGGAAATGGAAATATTCTGGCCGGGGTTGAAACCATAGGCCAGCGCCGCGGCCATGAACGGGCCGGGGATGTCCTGAAAAAATTTCAGCCCGTGGCAGGGTTGGGCCACCAGGGTTTGAAGACCGGTTCCCGGGTGCAGGCTGAAAAACCGGTCATCGGAAAATTTCATTTGGCTGGAAACGGCGGCGATCAGGCCTTTCAGATGCAATGGTTCACGTCCCATATCAACCGCTTCATCATTTTTCTCCCCGCCTGACGTCCCTTCTGCGGGTGGAGCCAGGCTGACCGACGCGGAATACAGACAGCCGTTCGTTGTGAAAATGGAAATATCCATTTCATCGCCGGAGGTTACCAGACCCAGGGGCATGGGCTGCTTTTGCAGGTTCAGCCAGACGCCCAAGCCCAGTGCGATGGGTGCAACGGCTTTTAAGGACCGTTCATGACCGGTTTCGCGCACAATGTCCAACACCGGCAATATGTCCCGTTTGGGCGCATAGATGATCAGGGCATTGATGGTTTTATCCGGCAGTTTGCACAGCAGGATGTCATGAAAAATTTCGGCCACGGGCAAATGACAGACCAGATCGAGCATGTTTTGAACCGCAATCAGGGCGTCTTCCAGGGCCATGGCCGGCAGCCTGACATCCCGGGATACAAACCGGTTTCCGGGAAGCAGAATAAAAAGCTGCCGGTTTTTTTGAGCCGGTATTTTTCGAAGAAAGTCCTTAAGCCCCTGGATATCGCCATCCGGCGATTCTCCAAACGGCTCCAGTGTCGGAGCCGGCTTTTGAAGATGCCAGGAGACGATTTTTTTTTCGGCGCACGCGTACTGAAGCGTGGTTTTATCGAGATATATGCCCAGGATTTGTTTTGACACAGATGTTTTGCGTTTTACGTGTTATGTTTTAAAAATCAGACCTGTTCGTAGTGACTGACGCCGTCAGGCGTTTTTTTTAAATGCCCTTACGGGCACACTACGAACAGAGGGAAGCATTCCGCCGAATGCCTTTTTCACGGTAAAATGATTATTTCCGATCTTTACCTGCAACCTGCCCCCTGATACCTTTTTTCAAATCCGCCAGCAGGGCTATATTGCGTTTGGCCGCATCATTGTTGGGATCGATGGCCAGCACCTCATGGCACAGGGCTTCGCCTTCGGCAATGCGGTTGGTAAACCCCAGAATGACCGTCAGGTTGATGCGCGCGGTCAGTCCGGCCGGATAGATTTTTATGGCTTCCCGAAACGCGGCCTCCGCCTGATCGAGATGCTGCTGATCGAACAGGATATTGCCCCGATTAACATAAAATTTTGACCGATTCATGGGGGACATGTCCTTATGCAGGGCCTGATCGATTATGGCCAGCCCCCGGTCATAGCGTTTGAGATGCTTGTGCGCCACCACGATATTTAAAATCGTTTCTACGCTGGCCGATCCATTTGACAGGTCATTTCCGATATCGCTCTGATCCATTGCGTGATTCAGGGCGACCAGGGCATTTTCCGGCTGACCCGCCTGAAGGTAATGCTTCCCCAGAATATCCCAGCCGCGTTTGTTTCCGGGCGCTTTTCTGACATTATCCTTCCATAACGCAATGGGATCCCGCCACTGCTGGTTTCGCAGCCAGGTCGCGGTCCCCAGACCGCACGCCATCACCAAAAAAATGGCAACGGCGGCGTTGAACGGTATCCAGCGTTTCAACCCGAACAGGATGAACCACGTGCAGACCATAATCAAACCCAGATTGGGCAGATAGGTGCGATGTTCAAATACCACATCCCGGATCGGAATAATACTGGATTCCACGGCATGGGCCAGGTAAAAAAACAGCAGCCCGAATGCCGGCAGCGGATGCTTTTTCAACTGCCATATACCCAGGCCGATAATTCCGACATGAATGAGCAGACCGATCAGGGCCTGACCGTTATACATTCCGTCAATCAGAGGAAAATCATAATCGATGTGCAGATCGTTTGGCCAGAAAAACAACCGGATATACCGCAGCAACACCCAGAGCTGGGTTGCCAGATAGGATACCCGGGATATCGTGGTGGTTTCCCGGGTCATTGCCAGCATTTTTTGAAGCGAAAACGGGTTGTAGTCAAATACGCCGACCAGAATGAGACCCGCAGCCAGAAGCGCGATACATCCCGCCAGTATGATAACACCCAGCTTTTTCGGGGATGTCTGAAAAAACCCGTATTCCAGCAGCATCAGGCTGAACGGCAGGGTGGCCGTATTCTGCTTGGTCAGGATGGCGCATCCGGCCGATACGACACACAGAATGATCCAGATGACGCGATTCCGTTGCTGATCCGCCAGTCTGGCCTGAATGAATGCCGCCATGGAGAGCACATAAAACAGGGCTGCCAGGGAAGCGATGCGTTGCACGATATAGGTGACGGCCTGAATCTGAAGCGGGTGCAGCACAAACAGGATGGCTGCGGCCAGCGGAATCCAGGTCTTTTCGGATGTGGAAAATGCCTGGCTGACAGCCGGTGTCCGGACCAGCCCTTTCAGCAATCCCAGAACAGCCATGCCGGCCAGAATATGAATCAGGATGTTGACGACATGATAGCCGGTTACCTGAAACGCATGCATCTGATAATTCAGCGCCAGGGACAGATAGGCAATGATGCGCATGGCGGAATACCGCCACAACTGGCGCAGGCTGCCATCCCACTGATAAATGACCGGATTTTCCTGAATGGATGAAAAATCATCCAGATAAAAGGGAACATCCAGTGTATGGCCATAGGTAATGGCCACCAGCATCGCCAGGATCAGCGGGCCGACCCACCAGTCGTCCATCCGCGACACGGTAACCGCTACAGGCGGTTTGATGACATGGCTGCTGTCGCCAGCCTTGCCGATTGCCTTTTTCCGGGACTTTTTCATGTTATCGTGGGGTGTTCCGTACTGTTGGAAGAGACCATTGCGGGATTGGGCATATTATCCCCATCCGGATATTGCCCGGCCCGGGGAAGGGGTTCCGGATAGCGTTCTCCCTCCAGAATCGCCAGTTTTTCCGCCAGCCGTCGAATCTTTCTTTCCTGTTCGGACTGTTTCAAATCCATGGTCAGCATTTTGATCAGAATGACGCCGGTTGCCAGGATGACCAGCAGGATGGGCGGATAATGGATACCCAAAAACCGGCCGATGATATCGATCAGCCTGCTGTAAACCCCCAGAATGATGCTGGCCCCGGCCAGAACCAGCCACCAGACCGAATTTCCGATCAGCAGATGGTTTTTTCGGACCAGTGTCAGGATGATGCACCCGATCGAGATGCCAATCACCAGGGAAGTCAGTTGCGCCGGTGATAAAAAAGGTGTGATGGATTTCATGTGTTACCATTCAAAACTCTGAATGACGATAACCCCTTTCTTTTTGGCTGCCGCCAGTGCCTGGGGCATTGCAAAATGCGTGATGATCATGGGAATGANNTTGCCGACACTGGAAAATTTGAGTTCCGCTTCTCCCACCACCACGACATCCTGTCCGTCCTTTTTGGCATGGGCGAAAAAATTGATCTCGTCGCCATCCAGAAGCAGCCGGATCATCCGATCCCGGATCTCGATGCCGTATCGTTCTTTCAGATGCATCGGCAGTTTGCGGTAGGCTTCATTTTCCATGGCATAACCCATGCTGCGGGACAGCCCGCCCAACTCGGCGCCCAGGTTGTCCACCTTTTTGACCAGATTGGCGACCGTGATTTCGGTGTGTTTCTGAGCATCGGCCAGTTCTTCCATCCGGGCTTCGGTCCGGTTTTGGGCAGTTGTCAGTTCTTTAATACTGATTTCTGTCCGGTTCTGAGCCTCGGCCAGTTTTTCCAGGCTGGCGTCGGTCCGGTTCTGGGCATCGGCCAGTTTTTTCAGGCTGGCGTCGGTCCGGTTCTGGGCATCGGTCAGTGACTGCATGGTTTCGGACAGCCGGTCCATTCGGGCGTCGGTATGTTTCTGAATACCGATGATCTCATGCATCATGGTTTTCATTTGAACAATGTCGGTCCGGAAAACCTGAGCCTGTTCGATGCGCTCGTCGATGAGATCGAGAACTTCCTTTCTCATGCCCCGGTCCATTTGAAACATCCCCTGATTTTTCGTCTGCATCGGTTGCGTCTCCATTTGCCGTCCGGCGTTCGGTTCATTATCGCCGGTTGAGGGACAATTTTGGAATTTTGACTTTGGATACACATAAAATGGTTGTGACCGTCAGATAGATGAACACATCCCACCAGGTATGAAAGACCCGGGAATGTCCTTTTATCCTTGGGCACATGCCGACCGGAACTTCCAGAATCCGCAGTCCTGCCTTGCGCAGCGCCAGCAGCACCCCGATATCCTGATAATCCAGAAGGGCCGTATCGAGACTCATGACGGCATCGAGGGTTGCCCGGCTGTATGCCCGGTACCCGGATGTCAGGTCCATCAGGTCAAAACCGTTGAACCGGCGAAAAAACGCCCAGGTTATTTTCCGGAAAATGCTGCCCCGCGAAACACAGGAACCAATAACCATATCCGCATGATCCGTCAATACCGGATCGATGAGATGCGGGATAAACGCCGGATCATGCTGGCCATCGGCATCCATGGTCACCACGATATCCACATGATTGTGCTGGGCGACATACCGCATGCCGGTTCGAATGGCGCCCCAGGCCCCCAGCCGGACGGTCAGGGGCAGCACCGTGGCCCCGGCGCGTCTGGCCTGCTGAATGGTGTCATCTGTGCTGGCGTCATCGATGACCACAATTTTGGCGCGTGTGTTGTCCCGAATGCCCGTTATTACCCGGGCAATGGTGTCTGCCTCATCGAGGGCGGGTATGATTACCGCTATTTTTGGGGTTGGTTTTGACATATTTTTTGGGTGTTGATGCTGGTGGACGTAGTGGACGNNGTGGACGGCCTGCCCCCCTGCACCCTGTTCCCTGACCCCTCTCCCCAGATCCCTTTATACGCAAGAACAATCTGCGATGCAACCGGATCGATCTGAAAATGCGCATAAAACCGGTCAAGGGCTGCCTGTCCCATGTGCAATTTTACAGCCGGACTGTCCAGAACCGTATGCAGGGCAGCGGCCAGATCACCGGCATGTCCCGGCCGGACCAGGAGCCCGGTTACCCCGTGATCCACCACCCAGCCCACACCCGAACCCGGAATATCGCTGGCCACAACCGGTTTTGCAAAACGCATGGCCTCCAGAAGCACCAGACCAAATGCCTCTGTCCGCTCGATCGAGGGCAGGCACAGGCAGTCGCAGGTTGCCATCAGGGCATGCAACCGGTATTCCGGCAGCAGACCGGTCAACCGGACACGGTCATCCAGACCATTGGCCGCAATCTGACGGCGCAGACTGGTTTCCCGCTCGCCATCCCCCACCACCACCAGTTTGGCCTCCGGCAATTCTGACATGGCGTTCAGCACGACATCATGCCCCTTGTAGTAGGTCAGCCTGCCGACCACCAGAATCCGGTGACCGGTCCGGCCCCAGACCTGATCGGCCCATTGCCGGTCTTCTGCTGTGGGGACATCCACCCGATGATGATCCAGTCCCAGAGGCGCCACCCGGCATTTGTTCCGAAACCGCGCCAGTGTGGGGCTGCTGTCCAGATAGGCCCGGGATGTGGTGATAATACATGTTGCATGCTGCAAAAACAGTCGTTCTACCGGGCGGTATATCTGATAGGCCAAGGCCATTCGGCGATCGATTTGTGACGATATCACATCGGCATGCCAGTGGATCACCCAGGGTATCTTTCTGGCCGCCGGCAGCACCAGGGCCCAGAATGCCGATGTATTGGGAACATGCAGATGCAGGATATCCGGCCGGAATTCCCGGATCGCCTGCGCCATGATCTTTGGAAACATCGGGCTTACCGGTGCATACAGCAGGGTTCCGCTGCACGGCGCCCAATAAATCCGGGGAAGGCCGGTGTCCGGAGTTGCCCCCCCGTTCGGGTCATCATGAACCAGCGCCGCGGCCGAAACCCCCATTTTTTCGAGGGCCGGCAGCAAATCTCCCAGAAAATTTTCGATTCCACCCGCAACTGGCGGATAAAATTTGCCGACGTGCAGCACGCGCATAGAAGATCAGTTTCCAGTTGTCAGGGTTTAGAGGGCAGGGGGCATTCGTCCTCCGTCCTCTGTCATCCGCCATCAGTCCTCAGCCGACACCGCCCGATAAACCTTCCACGGGCTGGTGGTTCGGGTGATCAGTTCATCCATTTCCGCCAGACGCTCCTGAACGTCTTTGTCACCAAACGACATTTCCTGCATTTCCAGAACAGATGATTTTCCGGATTTTTTTTTCAGAAACGCCGCCACCAGCGTATATCCCCGGTCTTGCCCGACAATCAGCATCGTGACCCGGGTGACGTCCTTGCCATAAATGGTGAACACATCCCAGAAATCCCGAATGGTCTCGTTTTCAATCAGCCCCAGCCGATCCCGTTTGTCAGATTCCCCCTCACGGTTTTTTGGGGATCGCCGCCGATCACCCGTGGTGTCTTTCAGTGCCAGGTCCTGTTCTTCCAGATCGATCAGCAGCAGATCCAGGGGCCTGCCCCAGAACAGTTCGGTTGTCATCCCCAAAACCAGAAGCGGCTCGGTAAACACCTTGAACGGACCATTGGCCGGGAGCCAGGACAATTCCGCATCGATATAGGCGTCGTCTTCCGCACCATAAGTCCGCTCCAGGCTGTCCGGGTCCCGCCAGTCAAACAGGGCATCGGTCAATTCATCGGCCTGTTCCAGAATCCGGTCTTCCGTTTCATCCGGCGCATCGATGCCCAAAATTTTGGACAGTTCCTGACGAACCGTGGCTTCATCCGCGGTGTTCAGATCCTTGCGGGCGGACTCGCTGTCCACCCGGACCCATATGTCCTGATCATCGAATTCGACCTTGAACCATTTGCCCATGGCCTGGTCCGCCTTGGGCAATGGCCAGGCAGCGGAACCAATGACATCCAGAACCGATAAAACAGCCTGATCCCGCATCAGGCGTTGTCTGGCGTTTCCGGCCAGCGCAGCCTTGTCCCGGTTGTGGGCCGCATGTTCCACCACCAGAAATCCCACCAGGACCAGTATCCAGAGAATCATGATCAGGGTGCTGCCCCGGGAGGATGTGAGCAAACGTTTGTAATGATATGGTGTCACGGGCGTCCAACCGGAAACAGCCATTTGCCGGAGATGCGGCCCTTGCCGGTTCCCACTGTCAGTTCAAGCGCCACCATGACCGGTATCTCCATGCCCAATTCTGTCATGGCCCCGTCGCAGGGCCATTCGGGCTCCCAGTAGTCGGGATCACCCGGATCCGGATATTCTTCGTTGGCATAGGCCAGATAAAACGCATCCACATCCCCGATGGTGCTGACCGGGAGAATGGTCTCGTCAAAATTTTCGGAAAACGGATCCAGCGTCTCGTCCAGATCATCGCGGCGGGTCACAATCTGATCATGGATGGTCAATATCCGGGTCTCTTCATTATATATATACGTGACCCGCTGCATGCCCTGAAGATGGGACCCCTGAAGCGCATGGGATGTAAAGAACGTCAGTTCGGTTTCGGCGCCGCAAAAACTGGTTTCAGAAATGGATTCTGCGGATATGCTTTTGACCCCGGTTCCGGTCATCGGCATTCCGGTTGATCCGGATAATCCGGCAGTTTGACCGGGCAACGGCATATATCCGGCAAGCTGCCGCCGCAACAGGGCGGTCAATGCCGTCACGACCTGACGGCTTTCACCCTCGGCCCCGGTCCGCTCACCGGCCTGAACCGCCAGCCGAAGGGCCATGGCCCCGATCAGGGTCACGGCAGCGGTCAGGACAATGGCGATGATCACTTCCAGAAGTGTAAATCCGGAATTATTGCGTTTTTGCCGCCGGAATGGCGCCGGTTTTGAACGGGGTTGTATTATCATTTGTTAGCGGTGACAAAACCTGTGTTGATCCGGTTGAAATGCGCATCCAGCGCGTGAGGCAAAACCGCCTGTTTTGGCCTTCCGAAACAGGCATCACGCAGAAGGTGACGGATGCCATGTCCAGAAGCTCGATGGGCATGTCGTCATCGTCCGATTCCATATCCAGGGGTTGAACGTCAATTTCATATTGCCAGTCCGGCTCATCGGGCATCTCTCCGGTAACGGCGGAACGGCTGTAGCCTTCTTCCAGAACTTCCTCGATAATCAGGGAATTGGCCAGCAGATTGTTCATGACCCGGGTCGCCGCGATGATGTCATCGGCTTTGCGGCCCAGTCTTCGGGAACCGGACAGGGCCTCGAACGCCACACCCAGGCTGATGCCGATGATGACCAGGGCTACGAGGACCTCGAGGAGGGTAAAGGCGGGAGAGTGACGGGTTGTGGGTGACTGGTGACGGGTGACAAGTGACGGGTGACGGCTGACGGCTGAATGGCGCTGGGCCATCCCTGTCTTCAGACGCTCTGCCATTTTTTTCAAACCAATTTTTCGTTCGCGTTCCGTCACTCGTCACCCGTTACCCGTTACCCGTCACCCCGTCACTTGTCACCCGTCACCCGTCACCCGTCACCCCGTCACCGCTTTTGACCTGAATGGCACCGGTCAGAACATCCACCCCGATGCGGTAGCGCAGCGTGTTGTCCACAAGAATGCTCAAAATTCCGCCGTTGGTGCTGCCGTCTGCATAAAATGCCAATTCAATCCCGCCGTCATCCCGCAACTGAATGGCCTCGGCATCCACTTGAATCTGTTCCGGAATTTTCAGGGTACGCGTTTCCCCGTCGATTTGGCAGGTCCTGTCCTGCGCCGAGATAACCAGCGTGGCCGGCGCGCCCTGTTCCACCGCAAGCCGTCTGGCTGTTTTCATCATGACGGTCAGTTCCCGGGCAAACATCTTGGCCTGGTTGCCCCCGACTGAGCGGCCCACATTGACATACACCAGGGACCCGGCAAAGGCCAACAGAATCATCACGACGATCAGTTCGATAAAGGTGAATCCGCGGTCAGTCATTGGTCGGGAACATTCATATGATCCATGATCGTTAATAGACGGGTATCCAGTGTAAGGAGCTCTGCATCATTGCAATAAGCCGTTGCAGCAATAATTGCGTCAGGAAGTTTGATCCTGCGGATTTGACGCAAATGTATCACCTCATCCTCGATATCTTCTGTCACAGGCATACGAACAAGACGAGCAAGTTTTTCTCTGATAACAGTGTCTTCTGCTTTTGTGATACCGTGAAAACCAAGCAGTTCCATTCGGGTGATGACACTGTATCCACATTCATCGGTTCGAATCCGGCGCGCAGCGACATTTGCCAAAACATCAGGATTGCATTTCAAAATGCCCAGAATGAAATTGGTATCCAACAGATATTTAATCCCATTCATTGCGCAGTTTCTCCTGAATTTCAACCGGGTCACCTGCATAGGTCTGCGATCCTTCCAACCCGCCTTTTAATGCTGTCAGCATGTCATCGGTCATCCCTTCAATCTTTTCGGACTGCAATTTCCCCTTTAGAAACTGTGCAAAATCAATCAACTCCGCCATCAATGGCTCCGGGAAATCTTTTATCGTATCGCAAAGTTTTTCTGCCGTTGTCATCATATTTCCTCCCTGAAAACCCATGACCGCATCCGCCTTCCGCTCTTCCCTAAAACTCGATCTCGTTCAGCCCGAATATGGCTGTCAGCATGGAAATGACCACACCGCCGATAATGATCCCCATCAACAGAATCGCAATGGGTTCCAGAAGCGACAGGTAGGACTTGATGCGGGACTGAATCCGCACATCCAGATCATCGGCCACGGTCGAAAGCATCTCGCCGATCTTGCCGGTTTCCTCGCCCAGGGCCACCATCTGAACCGCCATGGCCGGGAAAATGGCCTGGTCCTTCATGATCTGGCTGACCCGTTTGCCTTCCTTGACCTGATGATAAATCTGTTCGGAAGCGGCCTTGACCACAATGTTGCCGACCACATCCCGGACAATGGACAGGGCCTTCAGTAACGGCACGCCACTTTGGACCAGAATACCCAACGTCCGTGAAAACCGGCTGACCTGAATGTTTAACAGCAGGGTGCCCATGCCGGGCAGACGGAGCATGATGCGGTCCAGCCGGTCCTTTCCATAAGGGGTTGCGGCAAATCGCCAGACAGAAACCACGACCAGCAAAATCCCCAGAATCAGCAGCCACCACCAGTCCTGAAGAAACTGGCTGACCGTGATCAGGGCCTGGGTACTGGCCGGGATTTTCTGGCCCATATCGGTAAAAATGGTCGCAAATTTCGGGACCACAAAGCCCATGATCACCACCACCGACAGAATGCCGATGGACATCAGGATGGATGGATAAATCGAGCTTGAAATGATGAATCGCTTGATTTCCTCGGTCCGCTCCATGAACCCGGCCAGCTTTTCCATGACCTGGGGCAAAATGCCGCCCATTTCGCCAACCCGCGTCATGTTGACGTACAAATCGTTGAAATCCTCTGTTTTGGATGCCATGGCATCCGAAAGGCTGCTGCCGCCCTGAAGGGATTCCCGCAGGTACCGGGCCATGGCCTGAATCGATGGCGCATCGCTGGATTGAATGATGATATGCAGGGCCCGGTCGATGGGCAGGCCGGATTTCATCAGATGCGCCAGTTCCTGGGTGATCAGAAGCTGTTCCTTGCTGTTCAGGGTCCGGCCCGAGCGCCGGAACAGCTTGCCCGATGGTTTGTCCTGATCCAGCCAGCGCATGAGAATCATGCCCTTTGACTGAAGCGTGATCAGCACATCATCGCGCGTTCTGGCCTCTGCGCTGTCTGTGATCCGTTTGCCCCGGGCATCCAGGGCTTCATAGAAGAACCGCTGCATTATCGAATGACTCTCAAAACTTCCTCATAGGTGGTGATGCCCTGCCCCACCTTGTGCATGCCGTCCATCCGCAGGGAGATCATGCCGCCGGCCAGAGCCGTCCGGAAAATTTCATTCCGGTCCGATCCCTTGACAATTTCCCGCTGGATGGTTTCATCGATGGGCAGCAGCTCATAAATGCCGACACGCCCCCGATAGCCGGACCCCGCACACAGTTTGCAGCCCTGGCCGCGGAAAAACGAGGGCTGAATCTCTTCTACCGGCATGTCCAGCTCCCGCGACAACAGGGTTCGATCCGCATCAGACAGCATGACTTCCTTTTTGCATGCCGGGCAGATCCGTCTGACCAGACGCTGGGCCAGGACCGCAATGAGGGATGAGGCGATCAGAAACTGTTCCACCCCCATGTCCTGGAGCCGGGTGATGGCGCCGGCGGCATCGTTGGTATGCAGGGTGGAAAACACCACATGGCCGGTCAGTGCGGCCTGAATGGCGATTTCGGCGGTTTCCAGATCCCGGATTTCACCCACCAGCATGACATCCGGGTCCTGGCGCAGAAAGGTCCGCAGACAATGCGCAAAGGTCAGGCCGATATTGGGCTGAACCTGAACCTGATTGACACCGTCCATCTGGTATTCGATGGGGTCTTCCACCGTAACGATCTTCCGGTCCGCCGAATTGATGGTGTTGAGGGCCGCATAGAGTGTGGTCGTTTTTCCGGAGCCGGTGGGACCTGTCACCAGAATCATGCCGTAGGGCATGGCAATGGCGGACTCGAAGCGTTTGCGGATGGCGCCCGGAAACCCCAGATTGTCCATGTCGAGTTCGACATTTTCCTTGTGCAGCAGTCGCAGCACCAGGCCTTCGCCAAAATGCGTGGGCATGGACGACACGCGGATGTCAATCTCTTCGCGGCCCAGCTTGAATTTGATTCGGCCATCCTGGGGCAGCCGCATCTCGGCGATATCCATCTTGGACATCAGCTTGATACGGGAGGAAATGGCGGCCTTCAGTTTGAGGGCGATGGCATTCTGATCGATCAGCACGCCGTCCACCCGGTACCGCACCTGAACATGGGCTTTGCGCGGCTCCACATGAATGTCCGATGCGCCGATTTCAATGGCTTTGGAAATGATATGGTTCACCAGCCGGATGACCGGGGCTTCGGAGGCCATGTCCTTGAGGTGTTCGGGATTGTCCCAGAGCTGGTCCTCCAGGCTCATGTCCATATCCACGTCGCTGGAAGACATATCGACCTCGGCCTCATGCCAGCGGTAAATGAACTGGGAAATGATTTCCTCTGTCGCCCGAACGAACAGCGCCGACCGGACAACCGTTCGCTGAACAATTTCACGGGTGATGAAATCCAGGGGGTCGGCCATGACAACCGTGACATGGTCTTCGGTGTCCTCGATGATCAGAAACCGGAACCGCTTCATGAAATTGACCGCAAACGGATTGACCGCCGGCGGATTCTCCGGAAAATCCGATTCTTCCAGCATCCGGATGTCAGAAAGAAACGGTGCGGGATCGAACCCGGGCGTCTGACCGGCCTCATCCGCTTCGGACCGTTTGCCAAACCGGCGCAAAAACTGATCGATTGCCGGAATGGTCAACACCGCGGACAGGGCGTGATTCATTCCCAACTCACGATGTCCCGGTCATTTCCGTCACCGCCGGCAGCACCATCCATGCCATAACTGATGAGATCATACGGACCATGTTCACCCGGACTTCGATATTGGTAGGGGTTGCTCCAGGGATCCATGGGAATGGCCTTGGGCAGATAGGGACCTTCCCAGTTGGCCAGGTTGCCGGGTTTTTCCCGCAAGGCGTTCAGGCCTTCTTCGGTTGTGGGATATCGGCCGTTATCCAGCCGGAATTCATCCAGGGCAGACCCGAAGAGTTCGATCTGGGTCTTGGCGGTTTTGAGTTTGGCCTTATCCACTTTTCCGAAAAATTTGGGAGCGACCAGGGCGGATAACAGCCCCAGAATGATAATGACAACCAGAAGTTCAATCAGGGTAAAGCCTTTTTCCCGATTTTTTCTGTTTCGATTTTCAAACATTGTTATGCCTCCGACAGATCAATAAAAATTTTGAATGTTTAATGTTGAATGTTGATATCGCCATTTCAACATTCCGCCATTTCACCATTACTTTTTATTCTTTTAAAATAGGCGATGGTTGTCGCCAGCCCCACTTCGAGTTGAATGCCCGGATGCCAGTTCAGTTTTTCGCGGGCCAGGGTGATATCCGGCCTTCGCTGCATCGGATCATCCGCCGGCAGGGGACAAAAAATCAGCCGGGATCGGGATTCGGTCATCCGGACAATGATCTCCGCAAGCTCCGCAATGGTAAATTCTCCGGGATTTCCCAGGTTGACCGGCCCCACAAATTCATCCGGGCCATTCATCATTTTGATCAGGCCATCGACCAGGTCATCCACATAGCAAAAACTCCGGGTCTGGGACCCATCCCCGAAAATGGTGATATCTACCCCATTCAGGGCCTGAACGATAAAATTGCTGACAACCCGGCCATCATTGGGATGCATTCTGGGGCCATAGGTGTTGAAAATCCGCACCACCCGGATATTGACCCGGTTCTGACGGTAATAGTCAAAAAACAGGGTCTCGGCGCATCGCTTGCCTTCATCATAACAGGACCGGATTCCAATGGGATTGACATTTCCCCAATAGGACTCGGGCTGGGGATGAAGCGACGGATCGCCATAGACCTCGCTGGTGGACGCCTGCAGAATTTTGGCCTTGACCCGTTTGGCAAGCCCCAGCATGTTGATGGCCCCCATGATGCTGGTCTTGATGGTTTTTACCGGATTGTACTGATAGTGGATCGGAGAGGCCGGGCATGCCAGATTGTAGATCTGATCCACTTCCAGATACAGGGGCTGCACCAGATCATGCCGAATCAACTCAAAATTCGGCCGTTTCATCAAGTGAATGATATTGGATTTGCTGCCGGTAAAAAAATTGTCCAGACACAATACGTCATGGCCTTCTTCCACAAGTCGATCGCACAGATGGGAGCCCAAAAATCCGGCGCCACCCGTGACCAGAATCCGTTTTGCCTGATGCAGCGACAATCGATGCAAAATTCACTCCTTTCAGCCTTCAGTCTATTTACAAATGCGTCAACACCGGCTTTCCGACCGGATACACATTGAACCCGATTTCAAACAGGCGTCTGTGATCCAGCACATTTCGTCCATCAAATATAAACGCCGGCTTGATCATGGAGCGGTGGATGGATTCATAGTCAAGATAGCGGTAATCATCCCATTCGGTCATCAATGCAATGGCATGACTCTTTGCTGCCGCAACATAGGGGTCCGGTGTAAAACTGACCCGGGGCAGATAATCCTTCAGATCATCCCGGGCATTGTCGATGGCGCGGGGATCACTGATCACCAGCTCTGCCTGTTCCTCCAGAAGGCGTTTGGCAATATAGATGGCCGGGCTTTCCCGGGTATCCCCGGTGTCGGCTTTAAAGGCGAATCCAAACATGGCAATGCGTTTTCCGGCCAGGGTGTTGAACATTACGTTCAACATGTTGGTCACAAACCGTTCCTTCTGAAAATCGTTGATCCGGGTGACATGCTCCCAGTAGTCCGCCACCTCATTCAGGCCGTAATAGCGGCAGATATAGACCAGATTCAAAATGTCCTTCTTGAAACAGGACCCGCCGAACCCGACGCTGGCATTCAAAAACCGGTTGCCGATCCGGGTGTCCATTCCGACGGCCCGGGCGACCTGGGTGATGTCCGCATCGGTTTTTTCACACAGGGAGGATATGGCATTGATGGAGGATATCCGCTGGGCCAGAAAGGCATTGGCCACCAGCTTGGACAACTCGCTGCTCCAGATATCCACTGTCAGGATTTTATCCGGTGGAACCCAGTTGGCATAAATCTCCACCAGTTCATCCCGGGCACTCAGTCCGCCAGGTGTCTGGCGTGATCCGATCAGGACCCGATCCGGATTTTCCAGATCCCGAACCGCGGAACCCTCTGCCAAAAATTCGGGGTTGGAAACCACTTCAAAGTGAACGCCGTTGGTTGTGCTGGATAAAATCCGTTCCATGGCCTTGGCTGTTTTCACCGGCAACGTACTTTTTTCCACGATGATTTTGGAGGTGGTCGAAACATTCAGAATCTGGCGGGCGGTTTTTTCCCAATATTGCAAATCCGCTGCCATTCCCGCTCCCACACCAAAGGATTTTGTCGGCGTGTTGACACTGACAAAAATGATATCGGCCTCACGAATTCCCGTTTCAATGTCCGTGCTGAAAAACAGGTTTTTTCCCCTGGCAGACCGGACAATATCATCCAGTCCCGGTTCATAGATCGGCAGGTCATCCGATTGCCACTGCAAGATGCGCGCCGGATTGATATCCACAACCGTCACCCGATACCGGGGACATTTGTAGGCGATCATGGCCATTGTCGGCCCGCCGACATATCCCGCGCCGATACATAATATATGTTTGCTGTAATTCATGACAATCCGTTTCCTGTTGTCCAATCCCCTGTAGAAAAAATTTATTATCGCTTTCAAGATAAAGATTTTGGGTGCGTTATCGGTCGGGGATGGCCGGAAGCCTTTCAAGGCGTCAGCCGCAAAAAAGGCCTATCCCCTCCCTGCTGCCTTCCCAAAATCATTATCTTAAA
>DFZE01000240.1:0-11083 GCA_002382065.1 Desulfobacteraceae bacterium UBA4064
CTTCAATTTCGAGTAGTTTTCCACTCGGAGTGATTACCCTCAGCTCAGTTAATTTCCTGCAAAACTGCTGCTGGGCGGCACGACGACTGGGTTGACGAAGCGGCTCGATGCGTACGGTCACTTTACCCACTTCACTTTTTATCCAACCATGACAGCAGGTGATAGCATAAAAAAGATCGACATCTTCAGCTTTGTTCTCATAAAACGGCAAAAGCCATTCCACCATCTGTTTGCGAGCGTTCCAAACACTTGCCGTTACAAAATCAAATAAGTATTTGCTTTCATCACAAATACGTTGAAAGCAGCTGTAATCTTCAAGGGTTGAAAGATCTATTTTTTCCGGCAGGCTCTTGGCCTGTTCATGCAACTGAGCAATTTCAGACTCTTTCTCTTTGACCTGTGACAACACTTTTTCACGAGAGCTGTTTTTCCGGATGCTCCCGTCGCTATTAACTACCTCATTGCTCTTTGATAACTTCTTGTAAAGGCTGACCAGTTTTGTCTTAATTTGGCCTACCTTTTTCTTGACTTCCTTGACCTGAGGATTGACTATTTCCTGTTTTTGGCTTTGAGTAAACGAGTACCCGGGCTGATAGTTCAGAGGGTGCTTATCTGCAAGATGCTTGAAGGTGTTCTCAGAAGCACCCCAACGGTTGAGGATGGCCATAGCACACTCTCGGGTGCTCATCTTGTCTGGCGCCATATTTGCCAATGCACAGGTGCGGCGGTTGCAGGAGACATTCCAAATGTAAATACGTCTTAACGTGAAGCTCTCCTGGTGCTTATCATCGATATTGTGCATGAATTGCTTTTCGCCTTCAAACGTCTTATATGTTTTACCGTTTACTTTAAATTCATCTTCAAATTGTTCTTCTTTCAACTCCGTTAGTTTGTTGGTATCGACATGCTTTTCCCATGTCACAAAATCGATTCCGGCTTTGCTCATTTTATAAAAAAAATCAGCGCCATAGCCTTCTCGATCAAAAATCATCACGGGTCCGCCATCTATCTCATTTTGCCATTTTTTACCAAGTTCAACAAGATAGTCGCGAAAATCACCCTTGCCTTCCTGGATTTCAAAATCAACAATTCTGCCACTGGCATCGCAGGCAACGATGTTGTTACGCCCCGGAACCATCATGCCTCGCTGGGTGTTGAATGCTTGATGCACTTTGTTTTTCCCTGTGTAAGGCAGCAAATGTCCGTCGATAAACCACAACCAAGTTCCAACAAGCCCGGAACGGATTTGTTGCATGGAAAAATGAGACAATAAACGGCGGGCCACCTCCAATTTGCAACCGCTGTAGAGCCAGATACGCGCCTTTGCTTTGCCGGGTAACTGCCGAATGCCAAGAATGATCCCGCCTTCCCGCATAGGGTGCAATCCCATTTAGTGGCAAANNACTTCATACTCATCTGTACTCATATTGAAAACTGGTTTACCGAATATTTACAAATCATCAAAATTAATGTTAGCAATATCTTATAGTTATTCCCCAAAAAAGAGCTTGTCATCCGAAACCAGTCATTCAAATGAATTAAGGTGATCAGGTAAGTAAACACACCGGCGTAGCGCGTTGGCTCCCAATTATGCTGTTCACTGAAGGGTTGATCCTGCGTGTCTATCGTTTGATCGCCAAAAGGCAGTCCAGGCTGCTTTTGCCGCTTTTCTCGCTGTTCTTTTCAAATCTGCTCAAGTTGTCTTGCTTTGTTGCCCGTAAGGATTTTATTTGCATGCTCTTTACGGTTTTGACGCGTGCTATTTGAAGGATTGTAATTGTGGATAAGTCCTTCTGTTCCAAAATGTTTCTTTGTTTCGATGTAGTTATGAATGGATTGGCGACTGATTTTCAGCGCCTCCGCGAGATGGCTTTTCTTTGCTCCAAGCTCGATAGCCTCTATAACGAATAGTCTTTTTGCAACCCTATCGGAAATATCTGCTATTTTAACCAAGGTATCATTATGGTAAAGAGAAACTTGATTTTCATTGTTGTTTTTGAATTTTAGATAGAGGCGGTAGCCAATATGTTTAACCGTCTTATCTTCTTTTGGCATCTCTTTAAATAATTTACCCTGTGTCATATTGACCTCGCTCCATAGTTTGCTGGAGCAACAATGACATACCAGCCACGGTGTGTCAACAATATGTACAATATATTAATTTTTATGATTTAATTTAGCCTAATAAATTATTGAATGTCCATTTTTCGGTTGAAATCGACCTAACCTTCTGATTTCTGGATGAGTTTCAGCGCTATGCCGATGTCACGCTGTTGTTGAAAAACATTGCGGATCACCAGCCCAATGTCAAAGTTTACGCATCCGGATCATCATCACTGGTCATCCGATCCAAAATTCAGGAGAGTCTTGCCAGCAGAAAATGAATTGTTTCCATCCATCCATTGAGCTTTTCGGAATATTTACGATTTCGGGAAAAAACAGAGGCAATTGAAAAATTGCATCATCTGGGCTCTGTTCGTTCCAAGGCCCTCAATCAGCTTGTTCCCGAGTTATACCGAGAACTTGAAGATTTCATGGTTTATGGCGGATATCCCGATGTGGCTCTGGCAACGGTTCAGGATCGTCCGAAAATTTATAGTGGCATATTCGATCTGTATGTCAAAAAGGAACTGGTGGATTACCTGAAGGTGGAAAAAATCAGAAACGCCAAACTGTTGATCAAAACGCTGGCTGTCAACACACGGATCTGAAACCAATTATGCCGAACTTGCACAACTCTCGTCTCTGGATGAAAAGACCGTCAAGGGATATATCGAAATATTGAAAGAAGCCTTTCTGATCACGGTGCTATCACCATGGTTTACCAACCGCAACAGGGAAATTGTCAAAATGCCAAAAGTCTATTTTTCAGACAGTGGCGTCAGAAATTATTTCATCAACAGCTTTAATCCCCTGTCCATTAGAAAAGATGCTGCCTGGCTTTTTGAGGGATATGTCATTACCGAACTGATCAAGAACGGGGCTGACCCATCAACTCTGAAATTCTGGCGTACAAAAAATCAGATGGAAGTTGACCTTATTCTGGATCATGGCCCCAAACCCATTCCCGTTGAAATAAAATACAAACAAAAAATTACCGGGAAAGATGTCCGTGGGCTGAAAAGTTTTATCACACAATATCCGGACACTGAAAAATCCTACCTGGCAAATCTCAATGATAATCAAACCATTTTTAAAAACTTGAATTGTAAACTGGTTTCTCCGTTTGCTCTGGACGAACTGCTTCACACGTAGAGGACGCTCCTTACTTAAAAACCTTTTTCACCACGACGGACACGAAGTACACGAAGAAATTTTTTTGCGACATTTTGATACTGTGTATAGGGGTAGGTGAAAATATACGTTTCCTTTCAAGGTGATTAACTTGTCCGGTATATTCATTTGAATCCGGTGCGAGCAGAAATTGTCACGGATATGGCGGCGCTGGATAATTACCCGTACCGACAGACACAGCATACTCATGGGCAAAATGTTGGCGGAATGGCAGGACACGTCCTATGTCCTGAAGCTGTTTGATGCCCGGTTGGCCAAGAGCCGGTGACGTTACCGCGATTTGTGATAACCGGTCTGGATGAAAGTATATACTTTGAACGGTCACAATCTGCGATTCACATCTGTAGAGACTATGCATGCCTTGTCTCTACGGCGCGACCGTCCTGCCGTGAAAGGCCGGCCCGGGAACACTCAAATTGTGACCAACTGAAGTATAGCTGGAGGCGATAAAAGAACTCAAGCAAAGGACATTAAAACAGCCTTGCGTCTCGCACGCAACCTTCAGGAGTAACCGCCATGACTAAAACCGCTACCACACGCTATGACGTTGCAGAACATCTCAGAACACAAGAGGAAATGGCTGCTTACCTGGAAGCCTGCCTCGAAGAAGCAAATGGCGACGCCAGTTTTATTGCCAAGGCTCTTGGTGACATCGCTCGCGCCAAAGGTATGTCCCAAGTTGCTCGGGATGCAGGACTGTCCCGCGAAAGCCTCTATAAGGCACTTTCAGGTGAACGTAGCCCAGGCTTCGATACCATTTTGAAGGTCATCGGCGCCCTCGGGTTAAAGTTGCATGCTCAAGCCACTCATTCCTGATCAGGTACCCAACCAGGCGCCAAAGCCGACACCGGCGCCGGGGGGTTTGCCGAGTACTCCAAGACGTACGTGAAAATATACGTTTCCTTTTCAGGATATCTCAATCGGCAGTGAGCCACTCCGTGGAAAGAGGGCGTAATGTGGTGATCAAAAAGGATTACGTTCGCTTGGAAACTTATAAACGAACGTACGTGAATTTTTCTGAGCAAGATTTTGAGGCTTGGTGGACCAGGTTGGAACGCCTGCTACATTATCTTTCCCTCATGATTTTGATGACCCTGTCGTCCAAACAGGCGCGCATAAAGGCATTCATCGGCTTTTGATCGTCAGTTTGGTAAAAATCAAGCATCAATTGATTGAATTCCAACTGCCGCTTTGCCGGAAGATTGATTGCGGGAAATCCGTTGTTCAACAAGAGCCCATTCATGATAAAACGCCCCATGCGCTTGTTGACATCATAAAAAAACTGCATTCTGGCCATTGTCAGAAACAGGTGGATGGCCTGATCGTATATGTCCGGTATTTCAAGGGCTTTTTTCATCATTTTATCGAATAATTCCGGCAAAGCATCCGCATCTGGCGGCATGTAGTCCGTTCCGGCAATTGTCACACCCCCGGAACGGAACTTTCCCCATTCCAGGGATTCTTCCCGGGCCGCTACCACATGAAGATTGCAGACTGTTTCAATGGTGATTTCAAACCGATCCGTTTCTATCCAGTGAAACAATGTCCGCCAGGCATTGGCCTGATTCAGCGCGATTTGCTGATCAGCCAGCCTGTGCCCGCCAACTGTAATCCCGTCCAACAGCGTCTGGATTTCCGGTAACGTGAAATTGATACCCTCCAGGGCTACCGCATCATGGACCAGCTCGGACAATTGACGCCTTGCAAGCATCATTGCTTTGGCTTTATTGGGCTTCATGTCCCATTGAGAATCTTTCATTTTTTAACCTGCCCCCTGAAACCTGACTATTCCCTCCCTGCTGCCTTCCCAAAATNNAAAAAACTTGATAATCGAGTTTCAGATAACGATTTTGGGAAGGCAGCAGGGAGGGAATAGGCCTTTTTGGGCCATCCCCGACCGATAACGCACCCAAAATCGTTATCTGGAAAGCTATAATTATCTTAAAAGCTATATCTCAATGCCATAACGAATAATCTCGCAGGCAAGAGGATGAGCTGAATTAAAATCGGATTCGACAAAAGGATGAGGTTCGATTCGTGTATCAAATTTTCTTCTCAGTTTCATTAATTCAACCTGCATATCAAACGCATCTGCAACTTTATCAAAAATAATCGCCAAATCAATATCGCTGTTCGCGTTCCAGGTTCCTTTGGCATAAGACCCGAATAGATATATTTTTCTGACACACGGATTCGATTTTTTTATAAATTCGGCGTATCTGACGGCTGCTTCTGGAGCTTTTGTTTTAACCATGTTCTGGTCTCCTCAATTTCCCTGATCCATTTTTCGGTAAAGGATCGGGTACATTTGTTATGAAAAGTCATTTTGTAGTCGTCATACCTGGCTCTCAAATTAAAAGTGGATATGGCATCCAGCGTGTCTTTTTGATCTTCATTCATCAAAATTTCTGATTTTTCAGCCAATCTGTTTAAATCATGAATAAATGGCGGACTGATGTCAACTTGCTGGATATAGCAGGCCTTCAGTAATTTTTCGATAACAAGATGACCGATAAAAAGGGACCATGCGTAATCGCCTTTTTCAAACAAGTGCCTCATTGCCTGATAATCATTTTCAGAACTTTCCATCCAATAGCAAAATACATCATCCTTATCCATTAGATCGGCTCTCAATTACTGTTTGAAGGTTGTTCCGTTGCGCGATAGTGTCGGAAAGTTATAAACTTTCAGAAAATTCATTTCGCAAGGCGGCAGGGATAGGCCTTTAGCGGCTGGCACCTTAAAAAACCCTCGGCCTGTTGGGTTTCACATCCTTACGCATTGAAATACCACCTGCAAATGGTCATGCGTCAAATGTCAGTTCATCCGGCCAGTCCCGGAAATGTCCGTCCGACGCATCCTTTTTGCAGGCATCGACCACGCATCGGTTATCCTGGAAATGGACATCCCGGCCCGGGTCTGTGTTGTTGAAGAGTTTCCAGAGAATCAGGGAGTCATCATTCAGATCGATTGTTTCATCATAAATGACAAACAGATCGACGGGTGTCAGGGACGCCTGTTTCAGAATCTGATCGGCATAGGTTTTGCCGGACCGGTCACCGGGTTTTTTGACGGTCAAAAGCAGAATCCGCCTGCCGGCGGCCTCGGCATCCGGCTCCGGAAACAGCCGCCAGGCAACAATTCCGTCCAGATGTTTGCAGCCGGCTGATATCTGATCCGGATCGACGGGTTGATATGAAGGCGTTTTCCGGGGAAGTTCTCCGGCAACCCGCCGGGTCAGGTCCACACCGATTTTATGACCAAAATTGGGCGTGGGAGATGAGTGATCCAGAACATCCAGAACCCCTTTGGTGATGACAATATCCGATGACAGATCCAACTGGTTCAGTACCTGCCGCATGACCAGGCCCGGTTTTTTGGGATCGATATCCACATCCATCACGACAATGGCCTTGCAGAAACTCATCTGGCCCTGTCCCCACAATCCACTGATCACCTTGTGGGCATGCAGGGGATATGCCTTGTCAATGGCCACCACCACAATATTGTGGAATACGCCCTCCCAGGGCAGCCAGTAGTCCACAACCTCGGGGAAAAGGGTCTGAAGCAGGGGCAGAAAAAGCCTTTCGGTCGCTTTGGCCAGATAGCAGTCTTCCATGGGCGGCCGTCCCACCAGCGTGGCGCAGTACACCGGATTGCGGCGGTGGGTGATGGCCGTGATGTGAAACACCGGATAATCATCGGGCAGGGAGTAATAGCCGGTATGATCCCCGAAAGGTCCTTCCCATCGCAGTTCATCCGGGTCCACATACCCTTCCAGGATGAACTCGGCCTCTGCCGGCACATCCAGATCGACGGTCAGACACCGGGTCATCTGAACCGGTTTGTTCCGGATGAATCCGGCCAGCAGCAGCTCATCCGCGTGCCGGGGCAACGGGGCCGTGGCCGCATAAATGGTTGCCGGATCTGCGCCAATGGCCACAGCCACGGGCATGCGTTTTCCGGCTTTTCGGTACTCGCTGTAATTGCTCGATCCATCCTTGTGAATATGCCAGTGCATGCCGGTGGTTTTGGCATCATAGATCTGCATGCGATACATGCCCACATTCCGGATGCCGTTTATCAGACTTTTGGTAAACACCAGGGGCAGGGTGATAAACGGGCCGCCATCCTGGGGCCAGCAGTGCAACACCGGAAGCCGGGTGATATCCACGGCATCTCCGGTATGGACCACTTCCTGGCAGGGCGCGGTTTTTCCCCGATATTTTCTGGGAAAAATGTGGGCCGCCTGAAGTGCGGTGGGCAGCAGCCCGATCATGTCCTTCAGGCCCTTTGGCGGTTGCAGGGTAATCATTTTTCGAATGCGGTCCGCCAGGTCATCCAGGTCTTCAACACCCAGGGCCAAACCAATCCGCCGGAAACTCCCGAACAGGTTGGTGGCCACCGGAAATTCCGATCCCGTTACCTGTTCAAACAGCAGGGCTTTTCCGCCTCCCGGGCTTTTGGATTCCTGATCCGTGAATCGGCTGATTTCCAGCCGGGCCGATACGGGTCGGGATATCACCCGGATTTCCCCGGCATCATGAAGGGTTTGAATGAATTCACCCAGATTTCGATAGGCTGTTTTCATTGATGGCGTCGTTTCCCCATTCTTTGAGCAGTGTGTGTGAAATATGGAGTTGATCCAGAATTCGGGCCACCACAAAATCAACCAGGTCCATCGTGGACTTGGGGTGGTGATAAAATCCCGGAGACGGCGGCACAATCACCGCCCCGGCCTCTGAAAGCCGCAGCAGGTTTTGCAGGTGAATCCGGCTGAACGGGGTTTCCCGTGGCGCCAGAATCAGGGGCCGCCTTTCCTTCAAACAAATATCGGCTGCCCGGTGAATCAGATTGTCGGCCAGGCCCGCGGCAATGGCGCCGATTGTTTTCATGGAACAGGGCACAATGGCCATGCCGTCATGATGAAACGATCCACTGGCAGGCGATGCAAAAAAGCTGTTCCACGGATGTTCGATCAGCCGTGAATTCTGGCGCCGGGGCAACGGGCCGATTGAATCCAGAATATCCGGCAACCGTCCCCCGTAACCCAGTTCATGCGCCATTACCTGACGCCCGGCATCGGAAATGATGACATGAAGTTCAATAGGCAGTTTGATCAGTTCGGCCAGCAGTCGAATGCCGTAAATCGATCCGGATGCGCCGCAGATGGCAATGACCAGTCTTTGTTTCGGGTTGTGATAGTCTTCTGTCATAATGTCTCGTCAGGAGTGGATGAGTTTTTTGACCTCCACCCTGTAGAGACGCAATGCATTGCGTCTCTACGCCCCCGCCGGGGGAGGTCAGGATGGCCACTGGGCCAAATTGGAACCAATTTCCGTAAGGTGATTCTGTCTGTGCAACATACTAAACATCATCATCCGCGTTGTAAATGGGATAACGTGTGAAGGCTGATGGTGTGTTGTCAGAGGGGACAATCCGGAAGATGACATCTTTACCATTCTTTTTCTTGCCGTACTCAATGAAATATGTTTATTTTGTCGAAACGGCACCGGATCAAAGGGGTAAAGGCCCGATCGATTATGCCCCATCATGGAAAGGCGGATCAAAGATGGAAAAACGCAATCACACACCAGGTGTTTCGGATAACCTGACAGGCGGTTTCACAACCGGAAACAAGCCATCCGGGATCGACGCACGCCATGAATATTTTGTTACATTTCACGTTGACTCGCGACATTATGCCCTTCCATTGGACCAGGTTGAACGGGTCATCAGAATGGCGGCGCTGATACCGGTTCCCGAGGCGCCGGACTGGATTCGGGGGCTGATCAATATTGGCGGCAACGTCATACCCGTGATTGATTTGAGAAAACGCTTCAGACTGCCGGAAAAAAGGCTTCTCCTGGATGACCGGATCCTGGTCATCCGAAAAGAAAACAGATTTATGGGCCTGATAGCAGACGATACCGGAGACGTATTGAGTACTGCGGATGCCTGCCTGAAGCCGCTCCAGGGCAGCATCAAACAGTCGCCGGCATTTACCGCAATGATTCAAAAACACGATGACATATATCTGGTGATTGCTTTGGACTGGCTGGAACCCCCGGAAAATGACGATTCTTCAAAATACGCCTGCTATGACCAGGTCTTTTCTTCCCCCACTACATAGCTTTCAAGATAAAGATTTTGGNNCCCAAAATCATTATCTTAAAAGCTATAGTTGACGAACAGGACATATTTATCGGTGAATAACGATTATCTCGAGGATGACACGTATCATCGATTCCAGTATCTGGTTCTGGCCCGGACCGGCATGATACTGGGGCAAAAAAGGCGCAGCGCCCTGGCGCGGGGTGTGCTTCGTCTGGCCGACAGGGTTACCGGTGGCGACCTGGAAAAATACTACAACCTGTTGTTGGAATCGGAAACCGAAACGTCTTTATGGAATAATCTCATCGAAGAAATAACCATCGGGGAGACATATTTTTTTCGGGATACATCCCAGATGCAGGCCCTGCGCCATCATGTATTGCCCCGGATCATCGACAGCCACTCCCATGACCGGACAATTCGCATCTGGAGCGCCGGGTGTGCTTCCGGTGAAGAACCGTTTACCCTGGCAATCCTTTTGTCCGAAATGATAGCTGGAATCGATTCCTGGAACATCTTTATCCTGGCCACAGATATCAACCGGAAATTCCTTGCAAAGGGAAAAGCGGCCAGCTACCGGTCCTGGTCATTTCGGCAAACCGATCCCGCCATTCAAACCCGATATTGCCAGGTCACCGGTGATTCATGGGAAATGATTCCACCAATCCGAAAAATGGTCCATTTTGCCTATCTCAATTTAAGCGGCGATTGTTATCCGTCCCTGTCCACCAATACCGGTGTCATGGACCTGATCCTGTGCCGGAACGTTGCCATCTACCACTCGGAACCGGTATTTCGACATGTGGTGGACCGCATGTACAGATGCCTGATTCCGGGAGGATGGCTGATGGTGGGGGCTGCGGAAACCAGCATACCGGTATTCAGCAGATTTAAACTACAGTATCTTTTCGGAAGCACCCTGTTTCAAAAAACAGGGATTTTACCGGGTGCATTTATCCCGGCCATAACGGTAACGGATCGAAATCCGACCAATTTTTCTTTGCCCCTGCACACCTTCCATGACAAAGAATCCGTTGCAGGCGACATCGAAAACTTGGATGTATTGCCAGAACAATTTCAGAGCATGGGGGCTGTGCCAACAGATCAGAAGGCCCGGTTTGATCAGGGTCAAAAACTGGTTCAGGAAAAGCGTTATGAAGAGGCCATTGAAATATTCCGGTCGATTCCGGCAGCAGATGACAATCATGTTGACAGCATTTACCAGATGGCCAGAATTTATGCCAATATCGGGAAAATGGAAGAATCCCGAATCTGCTGCGAAAAGGTTCTTGTGGAAAACCCGTTAAACACAGAAGCCCATTACACCCTGGCGCTGACATTTCTGGAAATGGGTGATATGACGGCAGCTTTTGATGAACTGAAACGCGTGCTGTTTCTGGATCCCGGCCTTGTTTTGGGACATTTCAGCATGGCGGCGGTGTGCCGTCAGCTTGACCAAAAGGAAAAATCCGGGCGGCATCTGCGGCAGGCCATCAAGCTGGCCTCATTTCTTGAGCCCGACTGCATTCTTCCGGGTTCGGATGATTTAACCGCGGGTCAGATGCTGACGATGGCGAGAATGTTGAAAGACTGAAGGCTGAAGACTGAAGGGGCCGCAATCGGCATTCCGGCGGAACAGCCATTGGACGGTCCAGCGGGTAGGTCAGGGTGCCGC
>DFZE01000240.1:11247-26131 GCA_002382065.1 Desulfobacteraceae bacterium UBA4064
GCTTGATGGTATATGTTTATTTTTAAATGCATTTTCACGGTAAACAAGCATGAATCATTAGGGTGAAGACTGAAGTCAGGTAGGCCAAACAACCGGCCAACCTGACCTACAGGCGGCAACCGGCATTCCGGCGGAGCAGCCATTGGACGGTCAGGCGGCCTGGCTGTTTCTCAATACACACGACTCATATCTCAATACGGATTACAGAAAGGTCCGGACCATGCCGGAAGAGATTGAATTGTCAGATGCGGAAATTGACCGGATTCTTCAGGAACGGGCCCGGATCATTTCAAAATCCCTCGATGACGATACCGAACATAAAGATGCCCGGCAATTTCTGACCTTTCCCATCGGAGAGGAGAAATTTGGTATCGATATCCGGTTTGTTCAGGAAATTCACCCGCTGGCCGGCAGAATGTGGTCCCCGGTTCCCGGTGCTCCGGATTTCATTGCAGGGGCGGTGAATATCAGGGGCCGCATCTATTCCATGATGAATATTGCCCAATATTTCGGCATAAAAACCGATTGGAATCCGGATCTGACCCATGTCCTTTTGATCCGGGAACGTGTCTCCGGAGATGGCGGCCGGATGGAATTTTGTATCATTACCGGTGATATTCCGAAAATTGAAGAGATTGTTCCAACCGGAATCCGGTCACCATCCGGCGCCGTATCTCAAAAGCTGAGTGACTACCTTGATGGCGTCACAGAGAGCATGGTGATGATTTTGAATATACAAAAACTGATTGATGATCCGGGTATCATTGTCAATGATGAGATATAGGTTTTCAGAAACTGAAGGCTGAATACTGAAGAATCGGCCATGATCATCGCTCTGGCCATGTTCAGAATTCAGAATGTTGAATTTTGAATGGCGGTTGCGCTTCGCGCGTTTATTAAAAAATGATTCANNAATTCAACATTCAACATTCAAAACTACACATTAAGAAAGAGGACCGGTATGGTACAGTTAAAATTGAATTCCATCCAATCAAAAATTGCCGTGTGGGCCGGTATTTGCCTGTTGGTGGCATGTAGTGCGATCGTGACGTATTCGGTTGTGCAGCAGCGGCGGGCCGCCCTCGAGTCAACCCGGAAAGAGGTTCTGGAGGCCGGACAGGGGATCGGGCAGGCCATAAAGGCCCATATCGAAGTGGCGTTGAACACATCCAGAACAATCGCCCAGATACTTTCCACACATGAAAGCACAAAATTGACGCGGGAACAGGTCAGCGTGATGTTGAAAAAGCTGACTCATGATAACCCCGAATTTGTCGGAACCTATACAATGTGGGAACCCGATGCATTTGACGGGAAAGATGCGGAATATGCCGGCGTCAGTCCCCATGATGATACCGGACGGTTCCTGGTTTACTGGAACCGGAACCGTGACGGCCAGATAAAGGTCGAGACTCCCACGGATTACGATGTACCCGGAACCGGCAACTACTACCTGCTTCCGAAAGCATCGAAAAAGGAATGTCTCATCGAGCCCTACAAATACGTTGTTCAGGGCAAAGAGGTGTTGATGATCTCCACTGTCGTTCCCATTATCCGGGACAACAAATTTGTCGGTATCGCCGGAGTGGACATCAATGTAAAAGGAATGCAGGGACTCATCAACAAAAACAATCCCTATCCGGGAGAATCCGTCATCGCCCTGATTTCTCACGGCGGCATTCTGGCCTGCCGCACCGACAAACCTCAGGCGGTTGGAATTCATATGAAAGATATGCATGCGAGCTGGCAGGTGGATATGGAACACATCAGAAAGGCCGATAAAATCATTTTGACGGACGAAGGGCGTATCGTTGCGTTTGTTCCGTTTTCTATCGGATTCACGGATACGCCGTGGAGTGTCAATATCAATCTGAGCAATGATTTCATTACCGCAGGCGCCACACGGGTGATGTGGCGGATGATCGGTATCGGCATACTCATGATCGGTATCGCTGCACTGGTTTTGTGGTTTATTTCCGGTCAGATTGCCGCACCGGTCAAACGGATTACCCAAACATCAAAACTGGTGGCGGACGGGGATTGGACCGCAATGGTTGATGTCAAGGCAACGGATGAAACCGGAATCCTGGCCGGCTCATTCAACCGGATGGTGACAAAATTGCGACAAATGACCGAAGAAATCGAAAAACGGGCGGAAGCAGACCGCAATGCCAATCGTTATCTGGAGACAACCGTAAAAGATTATGTAACCTTTGTCGAAAAAGTCGGTCAGGGAAATCTTGTTGACCGTGTCCGGACCCCGGACAGGGAAGATGAACTCACCATGCTCGGCCACCATCTCAATCAAATGACGGAAAATCTGAGTGAACTGGCCCAGCAGGCATCCGATGGCGTTCAGAACATCACATCCGCCACCAGCGAGATCCTGGCAGCCACTCAGGAACAGGCAGCGACAGCCAGCGAACAGTCCGCCGCGGTTTCCCAAACATCCAGCACCGTCGATCAGGCGGCTCAGACCGCCCGCCAGTCCTCTGAACGTGCCAATCAGGTGGAGGAAATGGCAAAGAACTCCATGATGGAGGCGGAACAGGGGTTCCAGGCGGTTCAGGAAACGCTGGAAGGCGTCAACCGCATCAAGGAGCAGGTGGGCAGTATTGCGGAAAATATTCTGGCCCTGAGCGAACAGACCCAGCAAATCGGCGATATTATCAAAACCGTCAATGACATTGCGGATCAGTCAAATCTTCTGGCGTTAAACGCCGCCATTGAAGCGGCGCGCGCCGGAGAAGCCGGAAAAGGCTTTGCCGTGGTGGCCGGCGAGGTACGCAGTCTGGCGGATCAGTCGCGACAGGCCACTGCCCGGGTAAAGGATATTCTGGGCGAAATCCAGAAGGCCGCCAACACCGCGGTCATGGTGACCGAAGAAGGAATCAAGCGGGCGGATTCAGGCGTTATCCAGGCAAAAAAGGCCGGCTCGGCAATTCAGGTCATCAATAAAAATATCCAGAGCGTCACCCAGACCATCCGGCAGATCGCCGCCAGTTCACGGGAACAACTGGCCGGCATGGACCAGATTTCCGGGGCCATGGAAAACATCAATCAGGCCACCCATCAGACCGAAGAAGGAACCCGTCAGGTGGAAGAAGCCGCCCAGAATTTGAACAGCCTGGCGGAACAGCTCAAACGCATTGTCGGCCGGTATCGGCTTTCCTGATACATCGTGTGCGGGGATTATGTAGGGGCGACCGGCCGGTCGCCCGTATATGTGAAAGGGTCACGTATGAATCGAGAGGAACTTCGACGTCAGTTGCTTGCCACGTTTCAAGCCCAGCTTGAAGAGCATCTGCACAATATTTCCAACGGGTTGTTGGCGATAGAAACCGAAACGGACGCTGACAAACGGATGGAAATTGTCAAGGAGCTCTTTCGTGCGGCCCACAGCATCAAAGGAGCGGCCCGGGCGGTTGAAATCCGGGATATCGAAAGCATTGCCCACAAAATTGAAGATGTTTTTTACGCACTCAAGATGAACCGGATATCCCCATCTCCCGAACTGGTTGATCTTGCATTGAAATCCAGAGACCTGATTGAGGAAGCGATGTCTCTGAATTTACAGGGCTCCCAACTATCGCGCAACCAACTGTCCGGGTTTGAGTCGGATTTGCTCTCTTTATTGAAGGCAGTCAACACAGGGGATTTCGAATGCAGTGAAGCACCGGAATGGGAAAAGAGCCAAACAAATTCCCTGATACCGGGCAGTATGGATCATGTCAGGAAACTGGAAGAAAAGAATCCGGAAACCCGGTCGGCCAAGCCCGGGCCACAGGAAAATAAGGCAACGGAAATTGCAGAGCCGATGAAACATCCTGTCCGGGATTTGCAGGAAGAAAGCATTCGCGTGGCCACTCAAAAAGTGGATTCCCTGATGGCCGGTATGGGAGAACTTCTGGTTGCCCGGATGCGAATGGAACAGCGGTTGACTGAAATAAAAGAAATTCAATTCATATTCGATGCCTGGGAAAAAAAATGTCAGAAGATTCGAAACCAAAGGCGATATGGGAATCGCCAATCCATCAAGAAAAACGGGCCGCTATCGGAGATGGATATTTTGGGGGAATATGACGGCATAAAGGGTGTCAGCCAGAAAATTCACACAACCTGCGGGCGGATGGAAGCAGATTATCGTCAGATGGTATTGCTGACCGATGACATTCAGGAGAGTGTTCGAAGCGTTCGGATGGTGCCGATGTCAACACTTTTTGACATTTTTCCCAGAATGATTCGCGATATCGGAAGAGAAAAAAAGAAGGACATCGTTCTGGGGATTTCTGGCGGTGAAACGGAAATCGACCGGCGGGTATTGGAGACATTGAAAGATCCGTTGATGCATTTGCTGAGAAATGCGGTGGATCATGGAATCGAAACGCCGGAACGGCGCGCCAGGACAGGAAAACCCTGGCAAGGCAGCATCCGGTTGAATTCATTTCAAAAAGGCAATCATATTGTCACGGAAATCATGGATGATGGCGCCGGCATCGATACGGCCATACTGAAAAAAGCGGCGATACAAAAAAAATTCCTCAATCCGAAAGATGCAGAGAAACTGGGATGGCATGATACCATAAACCTGATTTTTCAATCCGGCTTTTCAACGTTGGAGACTGTCACGGATCTGTCCGGCAGGGGGGTGGGCATGGATGTGGTTCGGGATAGGCTGGAAAAAATGAACGGCCAGGTGGATGTGACCACCGAGCCGGGAAAAGGGACGACATTCAGTCTGATTCTGCCGCTGACGCTTGCCACCAGTCATGTACTCCTGTTTGACGTTTCCGGCCAGACACTGGCTGTGCCCACGACAGCGGTTGAACGGATTTTGCATATCGATCCGGCAGATATCGGAACCATGGAAGGAAAAACCGCAATCCGTTACAACGGGAATGCGCTGCCACTGATGCCCATGTCCCGGGTACTTCAACTCCCCGAAAAAAATGGTGATGCCGCCGGCGAAAAAATTCAGGCGGTCATTCTCCGTTCCATTGAAGAACGGATTGCGTTTCAGGTGGATGGCTTTACAGGAACCCAGGATTTGGTGGTCAAGAGCTTGGGCCGTCAATTGCAGCGCCTGAAAAACATTGCCGGCGCCACTATTTTGGGAACCGGTCAGGTGGTTATGGTTTTAAATGTCGCCGGTCTTCTGAAATCGGCCAGAATGAAAACCCCGGTAACGGTTTTTAAAAAAGCAGCCGTTGAAATATCCACAGCCAGAAACATCCTGGTTGTGGATGATTCCATTACGACACGAACGCTGGAAAAAAATATTCTGGAAAATTACGGATACCGGGTTCAGACGGCTGCCGATGGCGTGGAAGGCTGGGAACTGATACAGATACATCCGTTTGATGTGTTTGTTTTTGATGTGGATATGCCACGGATGAATGGTCTGCAACTGGCGGAAAAGGTCCGGTCCGAAAGCCGCTTTGCCCCAATACCCATCATTCTGGTGACATCGCTGGAATCACCCCGGGACAAGATTCGCGGAATGGAAGCCGGGGCGGATGCCTACATCACCAAAGGCAGTTTTGATCAACATGAACTGCTGCAAACCATCGAGCGTCTGATCGGGTAGGTCGGGGTGCGACCAACGGGAGTTCCCTGACAAGCCAATTAGCCGGAATGCATTTCAAGCAATGTCAGGTAGGCCAAACAACCGGCCAACCTGACCTACTGACTGACAACTTCAACCAGACAGTGTGGATAATGATACGTGTATTGATCGTTGATGATTCGCCAACCCTTCGCTTCCTGATCCGCAACATTTTGACAAGCGATGCAGAAATTGAAGTAGCCGGTGAAGCAAAAAATGGTGAGGAAGCCTTTCTTCTGTGCAAAAAGCTGAACCCGGATGTGATAACCATGGATATCCATATGCCCAAAGTGGATGGATATCAGGCCATTCAACGGATCATGGCGGAATATCCGCGCCCGATCATCATCCTGACCAGCACGGAATCGGATATCCGTCTCGGCATCACGTACAGGGGGCTTGAGGCCGGCGCCCTGATGGTCTATGGCAAACCCCACGGGTTGCCCGGGGAAGATCCGGAAGCAGATGACCTTGTCCGGGTGGTGAAAGCCATGTCGGATGTCAAAGTCGTTCGCCGTCGTCTGCATGGTAACAAGCCAATTGTTCACCCAATGCGCCGGCAGGCAGGAAAATCGGTCTCACAGGGCTTGAAAATCATCGCCATCGGGTCGTCCACCGGCGGACCGCCGGCGCTCAAGACCATCCTGGAGGAACTTCCTGCAACATATCCCCTGCCCATCGTGGTTGTCCAGCATATCAGCAAGGGGTTTACCGAAGGATTGGTAAAATGGCTGGACAGCGTCATTTCACTGCATGTGAAACTGGCAACAAATGGAGAGCCCCTGGTTCCCGGAACCGTTTATGTGGCCCCGGATGACATTCACTTCAAGGTTACCCGGGACCTGAAAGTAAAATTGAACCACGAGGATATCGATTCTCCCCATTGTCCGTCTGTAAATGTGTTGTTTCATTCCGTGGCGGAGCAGTTCCACCATTCGGCAGTGGGCGTTTTATTGACGGGAATGGGGAGAGATGGCGCAGAGGGCTTGCTGGCCATCAAATCACGGGGCGGTTTTACGATCGCCCAGGACCAGAGCAGCTCGATTGTTTTTGGCATGCCCAAAGAAGCCATCGTCATTGGCGCCGCCTGCGAGGTTCTGCCACTGGATCACATCGGTGTAAAATTACGGGAAATTGGGATTGCCTGAATGGAAAGCGGAATGCACGAAGCAATCCCCCCTTTTTTGCCTCCGCCCTATTGAAATATTTTTTCCTGCCCCATGTTTGCGTATCTGCAGGCCTTGTTCCGACCCGATTCTTTCCCCGCATAGAGCGCCTTGTCCGCATGGTCCAGAAGTTCTTTTATTTCCCAGGAAGCAGATTCCCGGGTGGAGGCAACACCGAGGCTGATGCTTACCTTCAGGCACTCATCATTATGAAACCATTCTTTTCCAGTTACAGCACTGCAAAGACGTTCGGCAAGAAAAGCGGCGTCTTCTTCGGATGTCATGGGCAGAAGGATGAGGAATTCATCACCGCCATACCGGGCAACCGTGTCGGCGAGTCGGACATTTTCCTTTAACGTATCCGCCACGCCTTTCAGGACCATATCTCCCACTTCATGACCGTATCTTGAATTGAACTCCTTGAAATAATCCACATCCACCATAATACATGACAATGGATTGTTATAGCGTCTGGCTCTTTCAAATTCCGCGGTCAGAATCTCCGCCATGTAATGACGGTTGTAAACGCCTGTCAAATGATCCACCAGCGCCACTTTCTGCAAAATTTTCATCGACTGCCGCTCTTTTTCAAGCATGGCCTGAAGCTTGTCGTGGAGGCTTTTGATTCTCAGCAGAGATTTCACCCGGGCAACAAATTCCCGTTTTCCAACCGATTTGCTGATATAATCATCTGCGCCAAGTTCCAGTCCGTCCACCCGGTCTTCAATTTTGTCCCTCGCCGTCAGGATCAGAATGGGGATGTACTCCCGCATTTTTTGTTTCAGACGGCGACAAACCGTAAAGCCATCGATGTCGGGAAGGATAATATCCAGAATAACGATATCCGGCTGAATGGCAACACATTGTTCAAGACCTTCCAGGCCGGTTTTTGCCACAAAAATGGTCAAATCTTCGCCCGCCAGTGTCATGCTGATCAATTGCGCCTGGGTTGGGCTGTCTTCTATGATAAGCGCTTTTTTACCGTCTGTTTTGAACAATTCCATTCTCATTTTCCTTTGCCACGGACTTCTGATTTCAAATCGTCCTGAATTGTACCTATAGATTTTCAGAAAATTAATTTCGCAAGGCAGCAGGGAGGGAATAGGCCTTTTTGGCGTCGGGCGCCTTGAAAAGCCTCCGGCCATTCCCGACCGATAACGCNNTTAATTTTCTGAAAGTCTATATTTTTTTAAAATGATTCCCGCCCATTCATGTTCGGTGGCGGCCCAGACACGCTTGAATGATGCCGACTGGTATTTTTGACACAGCAGTTCGGTTTCATCACATTTGATACCGGCAAACACGATATATGACCCCGGTCGGGTCAGCCGGTCGATTTCCGGAAACAGGTCAAACAGTGTCGGGAACCGCAGGTTGGCGGTGATCAGATCAAACCCTGCAGAAATGAGGTCAAGCTCTGAATCCATGACGTGCATCCGACCATGGACTCCATTGAGACGGGCATTTTCCANNGGTTTCAAACCGGGCACAGGGATCGTAATCCAGGCAGATGGCCTGATGGATTCCCATTTTGAGGGATACAATGGCCAGAATGCCCGAACCGGTCCCGATATCCAGCATTCCGGTTTTCGGGGTGTTCACAATCTGTTTTTCATCCAGAAGAAGATGGTCCAGCGCCTGAACCGCCAGCCGGGTGCTGGGATGCTGGCCGGTTCCAAATGCCACCCCATGCCGGATGATCACGGCAATGTCATCCGGTTCGGGGAAGATCGCGTGACCTTCCGGTGCGACCAGAACGTGTCGGGACAACCGGACCGGCCGATAAAAGGATTTTTCGACAAATGTGTGGCCATTGATACTGTTAAAGACCAGTTCACCCGATGCCATCAGCCGTTTCAGATTTTTTTGAAGTGTTTTTCTGTCAACCGTGTCACCCGCCATCCGTTTCATGATATCGGTAACGGTCAGCCGGGCTGAACTGTTTTCAACGGTTTGCAGAATCTGATGTTGAAGATTTGTCAGCGATACAGGATTCATGATCCGGGTCATTTTATCTATAGCTTTTCAGATAATGATTNNGCCTTTAGCGGCTGGCGCCTTGAAAAGCTCTCGGCTATCCCCGACCGATAACGCTCCCAAAATCTTTATCTGGAAAGCTATATCTGTCGCACAGCCGAAGCATCAGATTTCCGGCCACTTTCCGGCGATAATCCGCTGATGCCCGAATATCCGTGATGGGCAGAACCGTCCTTATAACCATGTTGGCGGCTTTTTTCAAGATATCTGATGTCAGCCTGTGATCGGTCAGCATGTTTTCGACTCCCGGCCCGTTTGCCGCCGGCCCACAACATGCCCGGCTCATAACCGCCCATTGCATATTTTTCTTCGCACCGGACCTTTGCCCAGGCATCAAAACGGGGACCGGAAGATCCGACAGCCGGAATATCTTCTTTCATTTCTCACCTGTATCATGAACCCGACAGCACCCGCTGTCTCGCCTCCTGCCACGCCAAAAATTCCGACGGACGCAGACGGTACCGTGCAATAATCCCGGGGTGCAGGCGCTTGATTTCATCCTGTACCATTTCGACAAAGGCAGACCGATTCTGTTCGTCAATATGATCCCCTGCATACGCGTCAATTGCCTGAAGGACATCCATGCACATATTGCGGACGATATCCGCCACCAGTTCGTGCAATTGCATGCGATACCGAAGACGGAGCGGGTCAGGCTCCGCCAGGCTTTTGCGCACGATGACATATTCCCTGGCGGAGCGTTCATAGGCCCAGACAAACAGATCCCGGAGCAGTTCGACCCGGTTCATCTCGTACACACCCAGCATGGCATCGATGTAGGCCCGCTCCGGCACATCGATGAACGTCAACGGTGAGAGGTTCTGCCTGATCAGCGGAATATTGGCCCCAAGTCTGGAAACACGCTTGTTCAGATCCTCGAATGGTTGCAGATAGGGGATTTGCACCAGAATGAAAAAAGCCTGTTCAAAGGGGTCTTCGATTTCAGAAGCCTTTTGGAGTATCTGGTGGAAACATTCTTCAATGACCTGTGGAATAGCGAGTGGTACAAAAACAGATCCGCTGATCTGGACAGGCCGGGTACGCAATCGTCCGCCGGCGTTTGGGTCGGGCATCAGGTTTTCTGATAACAGCCCATGCAGACTGAGGAATGTATGTGTATCAAACCCGATGGATTCCGCTTCATCCACCAGCAGTTCAATAGCGGCCTTGTGGTTCAGAATCATCTGTGCTTCCTGGGCATCCTTTCCTTCGGCATAACGGCCAAATTCAACCAGGTTTTGCGTGTCGATTCGGGAATAGGTGTTCCCTTCAAGTCTGCACGATGCCCACGAAAGATCGATCAGCAGCCGGTTGAGAATGGCCCGCCCATGGGTTCCGGCAGGTCTTTCAAATTGACCCGTATCACCAATGCGATGCAGATGGTTGCAGGTTATCTTGCTCAGATACCCTGTTGTGTTGGGGATATAGGCATGAAGGAATGTGCGTTCATACCCAACCGGGATTCGTCCGGACCTGGGACGACGAACGTAGGAGAATGTCTCACGGCCTCCTTCGGAAAGCGGAATGTAGGTTTCGTGGGTTTTTTCCGCACCTGGAATTTTCAACGTGGGTGATTCTGCATGGATATCAATCGGCTCGACCAATCTGTAGTTCGTTTTTTTGCCTTTGCCGACAGCCACAATACGCTCTTTTGCGACCAGCTCGGCAAGCCATCGCTGTATGGTGCGCAGGTGTGGCGGATCTTTCAGGGTATTACGAATGCGCTCACTGTCTAGTCCATCCGGATGACGGGCCAGCAGGGAAAGGATTTTTTCTTTTTTGGTGGATAGTATTGTAAATGTCATGTCCGGGTCCCGATGTGGATATTCACGACCAGTTTTCACCCGCATAATGTCGCGAATTGTCGCGAATTACAAGTTGTTTTGTCGCAAATGTCCCGGAAACAGACCGGGTTGTCTGGCCACATATCGGAGCGGTTTTCCGGACTTTTGAACGCGATCCTCTTCCACAAGACGTTTTACCCATGCCTGTGCCTGATTTTTGTTTACATCCAGAGCCGCCGCAATCTCATCCGCATTCATCGGATTTTTCAGCAGATCCAGAATAATTTCTCGAACAACTGAAAACAGGGCAGCGGCCGGATTCAATGCCTGGTTTATGGTGGTTGTATCCGAATCGGGCGGGTCTGCCTGCCAGGGGGCCGATGGCAATGATTTTTTTGAAGCAGTGACAAAAGGCGATGGCGATTCGTTTACGGCCCCGAATTCATCCACGTCCTGAGGGTTTGGCCAGGGAACAGCCCCTTTTTGCAGCAGGGCATCCATTCCCGGTAAACTTTCATCCGTTGACCTTACATACACCGGAATCATCCGATATTTGTCAAGTTGCTCGGTCGCACCGGCCCATGTCCCCCCTTTTTTCAGGTCACAACTCATCACCAGGGCCGCATCGGCCAGGGCATAGATCAGCTTGTTGCGTTGCATGGCATTCCCCACATTGAATCCGGCATTGCGATCATAGGGCGAGATCAGCGCCAACTGGCCATCCAGCATCGGATTGCGGTGCTCCCGTTTCATGGCGGTTCTTTCCAGGCTGTCCGCCAAAACGCCGATGACCCGTCCTCCCGCTTCCCATGCACCCCTTATGGCTGCCTGGTCAATGCCTCTTGCACCGCCCGAAACGATTGTCCGGCCCGCACGGGCAGCAAGATTGCCGACAGCCATCGTCTGTTCAACCAGCGCATCATCCACATGGCGCGAGCCCACCACGGCAAGCCCGCCGCTGTCAAGCAGGGTGATATTGCCGCAGCCATAAATGACTGCCGGCGCATCTTCGCGCAGCCGGGCCTTGAGACGCCTGGGGTAATCGGCATCGGCGCGGCTGACCACCCATATGGCCCGGGTCTGCCAGTGCTCTATGGCCTGACTGAGCAGAAAACCCCGCCCCAGAAGGTGCTGCAGGCGATGGCCATCCATGACCGGTTTGCAGGCGTCCACCAGGTTCGCGGCATCGGACGACAAAAACTCTGCCGGTTCATGTTGAATTTCCAGCAGGTGACGCGCCAGGCGCTTGTATTCTCCGGGGAACAGAATATCTGACGACGGGGGGCTCCGCCCGACAATCAGGATCGTAGATATGGTTCCGGAGCTTTCCACTGGCTTTGCTGAAATCCTGGCTGCTCTGGCCGGCGGTAAAAATATCGATGTCGTGTTGCGCTGCAATCTCGTCATAGCTCAGATGCTCGATGATGATCGTTGCCTTTTGCTCGTTGATCAGACGGGTCGCCTCCGCCAGAAAATGCTCCGGGTTCTGTTTGAACTGGTTGAATATGACCGGTTGAATGGCGCACATCATTTCGGCAATGGTTTTTCGGGTCAGTTGCGTGTTCTCTGCCAGTTTGCCCAGCAGGTCATACCGGACGATCGAATGAATCGAAGCGTTCAATTTCTTCGTTGTGGTTTCCCGCACTTCAAATCCCTGACCAGCCCGTAATTGATCGTATGTTGTCTGATCGACCTGTTCACCCCCCTGAATGGTGTACTGTAGCGGGTTCACCTTCAGCTCTTTGTCGAGTGCGCGGATGCTGTTGCGGATAAGCTCAGTTGAATCGAATGCGACACGATAAACCGCCTTCCGGTTTATACGCTTCCAGAGTTCCCTGAATTCCTTTTTCTCAAAATTGGTGTTCAGCGGATTGGTCTTGGGCTTGCGGTCATCACCGACATCGGGCAATTGAAATTCGCTGAATACACTAATTTTCTTCACCAGCTTCTGGTTATAGGCATCCAGGGCATCGAGGCGATGAACCTTGTTGTGGGTGGTGCGGTGCGTGGCCGAATAGCGCAAAATCATCAGCGGTTTGAATTTGGACAGCGCATCCAGCGTCTTGGCCCCCTCCATTTTCTGCGGTTCATCCAGAATTACGATGGGGCGGTTGCTGCTGATGACATCGATGGGGCGTCGAGACTGGAAGTCGTCCAGTTCGTCGTAAATGCGCCGGTTGTCCTTGCCCGTGGCATTGAATGCCTGGATATTGATGACCATGACGTTGATGCCCGCATCTGACGAAAAGTTCTCCAGATGCGGCAATAGTTTTGAGTTGTAGATGAAAAAGCGGGCCTTTCTGCCATAGCTTTCGGCGAAATGGTCCGCGGTGATTTCCAGTGATTTGTACACGCCCTCCCGGATGGCGATGCTGGGCACCACCACAATGAACTTGCTCCAACCATACCGTTTGTTCATTTCGAAGATGGTCTTGATATAGCAATAGGTCTTCCCTGTACCGGTCTCCATCTCCACATCCAGATTGATTTTGCACCCGGCGCTCATCACCAGTTTGTCGGACAGGGGCAGATTCTGCCGCCGCTGTACGGTGTGGATATTGGTCAGGATCTGGACATCGGTCAGATGGATATCGGTATTTTTGAAGCCGGTCTGCTCATATAGCTCTGGCTGGATATGCCCCGCTTTGCTCTTCTGATAGTCTGGATCAATCCGGTACCCAATGCCAGAAGAGTTCATCTGACCGGCAAAGCAATCGACCACGGATTCGACCGCGCTGGTCTGGTAGAGTTGGACTTTGAACTTCAGTTTCATGATTCATCCCTTTCCAGTTCCTGTTCAATCTGCTCGATACTGGGAAGGCTGCTTTGCAACGACTCGGGGAGTGCGCGGGTCAATTCATAACCGGAAACGCCAATCGGTTTATCCACACCACGCAGCGTATATTCGGCAATGATGCGATTGGGCTTTTGACACAGTATCAGGCCAATGGTGGGGTTGTCGGTTTCGTGACGCAGCTTGTCGTCCACCACGCTGCAATAGAAATTCATCTTCCCCGCATACTCGGGTTTGAAATCGCCGCGCTTGAGTTCGATTACCACATAACGGCGAAGTATGAGATGGTAAAACAGCAGATCGATGTAGAAATCCTTTTCGCCGATGTCGAGGTGGTATTGCCGCCCGACGAAGGCAAAGCCCCGCCCCAACTCCATTAGAAACTTTTCCAGATGGACGATGAGGCCAGTTTCGAGTTCCCGCTCATGAAAATCCGATTCCATGGTCAGGAAGTCGAAGATATACGGATCTTTCAGGCTCTGCTGCGCCAGATCGGAATCGGGTGCAGGTAGGCGTTTGGCAAAATTGGTTGTTGCCTGCCCTAATCGATTGTATGCCGCCGATTCGATTTGCATCACCAGTATATTGCGACTCCAGCCATTTTCGACGGTGGCCTGCATGTACCATTGGCGCGTGGTTGGATCTTTTACTTTGGCCATCAAGACATTGTGATGCCCCCAGGGGATGGACTGGATCAATTCGACCGTCAAAAATGCCACAGTCTGTTGCACTTTTGGGCCGGATTCGATTTGTGCCACAACCTGTGGCACAAATTGCAGGAGGATATTCGCGGTAAAAGGCCAGCATTCGCTTGATGTTGCGCTCAGAGAATCCCTTTTCCTCGGGCAGCTCGTTGTGCAGATCGCGGGCGAGCCGGGAAATTACCCCCGCGCCCCAGCCTTCCTTTTTTTGGCGGTTGTTGATCAGGGCGCCGATCTCCCAATAGAGACGGATCAGCTCGGCATTGACCGCTAACATGGCGCGGGTCTGTGCATGGCGAACGCGATGTTTAATATCAGAAAACAGCACCGCATAATCTTGCGGCAAGCCGGTTGCCAATTCATCCTTCATCCTTCCGCCTTCATCCTTTTTCATATCGCCTTGACCTCCGTATGAGGCGACATCTGCCTGAAGATCTGCTCCACATTGATCTTGACGGCGTCGGAGACAAAACCGGTGTCACGGAACACAACCCGCAGCGGTTCAAACCGGGCCAGTTGCTTGACCAGTTCTTCGTTTATACCCAAATCGAAACAGGCCACCAGTGCATTCTCATCGACAAAGAACACGGACTTGCTCTGAATGACTTCCATGCGGATAGGCAGTGACAGATCCACACCCCAGTCCAGCAGCACCTGGAAAAGCAGGTCTTCGGGCTTGCGGTCCGGCTTGATGTTGTCAGTGAAGAGATTGAGCTGTTTCTGATCGATGGCGTCCGGCGTGTAATAGACTTCTGCCATGTTGGACGAATTGACCTTGAGTACTCGGAAACCGATGT
>DFZE01000240.1:26161-43703 GCA_002382065.1 Desulfobacteraceae bacterium UBA4064
CAGCCCGGCGAATGCGTTCCTTGCTGATTTCGGCGATGGTTTTAAAGCCCGCCTTGAAAGCGTCAGACTTTTCGTCGCACGGTTCAGGAAGCTGCACCATAATGAATTTGCGGTTTCCGCCGTCTTCTGCATTGATCTGCATGACAGCATGAGCCGTGGTGGACGAGCCAGCGAAGAAGTCGAGGACAATTGAATTAGCCTCGGTTGCGAGATACAAAATGCGTTTCAACGATCGAACAGGTTTGGGTGTTTCAAAAACCAACGATTCAGGGAATAGATCGTTAACTTCTTTTTTTCCTTCTTGGTTGTGTCCGACATCAGTGTTTTCCAGGGTCAGGTTCGGGGAGTGCATTTTTAGTTTGTCCATGATTTTTTCCCTTCAGTTTATTGAGCATTTCATTCGTGAAGGTATCGCATTTTGCGATACCATGAAATCGACCTCGGATTCAGAGAGTTGAAACATGAAATCATCAGGAAACCGATCGATATTGCGCTGAACCTGCTCACGCAAACGGATGGGTTTGACCTCATAAAGCCCCGCGATATCTTTGTCGAGCATGACCTGTTGAGAACGAATCAGATAAATTTTTGATTTTATCGCATCTGGCGCAAGAGAAATGACCGGGTTGGTATCATCATTTGTCTTCATCGCTTCATTCCCTTGCATTTTGTAACCGCCTCGAATTCGACACGGATAGAATCTGCGTTCATCAGCGTAATCTGCGGATTGTTTTTCCGGTTCATCTGGTCAGCCCTTCCAATTCCTGTTTCAAGTCACGCAGCTTAGCATTGATCGTAACTTTGCGATTAAATTGTTTCTCTTTGCGGAGCCGGGCCTCGCAGCGCTCCAGCTCCCGTTGCTTAAAGCGAATGAGCTCCATCCGTTCCACCTGCGTTTGCAGGTCTTCGCCCGGCCGTGTCGGGTAAGGCATCAGGGGCAGCAGCAATTGGCCGTAAAGCGTTTCGAGGTCGAAAACCATCGGCAGGGGCTTGCGTGGGGCATCGGCGACTGTCCAGACCCCGGCAAAATATTCGCTGACAACCCACTTGCTGGCATCCGCTTCGCTCGGCCGCTTAAACGGGGCGACGGGTTTTACTTTCCCGTCGAATCGGAGCTCAAACAGAATCGGAAAGGGAATGGCCAGGTCAATGCAACGCAGCACCTCCGGTTTGAGTTCGGTCCCCTTGAGCGTGATACGGAAGATCTGGATTTCAGGCACGGCCCTTGATGCCTTCAGATTGACAGTCTCCGGGGCAAGCTTGTACTGCCAGACGATCTGTTCCACCTGCCGGACAAACACCTGTTTGACGGCAGCACTGGGGATTGCGTGCTCGTAGATTTTGTTCTTGGGGACAACCCGCCCGAATCTCGCTGAATCGGGATATTGGTAAACCACGGATTTTTTAACCACGGAACACACGGAAAATATTCTGTGTGTTCCGTGTATTCTGCCGGTGCAGGCTGCGTTCCCACTCTGGATCGTGGAAAGGATCTGTAATGGCGCCGCTTTCATCCTGAAAGATAAATTCTTTCCGTGTNNCATTACGCTTCCTCCTGAACAACCAAAAACGCTACCAACTCGAAATCGTCAAGTCCGGCGATGGTGTTCACCAGGGCCGTGGTCCTGCCGCCGGAGAACAGGCTGTCCAAATCCTTTTCCTCCTTGACGTCGATCATCGAACGGATCGCGGCATTCAGCAGGTCGGAACGAGCCTTCATGTTCCGGCCTTCGTTGGTCTGCTGATTGAACAGGCGACATACCGCCTGAATGGGCTCCGGTTGCCCCTTGCAACTGGATCGCACCAGGTCGAGCAGTGTTTTGACCTCGGTGTGGTTGGCGATGACCTGGCCGTTGCTTCCAATATAGACCAGGCAGAAGGGATGCAGCCTGTTCAGCCGATTGATGTTGACGGCATGGCTGAGGTTTCGCAGTACAAATATCACGCCGGGTCTCAGGCCCAATTCGGGTCTGGCGGGAACAACCGCATGCATGCCATTGGGCACACTGGCAATGTCACCATTGGTTTTTACATAGTTCAGCAGGTCCATCCGGAAGTCGTTCAGGCCAAGATCGGTGATGGATACGCCGGTCTTCAGGTCTTCCAGTTCGATTACCTCTTCCTGCAGACGCCGGAGTTGCTCCTTTCGGTAAGAGACCTCGCTGCTTTTCGCCGTAAGAACATTGTCATCGCCAGTGGCCGTCACGTCGGCAATCATCATCCGGTTTTCGACCCGTTCCTTGAGGTTTATGTATTCGTCAAGGGAAATATCGGGCCAATAATTCACCAACTGGATGGTCTTGTTGAGGGAGCCGATGCGGTCGATACGACCGAATCGTTGGATGATGCGGACCGGGTTCCAGTGAATGTCGTAATTGACCACCCAAAAAGTATCCGTGTTCTCTCAGGATATTCACGGCAGATTCGACCAAGGGGATTGGCAAGCAGGGCCTGGCAGTTTCCATGACGCATCATGGCCGTCAGTCTTCCCGGATACCGGATGAATCGGGGTAGGGGGGTGTTGGAAAAATCAGCCTGAATCCGTGCCGATAAAACCGCTATTTCGTGCGAATAGGGTGTCTGTATGGTAAATATCCGGTCTGACAGATTGGTTTGCGGAGATGTTGCGGGTTTCTGGATGGGATATTCTTTATCCTTGATGAGCTGTAAATGCAGGCGGTTCTGAGAATCTGCTCGATTTTGAATCGGTTGACAGACCGGGAAGCCAGAAGCAGCCGCATATCCTCAAAGCGGATTGCCTCGTCCGGTTTGGGCTTTACAGCCAGATTGAAAGCCTGCATGTTGAACGGCGTCATGGGACAGGAAAAGTCGATCTGAACCGAATAGTCCCTGCCGAAACAACGGATTTCAATCATCCCTTTGGCCGGAATCACGACCCGGCACAGGTGAAGAAACAGCTCTTCGGATGCCAGGGTCAGCTTGAAGGCTTCGGTTTTGGTCAAACCCGAAGCCAGGGATATGGTTTCGACAAACGCCAGAACCACGGGCAGAAACGGTTTATGCGCGGTTATTTGCATCATGCTGGTTGGTGCGGCGCTGGATGCGGGATTCATATGGGGTATCTGGTTTTCTTTTTTGATTTTTTGGAAATACGTGTTCGTGCTTCGGGCTTGGCATCGATCTGGCGATGACTCAGGATCGGGGCAGGGACCCATCCGGCGGCAAAACAGAAATGTCTCCAACCGGATTTTTCCAGGCAGTATAACCGGCCCGGGACAATGCGTCCACCGCATCATCGGTATAACCGGCCGTTTCGAGATCATGCCACAGTTCTGATGATTTTTTCATGATCACGCCGGGCGGTGCGGTCAGGATTTCTTGTGAAAAATGATTGAATCCATCCTTTCCCCGCCTGGAAATACCATATTTTCCCTGGAGTGTGTCAACCTGTTTCTTGAATTCCGGCCAAAATATCGGGTCAGCGCGAATGGCGCCGGTCAGATCAGCCAGAAGTTCCACCTCTTCCTCATTATCCGAAAGGGCCAGCCAGGGACCGATCCCCACAGGCCTCAAATTGTCAAGGCTGAATGAAAATTCACACGGTGACAATCCGGTTGTCTCTTTTTTATAAACCGCATATCGGGCATATGTGCCAAACGGAAGGCATCGATTGCGGTCTGGACAATGGCTTGGCCACCTTCGGGTGTGGCCACGCTGTCATAGTTGGCCACGGCCTGGCCGCCGCTCTGCCGGATTTCCGCAACCACGGTATCTGCCGCAGAAACCGAGCCTGCGCCGGACCCGTCCCGTGATCCGCATAGGGCATTGACCACGACTTTGGCGCCCCGTTTGGCCAGATCCAGGGCATACACCCGGCCCAGACCTGCGCCGGTGACAATGGCGACCCGGCCGGTGAAATCGATTTTTTCCTGCGGGATGTCCCCATATTCAAACACGCCGTTATCCATGATGATGGCACCGGATATGGCATCCACGGTGCGCCACAACGCCTTTCCATCCGCTATTTTCCAGATCAGGGTGTTGATGGGGGTTCCGGGATACAGAGTTTTGCTGAAGCGGCAGTCCATCCGCCTTGCTTTTTCCGGCTCGCCTGGAATCAGGCTGGCAATCAACGCCCGGCAGTCGTATCCATGGGTACACAGGCCATGCATGATGGGTTTTTCAAAACCGGACATGCGGGCAAATTCCGGATTGACATGAAGGTCGAAAATATCTCCGGACAGGCGGTAAATCAGGGGCTGATTTTCAGACGGTTGCGCTGGCACGACAAAATTCGGGTCCCGGTCCGGGAAGACAAATTCCTGTTTTGGTGCATTTTGTCCGCCGAATCCGCCATCCAGTCTGGAAAAAATCGTAATGATGCTGGTAAACAGTTTTTTTCCATTGGAATGACGGGTCTCGCTTTCGCCAATGACCAGCGCCCCCTTGTCCTTCCCCTTGTCATAATAATGGATGATTTTGCCCGATTTACCAATCATTGTTTCCAACATTTGATGGAATGCCATGAAACCAAGCCTTGTCAACAAAAACCATCTCCTGATTTTAATAATTGATTATTTCATATTAGCTATTTAATAGCTAATATGAAATTCTTGTTGACAAGATGAATATATTTCATGTAATGCCTTAAATCAAATAAATGAGGTTCATTAAATATGGGAATACATGAAAGAAAAGAGCGCGAAAAGGAAAGACGGCGTCAGCAGATCATGATTGCCGCCAAGCGTGTATTTTCCGCCAATGGATTCGCCAAGTCCACGATGGAAGACATTGCCCGGGAAGCCGAGCTGAGCCCGGGTACCATCTATCTGTATTTTAAGAACAAAGATGAACTCTATGCCTCGCTGTCCCTTCGGATTCTTCAATATCTCAACATCCGCCTGAAACATGTCATCAACCATAAGGGACTTGAACCCGAAGAGTATGTCGAGGCCCTCAAGCAGGCCATGTACGATGTGTATGATTTTGATCCCCTGATTGTTATCAACATGTTTCAGCTTCAGTCCAGCGAATCCGTTAAAAACCTTTCCCCCGAACTCTTGAGTGAAATCATCGAGCTGTCCCAAAATTCCCTGGGAACCATGGCTGACATCTTTGAAAAAGGCATCAAAAAAGGGATATTTATCAATCACCATCCCCAGGCCATTGCCGACGCACTCTGGGGCATGTTTTCCGGACTGATTTTATGGGAAGAAAGCAAAAAGCTGTTCCACGAAAACAAGGACCATCTGAAGCCGAACATGGAAATCGCTTTCGAGCTGTTTACCCGAGGGATTCGGCTTCATCAAAACCCGGCGCTCTTGAAAGACGTTGCACCACCAACTCCCCAATAACCATTAGTTTTTACAGGAGGATCACACCGATGGCAGAAAAAGAGAATCTGGAAACATCAGAAGCCCAAATTGCCGTTCACTGGCAGGAAGAAGAGTACTATTATCCGTCAGCACAGTTTATTGCCCAGGCCAATATGACGGATCCCACGATTTATGACCGCTTCAGCCTGGACAATTTCCCCAATTGTTACAAGGAATATGCGGATCTGCTGACATGGTACGAATACTGGCACACCACACTCGATACCAGTGATGCCCCCTGCTTCAAATGGTTTGTCGGCGGCAAAATCAATGCCAGTTACAACTGTGTGGACCGTCATCTGGCAAAAAACAAAAACAAGACCGCAATTCATTTCGTGCCCGAGCTGGAGCAGGAAAAAACCGAGCACATCACCTATCAGGAGTTGTATGTCCGGGTCAATGAAATGGCGGCGTTGCTGCAGGACTTCTGTGGTTTGAAAGCCGGAGACCGCGTCACCCTTCACCTGCCCATGACCGCGGAATTGCCCATTACCATGCTGGCTTTGGCCCGGCTGGGCGTCATTCATTCCCAGGTATTTGGCGGATTCAGCGGCAAGGCGGCGGCAGATCGGGTGGTCGACTCCGGCAGTGATGTCCTGATTACCATCGATGCCTATTACCGGGGCGGACATCTGATCGATCACAAGGAGAAAGCGGATGTGGCCGCAGAAGCGGCAGCAAAAGACGGGCATCCCCTGAAAAAGATTCTGGTATGGCAGCGATATCCGGGTAAAAATTCCACCCCTACGCCCATGGTCGAGGGCCGGGACTATTTTGTCAATGATCTGTTGAAATGTTACTACGGCAAACGGGTCGATCCGGTTCCCATGCCTGCAGAAGCCCCGCTGTTCTTGATGTACACCAGCGGCACAACCGGCAAACCCAAGGGATGCCAGCACAGTACCGGCGGGTATCTGGCCTATGTTACCGGCACATCCAAATATGTTCAGGACATCCATCCCGAAGATGTGTACTGGTGCCTGGCCGATATCGGATGGATTACCGGCCATTCCTACATCGTGTATGGCCCGCTGGCCCTGGCGGCTTCCACAGTCATCTATGAGGGCATTCCCAACTATCCGGATGCCGGAAGACCCTGGCGGATTGCCCAGGATCTGGATGTCAATATTTTCCACACCGCCCCGACCGCCATTCGCGCCCTGCGAAAAATCGGTCCGGATGAACCCAAAAAATACAACTATCACTTCAAACACATGACCACCGTTGGCGAGCCCATCGAGCCTGCTGTCTGGAAGTGGTATCACAAGGAAGTCGGCAAGGGAGAGGCTATCATTGTGGATACCTGGTGGCAGACCGAAACCGGCGGCTTTTTGTGCAGCACCCTCCCGGCCATCAAACCCATGAAACCGGGTAGCGCGGGCCCGGGCATGCCGGGCATTCATCCGATTATTTACGACGAGGATGGAAATGAACTGCCTGAGGGATGCGGCAAGGCCGGAAACATCTGTATTCAGAATCCCTGGCCGGGCGCGTTCCAGACTATCTGGGGAGATCGGGACCGGTTTGTCCGTCAGTATTATGAAAGATACTGCAAAAACCCGAAAAGCAAAGACTGGAGAGACTGGCCGTATCTGACCGGCGATGCTGCGGTTAACGGCCCGGATGGATATTATCGGATACTTGGCCGGATTGATGATGTCATCAATGTTTCGGGACACCGTTTGGGCACCAAGGAGCTGGAATCCGCTGCCATGACGGTTATTGAAGTGGCTGAAGCCGCGGTAGTACCGGTTTCAGACGAAATCAAAGGCAAGGTTCCGGATCTGTATGTGGCCCTGAAACCCGGCTTTACCCCCAGCAAGGAACTGGAAGATAAAATAATCAAGGCTCTTGTTGCTGAGATCGGACCCATTGCCAAACCCAGAAAGGTCTGGATTGTACCCGATATGCCCAAAACCCGGTCCGGCAAGATCATGCGGCGGGTTCTGGGCGCCCTTTCCAACAAGAAGGACGTGGGTGATGTCATGACACTGGCCAATCCGGAAATTGTGGATGCGATTCAGGCGATGGTGCAGAAATAGAGAAAAGGCTGAAGACTGAAAACTGAAGGTTGAAGGGTCTTATGGTCTTTATTTGAAATGAATCGGTATCCCGACAGAGTGGCTGGTTAGGCACTTTGTCGGGATAATCAACCGATATCGATGATAACAGGAAGAGGAGAACATGAAAGTTAATTTAAAAGTGTTTCTGGCTGGTTTTCTGACAGTGATGTGGTTGACGGTTACTGTTTTTGCGGGCTCTCTGGTAGCTCCGGAATTGGACACGCCCAAAGACAAGGCCAAAAATCAGGTTTTGACAACGGTTTTGAAGTGGAAACCGGTTGCAGGCGCCAAGAGCTATCGGGTCTTTGTGGCCTCATCTGCCGACATGCTGAACAATCTGGCGCCCGGCGCAGCCTGCAAAGACTGTTTTATCGATGAAAAAACCGATGTTCCGACCTATCAGATCCCTGCCAAACGGTTGAAGAAAGATATCCCGTATTTCTGGACCGTGCGCGCTGTCAGCGATGCCGAAGAAGGGCCGAACGCAGCGGTTCGATCCTACACCATGGCCTCGACATTTTTTATGGATATGGATTGATGACCGGAAAATATCCGTCATGCCTGCGAAATCCGGATATGTTGCGAATTGTTTGTGGTATCGACTGGATTGCGGCTATCGCCTTGAAAAGCCACCGGGTCAAGCCCGGAATGACGGGTATTGGGATGGATGCCGGACGATGTCCGGCATGATACCCAAATGTGTCAGGGTTGCTGCATCGTCAGGATCGGGGTTAGAACCATCTCGATAAAAAAATATGCCGTGAAACCGATAAAGATCACCAGCGCCAAAATGACATAAATCCGGTTGTAACGGTTTTTGCGGGCATCCCTGGCATCATAAAAAATCTGTTTGCCGCATGAGCGGCACCAGTTGGAACGCTGTTGACTGATAAATTTGTTGCCACAATCACAAACCAGTTCTTTGGGTGGAAGCGAAGTTGTCACGAATAACACTCCTTATTTAATTTCTTTTCCGGTTTCGTCAAATTTTTGGGGTTCCCGTTCTTTATAAAATTGGGATGTTTCCCTGATCATCAGGTAATACGAGCTCAGACCAAACAAAAAAATCGTCAATACGGCATGAACGCGCAATGCCGGAGTCGCTATCCCGAGAGCCCAGACGATAAACCAGACAATATTTCCAAAATTGAAAAAGATGCACAGTTTTCTCGCCCAGGGTTTGATTTTGAAAACAAAATAACAGATGCCGATTCCAACGGCCATCACCCGAAGGATGACCGCGTTATTGAATGCCTGCTCGGGAAATTTCCAGTTCAAATGATACAGAAACATAAAAACAGACAGCCATCCGCCCAGCAGAAAACCCAATGCGTTTCGGACAGCAGGCGGATATTCAAAAAATGACAACACTCGGTTCAGCATAATGGTATTCCCTCTGCGATATGGTGGTTACGCCCTGAACAGCAGTGAACGACGGATGGTCTTTAATAGACACGGATTTAAAAATTATCAAGGTTTATCCAACTGAATGTATTTTTTATTGACAACTGCACTCAATTAATTTTAGAAAACAATACACAATAAATCACGTTCATTTAATTCATTTAGCTATTATGTGAATATCGGGGTTTTGTAAAGACAGAAAAACAAAAAAACAGGATTTAATAACCACAAAGGAGGTGGAAAAAGAACTTTCGAATCATGCGACAATAAGCCCGTCCGGCCATAAGGGCCGGTCAACCTTTCGCAGTCAGTGTTATTCAAGGAGGATATTGTATGAGTTCAGTGACATGGGTTTATATCTTGTTGGGGTTGTATATTGTTTATTCGACCTACGAGGGCATGAAAGGCTTTTTCAAGGAAAAGACCGCGGCGGGTTATGCGATCGGCGGACGATCCGTGCCGTTTATTGCCTTCCTCATGGCTGCAACCGCAGCCTCCTTCAGCGGCTGGACCTTTATCGGCCATCCGGGCCTGATCTGGCGGGATGGTCTGGCTTATGCATTTGCCTCATTTTATGTCATAACCATTCCCATTACCGGAACATTTTTCGGCAAGCGTCAATGGCTTCTGGGCAAACGCTACGGGTTCGTGACACCTGGTGACATGTATGCCTATTACTTCAACAGTGAAGCCCTTCGCTACCTGGTCGTTTTGACCGCCGTTCTCTACTCCATTTTCTATTCCGCGGTTCAGTTGATGGCTGCCGGTGCGCTTTTCAACGTCATCACCGGTGTCGATTTCATCACTGGCGCACTGTTTCTGGCCGCCATCGTGTGGTTTTATGTGGTCACCGGCGGCATGAAAGCTGGCGCCTATGTTGGCGTGCTGCAGTTCTGCCTTCTGGTTGGCGGTATCATCCTGCTGGGAATTTTTGTTATTCATGATCCCCAATTTGGAGGATGGAGCGGGTTTTCCGCATCCATGGCCAAGCTGGACCAGAAGTTCCTGACGGTTCCGGAGGTGATTACCTGGGGTCTGGGGAAAAAGGGTGCGGCCTCCTGGACATCCATGATGATCTTGACCTACATGTTTGCCCTGATGGGCATTCAGTCCTCTCCGGCATTTACCATGACCTTCTTTGGCATCAAATCCCCCAAACCCCTGGCTTGGCAGCAGACCTTCATGTCCACATTTGTGGTCGGCTTTGCCCTGTTCTATTTCACCGCCTTTCAGGGCATGGGCGCCAAGGTTCTGGAAGTGGCCGGAGTAGCAGCTTTTCAGGGTATGAGTGACCGGACCATTGTTCCCACCCTCATTCAAAATTTTCTGCCACCCTTCATGATCGGCCTGGTTTTCATGGGCGCCATTGCCGCCATCCACTCCACGGCAGCCCCCTACATCAACACCGGTGGTTCCATTCTGGTTCGCGATGTGTACTGGAGATTGATCCGGAAACAGCAGGCCGGTGATGCGGAACAGATCTGGGTCAACCGGTTTCTGACAACCGTTCTGACCATTGCAGCCCTGTATGTGGGTATCAATTCCAAGGCAGCCCTGGTTATTCTGGGCGCCTTGGCCACGGCATTCGGGTTTGTCATGTATGTCCTGTTAATTGGTGTGTGCTGGGGATTCAAGTTCCCGCGGATTGGTGCGGTTCTGGGGACTGCCGCCGGCATGTTTGCGGTTTATCTGACCTATGCAGTCTGGCCCAATCCGCTGTCCATGCATTGCGCGTTCTGGGGCACGTTTGTGGGGCTGGTCGTTGCCTATATCTGCAAAGGTATTGGTATCAAGGATGACCAGGCAACCATCGACCGGCAGGCCGAAATCCGGCAGTGGCTGGACAGCGTGGATGCAGCGACTGAGAACGGTCTCAAATGGCGCGGCATCATGAAGTTCGTCGTTCCGCTGTGGTTTTTCTTTGCCATCGGGCCGGCCTGTATTCTGGGCAACAATGCATTTTCCTTTGCCGGCTTTCCGCCCCTGTGGTCCTGGCAGATTTTCTGGTGGGCCGCAAGCATCGTCATGATGTGGGGGTTGTGCTTTAAAGCGGAGATGTCCAGCACCAATGATATTCAGATTGAACGCGCCAACAAGGAGCATAATATTGTTGTCAAGGAATAGGCATTTGCCGTCATTCCGGCGGACGCCGCAATTCAGAATCGGTAACGCATATTAAAAAAGGAGGTCAGTATGAACATTGAAGATAAATGGTTGGTCGGCATCATTGCCTTTATCATTCTGTTTACATCGTCTTTTGGCATGGGCATATGGGGATAGGGTATTTTCCACCAGCCTTTGAATTGATCTGTTGATAATCGGGGCGGGAGTTTTCCCGCCCCTACCATCTTTTGAGGAGGATATAGATGACCAATCCGTATGTGGAGGCATTTACCCAATCCATCAACGACCCGGACGGTTTCTGGGCAGGCCCTGCCAGTGACTGCCACTGGTATAAAAAATGGGACAAGGTACTGGACGACTCCAATAAACCCTTTTACCGCTGGTTTACCGGCGGCATCATGAATACCTGTTACAATGCCCTGGATTTTCATGTGGAAAATGGCCGCGGCGATCAGGCGGCCCTGATTTATGACAGCCCGGTCACAGACACCATTAAAACCTACACCTATACCCAACTGCGGGATGAAGTGGCAAAATTTGCCGGGGTTCTGGATGGTCTGGGCGCCAAAAAGGGTGATCGGGTAATCATTTATATGCCCATGATTCCGGAAGCTGCCATTGCCATGCTGGCCTGTGCCCGCCTGGGCGTGATTCATTCCGTGGTATTCGGGGGGTTTGCACCCAACGAACTGGCCACCCGAATCAACGATGCCAAGCCCAAGGTCATGATTACCGCCTCCTGCGGTATCGAGGTCAAGCGGGTCATTCCGTACAAACCCCTCCTGGATCAGGCCATCGAGCTGGCAGCCAGCAAACCGGACCACTGCATCATTTTTCAGCGTCCCATGGAAAAAGCCTCCCTGATTCCCGGCCGGGATCTGGACTGGGCAGATGAGATGGCCAAGGCAAAACCTGCGGACTGCGTGCCGGTGGCAGCGACCGATCCGCTGTATATCCTCTATACCTCCGGAACAACCGGCATTCCCAAAGGCGTCGTGCGGGACAATGGCGGTCATATGGTGGCCCTGAAATGGACCATGAAAGCCATTTACAATGTGGATGCCGGTGATGTCTATTGGGCCGCCTCCGATGTCGGATGGGTGGTCGGGCATTCCTATATAATCTATGGTCCGCTTTTGAAAGGCTGCACCACCATCCTGTTTGAAGGCAAACCGGTTGGCACGCCGGATGCCGGTGTATTCTGGCGGGTGATCTCCCAGCACAAGGTCAAGGCCCTGTTTACCGCGCCGACCGCGTTTCGGGCCATCAAGCGAGAAGATCCCGATGGCAAACTGATGAAAGGCTATGACCTGTCACAGTTCAACACCCTGTTTCTGGCCGGTGAGCGCTCAGATCCGGATACCCTGAAATGGGCGGAAACCAAAATCGGTGTTCCGGTCATCGATCACTGGTGGCAGACCGAAACCGGGTGGGCCATTGCGGCCAACTGCATGGGCCTGCATCAATACCCGGTGGTTCATGGATCACCTACGGTTCCGGCGCCGGGCATGAATGTCCAGGTAGTGGATCCCAACAACAACCAGGTAAAGGCCGGTGAAATCGGGGCGCTGGTGATCAAACTGCCGCTGCCGCCCGGAACCCTGCCCACCCTTTGGAACAACGATGCCGGATACATCAAATCCTATCTGGAGGAATTTCCCGGATATTACAAGACCGCGGATGCCGGATACATCGATGAAAACGGCTATGTGTATGTCATGTCCCGAACCGATGACATCATCAATGTGGCGGGTCACCGGCTTTCGACAGGGGCCATGGAGGAAATTCTGTCCGATCATCAGGATGTGGCGGAATGTGCGGTCCTGGGTGTGGATGACTCCCTGAAAGGCCAGGTGCCGGTGGGATTTATTGTTTTGAAATCCGGCGTTACCAAAGATCATGCACAAATTGTCAAGGAAGTGGTTCAGATGGTGCGGGACAGGATTGGCGCAGTGGCGTCTTTTAAAACCGCAACTGTTGTCAAGCGGCTGCCCAAGACCCGGTCCGGCAAAATTCTTCGCGGCACCATTCAGAAAATTGCAGACAACAAGGAATACAAGATGCCGGCAACCATCGATGATCCGACCATTTTGGGGGAAATCGAGGAAGCTTTGGTCAAGATCGGATATGCCGGCGGCCGGAAATAACCTTTAAAAAAAATTTGTTCCGTCATTTCGGAATGGCGCCATCACATCCATAACCACAACCGGTGCAGACTGCTGCACCGGTTGTGTCATTCTGGAAAGAATCGATTGGACTCACACAAAAAATTCTGGCTGTTTGTCGCTCTTTCCGCGACAATTACCGCAGCGGTCTTTGTTTCTCTTGCCAGTCTGTTCTGGAGCCAGTTCACCCCGGAAGAACAGCATCAGCTCATTGAGCTGGTTCACCGGCACATGGTGTATGTGTTGGGTATGGTCGTCATGTTTATCGGTGGATGGATTGTGTGGCTGGATGCGGTTCTCTATACCTATGTGCTTCCATCGGTTCAGATTGCGGATGAAATCCTGATGATCTACACGGTCAATCCGTCTCACCGCATCAAAATTGACGCCAGCAGGGACATGAACCGGCTGGCCGGCCTGATTAACGAGGGTGCGGACCGGTATGAAGCCCTTTTTGACAGCGTGGAAGATAAAATCCGACAGGCCAGGCAGGAAGTGGAACAGGACAAAAATGTTCTGGCAGCCATTGTGGGTCAACTGCCGGAAGGAATTGTGATCTGCAATCCTTCGGGATCGATTTTGCTGTTCAATAAAAAGGCACAGGAGGTTCTGACAGTTCGGGAAAAATCCTGTCAGTATCCCCATTCCGAAACATTGTCCGGACCCTTTCTGGGATTGGGCCGGAATATTTCGAGTGTCATCGACCCGGTTCAAATCGATCGGGCGGTTTCCCGGATATCCCGAAGACTCCATGAATCATCGGATGATACAAAAGACCAGTTGCCGGAGCATCCACCAGAGCATCCAATTGACCATCCGGTTTCCTTTTTTTCCATCACCGGCCCGATGGGAAATCAGTTGAGTGTCGAGATGGTTCCGATACTGAACCAGCGCCAGCAACTGGCCGGCTTTATTCTGATTATCCATGATCTGACTCAGTCATTGACCCTCGAGGCCAGACGGACGGTCATGCAGGTGCTGTCCGGTTTTCAGGAAGGGCTGGATGAAATATGGTCATCGGTGGAAACCCTTCTGGATCAGTCCCGGACAACCTCATTTCATCAATCCCAGGTGCTGAAACTGATATTTGACCACACCTGTCGCATGAAAGAGCTGATTCGCCTTTCCTCTTCAGAACCGGCTGATTTTCAAACCATTTCACCGATCACCCTGATCGAGTCCAGCCGTCCGGAATTTTATGATTTTGATCTCTTCAACCGGCCGGACGCCAGCCCCGAGCTTCAGGACAATTTTCTAACCGATATCAGCTACACGGTTTTTGACACCGAAACAACCGGGCTTGATCCCCGGACCGATGAAATTATCTCGATCGGTGCAGTTCGAATTGTCAACAATCGTCTGCTGCGTGAGGATGTATTCAATATGCTCGTTGATCCCAAGCGTCCGGTTGGGGCAGAGTCCATCAAGGTTCATGGCATTCAGCCGGAAATGCTACATGGCCAGTCGCCAATCGAAGTGGCCCTGTCCTATTTCAAGCGCTTTTCCGAAAATACGGTTCTGATCGGCCACAATGCCGCGTTTGACATGCGCATGTTTCAGATCAAGGAAACGGTTACGGGCATCCGGTTTACTCAGCCGGTCCTGGATACCATGTTTTTATCCGCGGTGCTTCATCCCGCTCATCGCTATCACAGTCTGGAGGCCATTGCGGAGCGGTTGGGACTTTGCATCCGGGGCAGGCATACCGCGGTTGGCGATTCAATGGCCACTGCGAAAATCTTTTTGAAATTTGTGCCGCTGTTGGCCCGAAAAAATATTCTGACTCTGAGAGACGCGATTCTGGCGTCCCAGAAAACCGATTACGCCAGAATTCGATATTAGGACACGTTATGGGCACACCCTTTTTTTCGACCACAACCGATTCCAGCGCATCTCTCACGATGGATGATCAGACCATTGCCTGGCTGAGGAAGATTCAGCCGTTTGATACGCTGCCTGAATCCGAGTTGGGAAAGATCATTCATGACATTCATGTCGAGGTGATCCCCAAAGGAACCATTTTGTTCCTGCAGGGACGGTCAACGGTGCAGAACATTTACATTGTCAAAAGCGGAACCCTGGAACTGTACGAGGAGCAGCAGGGTGAAAAGCCTCAGAAAAGCGTAGTGAAGGAGGGTGAGATCTTTGGCGGCATTTCCATTCTGATGAATGCCGGCATATCGGTCAAAACCGCCAAAGCGACACAGGACACAACATTTTATGTCCTTTCCGGCCAGGATTTTCTGGATATCTGCAACCGCTATCCTGTCGTCTCCAAATATTTTGTCGATGCCTTCAGCCAGAAGATGGTGGATTCGTCCTATGCCGCCCTGATTTCATCGGATCAGGCCAAAGCGTTTCTGTCAAACATCATTCCCTTTTCATTTTTGCCGGAGTCCGAGATTGCCGGAATTGCCTCACAACTGTCCGTCATCTCTTACCCGAAAGGGCATGTGGTGTTTACCCAGGGCATTTCCCGTATCGAGGCCCTGTATATCATTCAAAAAGGTGCGGCGGAACGCTATTTCGAGGAAAACGGCCAAATCACCCTGAAAGATGAAATCAGCGAAGGCAGTCTTTTTGGCGGCATTTCCATGTTGCTGAACAATTCAATTTCCATCCGGTCTCTCAAAACCACAGAAGATACCTTTTTTTATACATGGCCCAGACAGCGATTTCTGGATGTCTGCGGTCAGTTTGAATCATTCAGCGAGTATTTTACCGATACATTCGGAAAACGGATGCTGGACCGCTCCTATGCATCCATCGTGGCCCAGTCGATTCAACCCCACGAGCAATCCCTTCAGTTTCTCAATCAGTCCATCGATGGTGTCTATGAGCAAAATATCGTTTACTGTCTGGCGGACATGACCATTCAATCGGCTGCCGAACTGATGACCCGTCATCATTGCAGCAGCATCCTGGTACGGGATATCGGGGGAAATTATGTCGGCATCGTAACGGACAACGACTTTCGGCAAAAGGTGATTGCCAAAGGGCTGAGCATTTTGACCCCGGTTTCTGGCATCATGTCTGCGCCGCTGAAATGCATTTCCCAAAAGGCTCTGGTATTTGAGGCATTGATGACCATGATGCAGGAAAACATGAAACATCTGGCTGTAACCGATCCGAACGAAAAGGTTGTGGGTATCATTACAGACAAGGATATTCTGGCATCCCAGGGCCAGTCGCCACTCTTTCTGATTCGGGAAATTCAATCATCTGACAATCTGGATGAACTGACCCATCTTCATGAACAGTTACCGGGAGTGATTGGAAATCTGATCCGAAACGGGGCAAAAGCCAAAAACCTGACCCGGCTGATTACAACGATTTCAGACGCCATTCTGGTGAAGCTGCTGGACATGGCCATCGAGCAGGTGGGGCAGCCACCCTGCCGGTTTGCCTTTATGGTCATGGGCAGTGAAGGCCGAAAGGAACAGACCCTGAAAACCGATCAGGACAATGCCATCGTTTATGAAGATCCGGCTGAATCCGATGCAGAAGATATTCGAACCTATTTCATGGAACTGGGCGAAACGGTCTGCACCTGGCTGGATCAGGTTGGCTATGAATTCTGCAAAGGGGATGTCATGGCCAAAAATCCCCGCTGGCGCCAACCCATATCGGTCTGGAAAGAGTATTTTTCAACCTGGACCCATCAGGCAGAGGCAAAGGATCTGCTTCAGGCCAGTATTTTTTTTGACTTCCGGGGCGCATATGGCGACATGAACCTTGTGGATGATCTGCGTCATTTTTTGATGAATACACTTTTGGGATGGGCCGGATTTTTTCGACACATGACAGAAAACGCACTGTATTTCAAGCCGCCGCTGGGATTTTTTCGCAATTTCATTGTCGAATCCAAAGGGGAGCACCGGGATGCCTTTGATATCAAGAGCGCCATGATGCCCATTATCGATATCATCCGAATTTATTCGCTGAAATATGGGATTGCCGAAACCAATACGCCAGAGCGGATGCTGCAGTTGTATTACAGGAAAATACTGAACTGGAACACCTACAGCGAGCTGGAACACGCCTATGGATTTTTGATGCAACTCCGGTTTTCCCGTCAGGTGAATGCGGTCGTAATTGACCGGACTGGCCCGGACAATTATATCAACCCCAAGAAACTGACCAAAATCGAGCAGACGATGCTGAAAGAAATTTTTGCCAGAATTGACAAGTTTCAAAAGCATATCAGTTTTGAATTTACAGGATCATAGAAAATGGGGTAATGAATAAGGCGCAATTGATGACGGTTGATTTGTGATGGTTGATTGTATATAGTGTTTGAACGAAAACTCCTGTTCAGATGAAATTCGAATATCGAAATCCGAAATTCGAAACAAATTCAAAATTCAAATGTCTGAATGACCCAAACGATCTGCCAGGCAATGCGCCGTTTTGAACAGTTGGGTTTGTTATTTGGGGAATTGTTTCGGAT
>DFZE01000177.1 GCA_002382065.1 Desulfobacteraceae bacterium UBA4064
ATTGTGCCATCAGCCGGAATGAAAGACAAACTCCCGCCGGAGTTGAAACCCCTGGTTGACGTTAAAAATTAAGGTATCGGTATCCCGTAATGGAAAGAAGAGACCCGTTTTTCTGGTGTGCGGCGTTCAGTGGGGTGATTCTGGTCGCCATCATTGTCCTGCCGCTTACCGAACTGTGTACATCCCCGTCACTGGCGGACCTGAAAACCAGCTTCAGTGATATGGAAGTGCAGCGGGCCATTCGCCTCAGCCTGATGACATCCTGTTCCGCCGCACTGATTGCGTTTGTTCTGGGAACGCCGCTGGCCTATATTCTGGCGCGGTATCATTTTTTGGGAAAACGTCTGGTCGAGGGGATCATCGATCTGCCCATTGTCATTCCCCATCCGGTGGTGGGCATTGCCATACTGGGCATTGTGGGGCGAAATCACTGGTTTGGCCGGGTTCTCTCGGATATGGGAATCCGGATCATGGGCAATCCCCTGGGCATCATTGTGGTGCTGACCTTTGTGAGCCTGCCGTTTTATATTCATTCCGCCCGAAACGGCTTTGAAAGCATCAGCCCCAGACTGGAAAAGGTCTCCCGCAGTCTGGGGGCATCCATGATGCGGACGTTTTTTACAATCACCTGTCCGCTGGCCTGGCGCAGCATGGTTGCCGGTGTCATCATGAGCTGCGCCCGGGCCATCAGCGAGTTCGGGGCCGTTGTGGTGGTTGCCTATCATCCCATGACCGCCCCGGTTCTGATCTATGAACGCTACGAAGGATATGGTCTGAAATATTCCCAGCCCGTGGCTGTTTGGCTGGTTCTGGTCTGCCTGGTTCTGTTTGTGGTGCTGCGCATGATCACACTCGGAAAGGCCTCGAATTCATGATTGGTCTTGTGGGTGTAACGGTTCGCCTGCCGGATTTTCGATTGTCCAATGTCCATCTGAGTGTCGAACGACATGATTTTTTTATGCTGATGGGGCCAACCGGCGCCGGAAAAACAATTCTTCTGGAATCCATTGCCGGTCTGATTCCCATATCAAGCGGTAAAATCAGCCTGAATGGCCGGGATGTCAGCCATCTTTCGCCTGAAAAACGCGGCGTGGGGATCGTGTATCAGGATCATGCCCTGTTTCCCCATCTGACGGTCCAGCAGAATATTCTCTTTGGTCTGAAGTTTCAGTCCATTGACAAAGCGGAAAAATCCGTCAGATTGACTGAACTGGTCGATCTTCTGGATATTGCCCGTCTGCTGCACCGGCGCCCGACCCATTTGAGTGGTGGCGAAAAACAGCGGGTCGCGCTGGCCCGCGCCCTGATCGTTCATCCGGATGTCCTGTTGCTGGATGAGCCGCTGTCCGCACTGGATCCCAATATCCGGGCCGATATTCAACAGGCCCTCCGAACACTTCACCAGAATTCGCAAACAACGTTTCTCATGGTCACCCATGATTTTGAAGAGGCCTTGGCGCTGGCCGACAGGGGGGCGATCATTCAGCATGGCGTCATCCAGCAGCAGGGCGCCATTCATGATCTGTTTCATCATCCGGCGACTGCCGGCGTTGCCGGATTTGTGGGGATGAAAAATATTTTTGAAGCCCGGTTTCAAAACGGCGTGGCTTACGTGCGGGACAGGGAGATCCGGTTGAGCGGATCAGACCACCCGGATCACCGATTCATTGCCATTCGGCCAGAAGATGTCCAACTTCAGGATATTCATGCGAAACAGGCGGCATTCAATACGTTTACCGGCATCATAAAAATGATATCCGGCAACGGCGTTGTGTGTACCCTTCATATCATCCTGGGCGATTTGCCCATCATTGCCTGCACCACCCGAAAAGCAATCGCGACAATGGGGCTTTCTCCGGAAAGTCCGGTGTCTGTTTTTCTGCCACCGGATGCGGTTCACGGATTTGCATGAAATGGGGTTGCCTGGTCCATATCAAAACAATGATTTTGGGAAAGCAGCAGGGGAGATAGACCTTTTTCGGTCCCCCCTGTCACAGTGACTTGGCTTACCTTGGGAAGCAATTCATATACACCCAATAAACGGACATAATTCAATTGATTCAAAATTGTGCTTCGGGTAAACTCCATAAAACAGCGCATTACGAAAAGTGAACACCATCCGTTGGTTTGATATCGGGAGATCTGGTATGAAATTTTGCAGCAACTGCGGCGGCAGTCTTTCTTCTGTAACCCCACCCGGAGATGACCGTCCCCGGCAGGTCTGTCAGAATTGTGGTACAGTCCATTATGAAAATCCCAGGATGGTGGTGGGCAGCATTCCCGAACATGACGACGGCAGCATCCTGCTCTGCCGGCGGGCGATCGAGCCGTGTTCGGGGACCTGGACAATTCCGGCCGGATATCTGGAAAATGGTGAAACAGTCAGTGCCTGTGCAGAGCGGGAAGCGTATGAAGAAGCCCGGGCGCGGCTGGCTGATGTCACCCCGTATCTCCTGTTTAACATCTGTCACATCAACCAGATGTACCTGCTGTTCCGGGCGCGACTGGCAAATCCTGATTTTTCGGCCGGCCCCGAAAGTCTTGAGGTAAAGCTTTTTCGTGAAAATGAAATACCCTGGGGCGAACTGGCCTTTCCGGTCATTACCGAAACACTCCGGCATTATTTTCAGGACAGAACTTCAGGCGGGTTTTCCTTTGGCGTTTTTGATATTCTTCCCACAAACTCCGTCAAGAATTCTTAGAGCCTGTTTGAAGATTCTGGATCAGGCCCGATAACAAGGCGAAAAGCGCATCAAAAGCGGAGCATACACGGAATATGTGAGCATTTTGAGGTGCTTTTCAACGCCGTTAGCGGGCCTCAGACGGAATCTTCAAACAGGCTCTTATTGCCGCACGGTGTCACCCATCTGAATGGCAGTACGAAATTTCGGCAACCATTCCGGCCGGAATTAAAACCCCGCTTCTTTCAACACCCGCTCCACATGAACCGGCGCCGCAATCTGTTTCTGATTCAGCATGATCTGTTCGGTTGCTTTCCAGGCAGAGACATCAACGGCGCCGATGACAGCCGTTGGCAACGGCTGAATCAGGGGTCTTGTGGCAGCCAATTGTTTTTCCATGATATCCGGGGCCGTATCCCGGTCAAACCGCTTGAGGACATCAAGCACGCGGGAATGGTTTTTGATATCCATGGCATCGCTCCAGCCTTCCAGAAGTCCTTTTCGAAACTGTCTGACGGTTTCGGGTTTTTCCTGAATCATTTTTTCCGATGTGATGACAGAATTGGCAACAAATTGGACGCCCAGTTTATCAGGATTCAAAAATTGGACGGTCTCTCCGGATTTGGCCAGTTTGTCTGCAATGATAACGGCCTGGGCATTGAAATACACCGGCCACAGATCCACCTGCCCCTGATAAAATGGGGTATAGTCATACCGGACGCTGTACAGGCTGACATCGGTTTTGGCAATGCCGTATTTGCTCAGAATGGTCCGCATGATGGTTTCATCGTTGCCGCCAAAGGTCACACCCAGTGTTTTTCCTTTCAATTCCGACGGATTTTTGATTGCGATGCGCTGGGGGCGATAAATCCATTGAAGCGGATTTATCTGAAACAACTGGGCGATAACGACAACCGGCGACCCCTTGGACAGGGCCCGGATAACCTGATCCGCCGAAGCCACACCAAACTGGGCATGGCCCAGTTCCAACTCCTTGATGGCATCCCGCTCGGGTCCGCCTTCCTTCACGGTAACCTTGAGCCCATTTTTTTCAAAATGACCCGAGACATCGGCAACCAGATCACCCACCACACTGGTATTGAACAGCCATTTCAGACGATAGTTTACGGTTTCCAGGGGTTTTGATGCAGATTGCGTCAAGGCATTTCCCGGAAAGACGATTGCCAGAAGAACCAGCAGCATGACATATCGAACGGGTTTCATGGAAGGCTCCCGATTCTGGTTATAAGGATATCGTTAACGATTTTTCAACATTACGCAATCGCGCCATGCCAGTCAAGAACAAGCCGCTGGAATTTCATGCCTCTTGCGGCGCCATCAGACATCCGAAAATGGTATCGGTGAATTTCACGTACCAGGCCGCTGACTGCGCCTGAATGATGTAGGCGAGCGCAATCGCCATGGCGGCATCGGCCCCGGCTTCGCCAAAAGCGATTATGGCAACTGCCAGAGCAATGAACAGGTTCCGCATGACCGTGCCATATACCAGGGCGATGCCGTCCCCGCGGCTGAAAAAGCGGCGGCCGATCAGGGTGGAAAGGGTAACGTTGAACAGGTAGAGCAGCGGCAGCGGGATGAAGATACCCAACAGTTGAACGGGATTAGCCAGGATTGTATCGGCTTTCAGCGCGATGGCGACAAAGACGATGCCAAGCACACCGATGGTGGACAGGGCCGGAAACCTGGACGCAATCCGATTCCTGAACGCTTCCATTCCATATTTCTTCAACAGCCACTTTCGCGTCATATAGCCGACCATCATGGGCAAAAAGACGATCACCCCGATCTGCTGGACCACTTTGAGGAAATCCACCGCCACCGTGGCGCCCGGCAGAATGCTGATATAGACAGGTGTGATCAGCGAGCCAGGTGTCAGCCCGATCACGGTCATGGTGATGGCTGCCCCCAGATTGCCCCTGGCAAATCCGGTCCAGGAGATTGTCATCCCACTGGTGGGCAGAAGCGAGGCCAGCAAAAGACCCAACGCCATGTATGGCTGATTGGCAAAGGAGTACTTGCCCAGAAAAAAGGCGGCAAACGGGATGATGGCAAAATTGATGAATATCGCACTGCCCTGTATCCTGGGCTGCAACCCCTGTTTGAGATGCTGGATATTCAGTGTTACCATCATCGGAAAGACCATGAGAAAGGTCAATGGCAGGATCAGCGATTTCAGTTGTTTCACCATGGACGGATCGACCATATTGCCAAACGCCAGACCGGCCAGCATCAGGGTCGGAATGGCATATACCAGGTTTTTGTTAATAGCCATCAGATATTTCCACATCGTATTTCTCCTTTGTGTTGAATCATACGGGTTTGCGTGTCTGTTTCGGATTACCGGGCTGCGTCAATCATGGCTCGAATTTTTGTAAAGGTCTGGTTCAGTGACTCCGGGAACTGTGTATCGTTTGGCGCCGGGAACTCGAGAATCCTCTCGCTGCCGTGCAGATGGGCCTGATCTACGTGAATCCGGAAGGCCCGAACGGCAACCCGGATCCGGTCGCCTCGGGCCGTGATGTTCGGGAGACCTTTGCACGCATGGCCATGAACGACGAAGAGACTGTCGCGCTCGTGGCTGGCGGGCACACCTTCGGCAAGTGTCATGGCGCGGGGGATGCGGCGCTTGTCGGTCCGGAACCCGAGGCCGCCGGCATCGAGGAGCAGGGACTCGGCTGGAAGAGCAGCTTCGGGAGCGGCAAAGGCGGCGATACAATCGGCAGCGGCATTGAGGGCGCCTGGAAACCGAACCCGACAAAATGGGACATGGGCTATCTGAAGGTACTGTTCAAATACGAGTGGGAGCTGGTCAAGAGCCCGGCCGGCGCGCATCAGTGGCTGGCCAAGGATGTGGATGAAGCGGACATGGTGGTTGACGCCCACGACCCGTCCAAGAAGCACCGGCCCATGATGACCACGGCGGACCTCTCCCTTCGCTTCGACCCGATCTACGAACCGATCTCGCGGCACTACCAGCAGAATCCACAGAAATTCGCGGACGCCTTTGCCAGGGCCTGGTTCAAGCTGACCCACCGCGACATGGGCCCGCGTTCGCGCTATCTCGGCCCGGAGGTTCCTGCAGAAGAGCTCATCTGGCAGGACCCGGTCCCCGCGGTCACACATGAATTGATTGACGGGCAGGACATCGCCGCCCTCAAGGAAAAAATCCTCGCTTCGGGACTGTCTGTCTCCCAACTGGTCTCGACGGCCTGGGCGTCGGCGTCCACGTTCCGAGGTTCCGACAAGCGGGGCGGGGCGAACGGTGCGCGCATCCGCCTCGCGCCGCAGAAGGATTGGGAAGTCACAACCAGCCGGCCCGACTGAAGACCGTGCTGCAGACCCTTGAGGGCATTCAGAAGGCGTTCAATCGCGCCCAGTCTGGTGGAAAGATGGTTTCCCTCGCTGACATGATTGTTCTGGGCGGATGCGCAGGTGTCGAGCAGGCTGCAAAGAATGCCGGCCACCATGTTGCCGTTCCCTTTACGCCGGGGCGCACGGATGCGACTCAGGAGCAAACCGACGTGGAGGCGTTCGCCGTACTTGAGCCGGCTGCGGACGGATTCCGTAACTACCTCAAAACCAAATACAGCGTATCGGCAGAGGAGCTGCTGGTTGATCGGGCGCAACTGCTGACGCTGACCGCCCCTGAGATGACGGTTCTTTTGGGTGGTATGCGCGTCCTGAATGCCAACTTCGGACAATCCCGGCACGGCGTCCTCACCACGCGGCCGGAAATGTTTACCAACGATTTTTTCGTGAATCTGCTTGACATGAAAACCACCTGGAAGGCGGCCCCGGAGGTCGGCGACGTGTTCGAGGGTCGTGATCGCGCAACAGGCGAGATCAAGTGGACCGCCACCCGGGTCGATCTCATCTTTGGATCGAATTCCCAGCTCCGGGCCCTGGCGGAAGTTTACGGATGTGAGGATTCCCCGGAGAAGTTCCTGCACGACTTTGTAGCGGTGTGGCATAAAGTAATGAACCTTGACCGTTTCGACCTCGCCTGATCGCAGCACAATCGGCGTTTTCGGAGGCGTCTCTATCTTAATGATTCCGGGAAGGCGGCAGGGAGGGGATAGGCCATTTTGGGCCATCCCCGACCGATAACGCACCCAAAATCTTTATCTTGAGTGCGGCCGGGCAAGGTCGCGTGTTTTAGCGGGTGCGAAGCCCGCCCCGGAAGGATTAGCCAGCCACCGGGTAGC
>DFZE01000073.1:0-7290 GCA_002382065.1 Desulfobacteraceae bacterium UBA4064
TCGGTCCGGATGATCCGGGGTTCCAGCCGGTTCTGCCCAAAAAACGGATCATCCAGCAATCCGAACGGATTTCTGCGCACATTTTGACGCATGACCAGATCGCATGACAGGACTGTCGGATCAATGGTCTTTTGGCCCGGGCCGACCGGAACCAGTAAAAAGCTGATGTCCGTGACATTGAAATCGCGTCCATTTTTGACGGTTCTGTAATCTTTCCGGCTGTTTTCCAGTTCTTTGGCGGTAAAACCCGCGAATTCGGGCTTCTGAAACCGGGCATTGGCGATCTGAACCGCATGATACAATCTGAAGGTGTAAACAACGGGCTCGCCATCATAAGGACTTGAATTTGAAATGATGCCTTCTGCAAATACGTCCTGACCACCGGCTTTCTCCGGATTGTTCGGGCTGACGGTAACGACAATTTCTGCGGTTTGGCTGGTGGTGTTATCCACGGTCACGGTCAGGGGAGGGATCACCAGTCGTCCCTGTTTCAAGGGAATCAGCCGGTATGCATAATTCGTTTCCTTGGACATCTGGCCGTTGATGATCTGAATGCTGGCGCCTGTACCGCTGGAAAGCACTTTGAAATCCCGAATGGGCGACATATCCACCTCGCCTTCACCGCCCGTAACCGACACCGTCAGTTCAATGGTTTCATCGGGTCCGATTCGGGTGCGATCCACAACCGCCGCAACTGTTGCGGCATGAGCCGGGGCGCAGGGGCTGAACATGGCAAACGCGATCAGAAATATCAGGCTGTAAAGGGGCACAGACCAAAGGCTGAAGAGCGGTTTCAGACGCGTTGCCGTTGATTGAATATTTCCAGGTTTTGTGCATTCACGCATGATTTATTCCTTGCAACCTTCGGTCGTTCAGTATGTCTGTAAATAATTACCAGTCTTTCTCCACACCGATTTTTCCATAAGCCGGAATCATGGTTTTTCCGGGCTGGTCCTTCAACCGGTTCAGGATTTGATCCGCCATTTTGGATGCTTTGGCATTTTCGGGATCACCGGCAGGTCCGGATGGTGAAGACCCCTGCTGTTTCTGATCGTCGGATTGCTGCTGATCCGCTTCCTCTCCGGCTGTATGTTCCGGCTTTTCCGGGCCATTTTCATTCCCATCGGCCATCTCTTTGCCGAAATCGGGTGACGACCCATTCGTATCATCCGGTTTGGACGATTTTTCCGGGTCTTCGGAGGATTGATTCGGCTGATTTTCCGGGTTCTCTCCCTGTTTTGACGGATCGTTTGATTCGGAATCGTCTTTCCGGTCGCCCGGTTGTTGATTCTGCTGTTCCCTGGCCTGCTCCATGACCTTTTTGACAAATTCCAGATTCTGACTGGCCTGAACATCATCGGGATTCAGTTTCAGGGCCGCTTCATAGTTTTTTATGGCCGCTTCGTAATTCTTTTTTCGGAATTCGGCATTTCCAAGGTTGAAGTAGGCCTTGTGCTGAAGCGGTTTATTTTCGGTTTTCAGGGCTTCCTGGTAGCTTTTTGCGGCCGCCTCGAAATCGCCGGCATGATAATGGGCATTCCCGATGTTGTATAAAATGTCCGGTCTGTCCGGATGTTCAAGCTGGGCATCGATGAAATGCTTCAGCGCCCTGTCGTAGTTCCCCTGATTATAGGCGTCGATGCCTTCCTGGATGGGGTTTTCGGCATGAACCGGCATACATGAAAGGAGCAGGAAGATCACGCCCAAAACCGCGGATTTTTTTCGAACAGCCGGTATCAGCAATTCGGCGCCAAGGGCCAGGATGGCCAATGCCAGCACCCACTGAAAGCGGTCTTCCCAAATCTGCTTTTTGTCTGTGGACAGGGTGGATGCTTCCATTTTCCCCCGGATCTCCCGGGTATAAATCACATCCAGGTCCATGTTTCCGGCCGTGGATCGTACATAGGCGCCATCGGTCAGAACCGCCATTTTTTTCAATGTTTCCTCATCGATTCGGGTCAGGATGATGTTTCCGGATTGATCCTTCTGAATGCCGCCATCCTTCGATGGCACCGGAACCCCTTCATGACTGCCGACACCGATGCAAAACAGCTTGACGCCGGCGTTCCGTGCATTTTCCGCAGCGTCCAGGGGATCGGTCCTGCCCGTGTTCTCCCCGTCTGTTATCAGGATGATGGCTTTTTGGGAGTTTGCCTTGGGATCAAATGCGGAAAGAGATGTCGTGATTGCCCCGGATATGTCGGTGCCGCCGACCGGCATGGAATCGGGTGTCAGGGAATTCAGGAAAATATTGAAGGCTTCATAATCCAGGGTTAACGGACATTGGAGAAACGCGGCACCGGAAAAGGCCACCAGGCCCATCCGGTCCCCCTTCAGCATGGTCAGCAGATCATAAATTTCCCGTTTGGCCCGGTCCAGTCGGGTGGGCTGGATATCGGTTGCCAGCATGCTGCGGGAAAGATCGATCGCCACCATGATATCCACGCCTTTTTGCGTAATGGTCTGCCATTTGTACCCATACTGGGGACCGGACAGGGCAATGCAGAGAAACAGGAGAGAACACAGAACAAGCCCGGCCCGGGTCCACCGCAGCCTGGCGCCGGTTTCCGGAGCAATGGCGGCAAGGCCTTTGGGGGAGGCAAACCGGGTCAGAATGGTTTGTCGGGTCTTCATTCCGGTAACAATCACCAGAAAAAAAACCGGTATTGCCCAGATGAGAAACAGCATTTCGATGTGACTGAATTTCATGGCACACGCATCAATCGGGTATGGGCCAGCACGATCCACAGGCCCAGAAGAATGAAAGCCGGAATCAGAAGATACCGGTACAGCTCGTTGTATTCCGCAAAGGTTTTTATTTTGACATCGGTTTTTTCCATCGTGTCGATGGTGTTGTAAATCTGCTGGAGTCCTTCGGTATTTTCCGCCTTGAAATACATGCCGCCGGTTTGGGTGGCAATATCCTTAAGCGTGTCTTCATCGATGGCCACACGCTGATACACATAACGCTCCCCGAAAACCGGGTCCTTTATCAGAAACGGCACCTGGCCATGCGTGCCCACACCCACCGTATAAATTTTAACGCCTTTTTGGGCAGCCAAACCGGTTGCAATCTGCGGGGACAGCTCGCCGGAATTGCTTTGCCCGTCGGTCAGCAGAATAATGATATTGGATTTGCTGCTGACATCTGCCAGCCGTTTCAGCGAAATGCCGATGGCATCGCCAATGGCCGTATTCGGTCCGGCAGCACCGATCTGCAGGCGTTCCAGAATGGATGCAATGGTGGTGTAATCCCGTGTCAGGGGCAACTGGGTATAGGCATGGGTGCCGAATACCACCATGGCGATCCGGTCCCCGTTACGTTTGGAGATAAAATCCTGAATCACGCCCCTGATGGCTTCCAGCCGGTTGACGATTTTTCCCTTATATTTGAAATCAAGGGCAGCCATGCTTTCGGAAAGGTCCACTGCCAGGATGATGTTGATGCCCTCTGTCATCACGTTGACCTGTCTGGTTCCCCATTGGGGTCTGGCCATGGCCACGATCATCAGGCAGAGGGCCGCATATTTCAACACGGGCAGGATATTGGCAATCCACAGCATCCGGGATGGTGGCATATCCGGTATCGTCATCAGGGATGACATGTTCAGTGCCGGCCGCCGCCGTTGTTTCCGGAAAAAGACCAGTGCCGGCAACAGGGCCAGCAGCGACAGAAACCAGGGTGATGCGAATTGGAACATGGGTACCTTTAAAGACAGGTCGAAAAAAAAGTATGAAGTATGAGGCATTGATCATCGATCCGGCCAGAAAAGCCAGTAGCCAGAATTCAGAACACAGAATAAATAAGGAAAATATCATTTTTATAAAATGCAGCTATTCCTTATTTGTTCTGGCTACTGGCTTCTGAATTCTGGATACTGTTTTCTGGTTGGATCAATGATCATGGCCGAAAAACCTGTCCGTTGTCCTCAGTCTTCAGGCTGTTTTACAAATTTTTTTACAAATTCAAAATCTTGCCGCATTTGGGTTGCGGCTGCCTGAACTCCGGCGAATTTGACCGGATCGGCTGAACGGAGCAGGGTTTTCAGTTCCAGAAGGATTTCCCGCTGAATGTCCAGAATGTCGATTTTTGGAAGCAGTTCCTCCGTGGTCATTTCCAGGGCATTGATGGGGTAACATGCTTCAATATAGGTTCTCAGAATATTGGAAAGACGGAAATAAAATGTTTTGGCATCCATGTTTTCCGCATCCCCGAGCGCATCCAGGGATCTGAGTGCGGCCTCATGGGGAGAAACCGGGACTTCTGTCGGGACATGGCCGGGTTTTCGGGATTTCTTCCAATACCAGATGGCTGCACCGATAACGGCCAGAACCAGCAGGGCGCCCAGGATATAAAGCAACCACGACCCGTCAACCGCCAGAATTTCCAGGGGTTTGATGTCGTGAATATCGGTCATGGGGGTGGCGGTATCGGTTCCCTGCATTACCGTTTCCTCTTTTCCCGGATGCGAAAATAGTGATTCAGCGCATCCACCACAGACCCGGCCGTACTGATCTCGATGCAGTCCATATCGGCGGTTTTCAGGGATTGCAGGGTTTGGGCATAATTCCGGGTCCTGTGTGCATGATAATGCTGACGGGTGGATGCATCCGAGGCATCCACCCGGATCTGCCGGCCGGTCTCAAAATCCCGAAGCGTCAATATCCCGGCTTCCGGCAGATGAAACTCCCCGGGGTCCGAGAGCATGACGGCAATGAGCTCGTGCTTGCCGGACAGGGATTTCATCCGGCGGATATATGGCTTTTCAGATGTGGCGGACGTCTCTGGAGACAGAAAATCGGATATCAAAAACGAGATCGTTCTTTTGCGGGATACCCTGCCCAGAAACGCCACCGCCTCCCGGATATCCGTGCCTGTGTGTTCCGGTTCAAAGGAGAACAGTTCCCGTATCACCCGCCAGACATGGGCAGAACCTTTTTTGGGGGGAATATACTTTTCAACCCGATCCGTAAACAGAATGGCGCCGACCCTGTCATTGTTGCGGATGGCGTTAAATGCCAGGATCGAAGCAATTTCCGCGGCGATATCCTTTTTGAGATTATCGGTGGTTCCAAAACCTTCCGATCCGCTCATGTCCATCAGAAGCATGACCACCAGTTCCCGTTCCTCGCGGTACAGCTTGACATACGGCCTTCCCATCCGGGCAGAGACTTTCCAGTCGATACTTTTGACATCATCTCCCGGAGAATATTCCCGCACCTCTTCAAACTCGATTCCCGAGCCGCGGAATATGGACCGGTATTGACCGGCCATCATGGTGTTGACCATGCGGGCGCTTTTGATATGTACTTTTTTGATTTTTTTTATGATTTCTGGGGACAGCATGGGTTTTTCCTAAAAATCAAGGCACCTCAACCGAATCAAACACCTGCCCGATAATGTGATCCGTGGTGATATCCTCGGCCTCCGCCTCATAGGTCAGAATGATACGATGGCGCAGAATGGCTGGCGCCACGGTTTTGATGTCCTGAGGGGTGACATACGCCCTTCCCTGAAGAAAGGCAAAGGCTCTGGCAGCCAGGCTGAGAAAAATGGTTGCCCGGGGAGACGCGCCAAACTGGATATAATCCGAAATGTCCATGTTGTATTCCCCGGGTTTGCGGGTGGCGAACACAATGTTGACAATATAGTCTTTCAGCTTTTCGTCCATGTAAACCGACCGGATCAATCCGACGATGTCATCGAGCTGGGACGGATCGATGACCTGACGGATTTCCGGAGCGCTTTCAAATCCAATCCGGTTCATGATTTCCTTTTCTTCGGTTTTGAGCGGATAATCAATCACCAGTTTGAACATGAAACGATCGACCTGGGCTTCGGGCAGGGGATATGTGCCTTCCTGTTCGATGGGGTTCTGGGTGGCAAGAACCAGAAATGGATCGGAAAGCGGAAATGTGTTTTCGCCGATGGTGACCTGTCGTTCCTGCATGGCTTCCAGCAACGCGGACTGAACCTTGGACGGGGCCCGGTTGATTTCATCGGCAAGGATGATGTTATGGAAAAGAGGGCCTTTCTTGATGGTGAAATCTCCGGTTCCGGGCCGGTATATTTCCGTACCAATAAGATCGGCGGGCAGCAGATCCGGCGTAAACTGAATGCGCTTGAATTCGGCGCGGACCGTGGCGGCGAGGGCCTTGACCGCACTGGTTTTTGCCAGTCCCGGAACGCCTTCGATCAGAATGTGTCCTTTGGTAAACAGCCCCATCAACAGCCCGTCAACCAGATCCCGTTGTCCCACAAGCACTTTGTTGATTTCATTTCGCATGCTGTTGATCAGATGGTGCGTTTCCTCAATTTTTTCTTTCAATTCCTCTATGACCACGTTTCCTCCCGCAGACAGGATAATTTAGGGATTCAGATAATGGTTTGTATCTCTGGCCACCCGTGATGTGCACAGGAACCCGTACAAACGGCCAAATGCACAGACTGAATTTTAGTCACAAAAATCTGATTTTCAAGACCGGATGGCCTGATTCAATTGATTTAATGACATGTTTTTGCTTCAATAACCGTAACTCCAAATAATGGCACAATCACTAAAACATATGGGTTTCGGCGTTTGCCGGAATCGATAAAATATTTTCTGATTATAACGAATTTGGGGGGTGCAGTATAAACCTAATTTTGATTTATCAGCCCCATAGGGGCGGCCTGTTTGTAGAAATAAACAGAATACAATCCATCAAGCTCCATCGGAGCGGCCTGTTTTGACCGGTAACACGCCGCCCCTACGGGGCTTGAAAAACAGGGTGTGTCATCACTACAAACAGGGCGCTCCTACGGAGCTTTACCGGATTTTCTGCATTGGAATTATGTAACCCCCAAACCCGTTACAATCAGAATATTTCACATCGTTGTTGAGATGTTACTAAAATCGTGCTTCACTGAAATACCCGTGAATGAATGTCATTTATCAATTTTTTGTGATGATATGGTCCCTCTCTGAAGTGCTGAAAAGACGACGCAACAAAATGGAGATTGGAAATAAATGCATCAAAATATAGAAAAATTAACCACAGAATCAATCAAACTTCCCAGGAGAAGGCGTCTGGAAATCGTCAATTTTCTCCATTTTCTCGATAACCGGTCTTCGGATTCGGATGATGTTCAATCAGTCTGGGAAAAAGAAATCATGGACAGAGTTCGTTCCGTTGATGAAGAAACGGCAATCGGGATTGATTATGATCAGGCATTACAAAAAATTGAAAAATGTTTCATACAGTGAAAAACATAATCCTTCATGGAAACAGGGGCGAAGGCCCAAACTT
>DFZE01000073.1:7310-14365 GCA_002382065.1 Desulfobacteraceae bacterium UBA4064
CCCTTGCCCCTCTCCAGGTTTTTTGTCATTTTGGTGTTATGGTGACAAACATGGTACTCTGGTTTCTTTCGATCAGAAACAGCAGGCCTTTACCACTTTCCGTCTGTTCAATTTCCCGTACAAAATCCGTGACATTCGTGACCGGCTTCCGGTTGACCTCCCGAATGACATCCCCTTTCCGGAGCCTGGCTTCGGCTGCCGCACTTCCGGGTTCGACATCTGTCACCACAACGCCGGTGCGTTTCCGAAGGCCCAGTTCATCCGCTATCTGTGGCGTCAGATTCTGCACGGAAACGCCAAGAGATTTATGGGATGAATCATCCGGATTTTCACTGGCGTCTTCGTCCTTCATTTCTCCAATCATTGCGGTTAGTGATATCTTTTTCCCTTCCCGTATCACCTGAACCGTGACGGTTTCCCCTACCGGTGTCGCGGCGACAATCCGAGGCAAATCCTTGGAGTCGGCCACGGCCTGGCCGTTGAAGGTCACAATGACATCCCCCTGCAGTATCCCGGCTTTTTCGGCAGGTCCATCGGCAACCACCATGGCCACAATCGCCCCCCGGATTTCATCGAGTCCAAAATATTTTGCCAGTTCCGGTGTCACATCCTGGATTCTGACACCCAGCATGCCGCGGATCACGTGCCCTGTCTTCTGAAGCTGGGGTACGATCTCCCTGGCCATGTTGACCGGAATCGCAAACCCGATCCCCTGGCCGGAAGCGATGATGGCCGTATTGATGCCCACCACTTCGCCCTGCAGGTTGATCAGGGGCCCACCACTGTTTCCGGGGTTGATGGATGCGTCGGTCTGTATGAAATTGTCATAGGGTCCGGAGCCGATCACCCGTCCCTTGGCGCTGACAATTCCTGCGGTGACGGTCTGTTCCAGTCCAAATGGGCTCCCGATGGCAACCACCCAGTTGCCCACCCGCAATGCATCGGAATCACCCAGCTTCAGTGGTTTCAAATCTGAAGCGCCGTCCATCCTGATCAGGGCGAGATCGGTTTTGGGGTCCAGGCCGATGACCCTGGCGTCAAATTCCTTTCCGGTTGCCAGTTTGACCCGGATCTGATCCGCATTTTCAACCACGTGGTTATTGGTCAGAATGTAACCGTCTGGACTGATGATGCATCCGGAACCAACTCCCTCCTGTTTTCTCTCGGGCCGGCTGTCCCCGAAAGGCCCGAAAAATTCTCCGAATGGATGTCTTCGAAAACGGGGCAATTCGGCGTTGCTGATCGTTTGGGTAACCTGGATGTTGACCACACCGTCCCGAACCTGGTCAGCGAGGTCGCTGAAATTGGCCGGAACCATCGGTGATCCGGCAAAAACACCTGGTGATACGGATTCCGGCAGTTCGCCGGTATTTGACGCCAGCGTCATTCCGTGACCGGTAGCAATAACAATTCCTGCCAGAAACAGCGCGATAAATATGGTTTTGAAATTCTTTTTTGGATTCATGATAACTCCTCCTTGTAATGGATTTCGATGACTGTCTGATTTTTGAAACTATTATAAGGCGGATACCTGACGGGAAGATGATCAAAAGATTACCATTTGGTCATGTTCAGAAAACAGACAGGGTTATGATGTAGAACAGCAAGAGGCTGAAGTCCGAAGGCTGAAGGCACCGCAACCAGCATTGCGGGTAGGTCAGGGTGCCGCGGCTTTTTGCGGCTCCCTGACACCACGCTTCCATAAAAGCCCCGTAGGGGCGACCTGTTTGTAGAAATTGATGCAGTTATACCCGTCAAGCTCCATCGGAGCGGCCTGTAACTGGACTACACAGGTCGCCCCCTACGGGGCTTGATGGAAATTTTTATGCGTCATTCTACANNCTGCATTTTTACGGTAAACGCCGATGAATCATTCGGGATGTTCACCCCCAGGAATGAAAATGTACCGGCCATCGTAGCCTGGCTTTCCAAAGCCGGGATAGGACATTTACCGATTAAACTTTGTCCCTTTGCCCCTTTGCCCCTTTGCACCTGAACAGCCATTTTCACGGTAAACGCCCATGAATCATTCGGGATGGTTCACCCCCAAGGATGAAAATAAACAGCGAACCGCAGAAGGATGAATACGGCATCCAGCGGTCCGGCCATGCAGTCAGGTAGGCCAAACTACCGGCCAACCTGACCTACCGGCTGAAGGCGCCCCAACCAGCATTCAGGCAGAGCAGTCGTCGGACAGTCAGGCGGCCTCTCAATACGCATTACTCATCTCTCAATACTGAAAAGTGAAACAGTGAAGATGCTGCCATGACCGGGCCGGCTTTCCACCGTGATATCCCCTCCGTGAGCCCGGGCGATGGCCCGGGCCAGGCTGAGACCCAGACCGGTGCCGGCTTTGGCGCGGCTTGGGTCACATCGGTAAAATCGCTCGAAAATGTGGGGAAAATCCGCTGCAGAAATCCCACAACCCGTATCGCTCACGGTGATGATGGTGTTATTTTCTGAGCATTCCGGAATCGCGATCCGGACACGTCCCCCGGAAGCGGTGTATTTGATGGCATTGTCAATCAGGTTCGCGAGCATTCGCTGAATCGCCCGGGTATCCCCTGTGATGATGCCGTGTTCCGGGATATGGCAGTCCAGGGTCAGGTTGTTGTCTTCGGCGATTGTTTTGAACAGGTCGCAGGCATTCCGGACCATAACAGACAAATCCATCTCTTCCCGAATGGGCTTGTCCACACCGGCTTCTGTTTTTGAAATCATCAGCATGGTGTTGATCATGTCCAAAAGGTTGTCGCACTCCTCAATGGTGCTAGCCGCCATGGCCTGATAGCCGGACAGGGATTCTTCTGTGATCAGGGTGATTTCCGCACTCCCCCGGATCCGGGTGAGCGGGCTTTTCAGGTCATGGGCGATGTTGTCGCCCATCTGCCGGATCTCCGTAATCAGTGTCCCGATGCGATCCAGCATCTGGTTAAAGGTCATGGCCAACTGATCGATTTCATCACCGCGCTTCTTGACCGGAACCCGTTTTTCCAGAGTCCCGGCGGAAATGCCCCGGGCCGTTCGGGTGATCGATTCGATACCCGAAACCGCCCGGCGGGCCATGAACCATCCGACGCCGGTCGCCAGTCCAAAAAGAAGGGCCATTGTTGTCAGGAACAGTCCCCGAAAGGCATTGATGATTCGGGCGTAATTTTCCATGGACTGGCCAATCTGAAGAATGACACCCGGGCCGATCAGGGTGTAGAGAATACGTACCTGATCCCTTCGGTCCGGCAGGAGGACAGTTTCCCAAACCGGCCTGTTGCCGGTGATCAACTGGCCGATGGCGTTTTTCTGAATGGGGATGTCCTTCCAGTGCGCCATGTTGGTGGAAGAGAACGCTTCCCCGGTCGGATAAAGCATCCGAAGAAAAATCTTTTTCTCCCCGGCCGCCCGGGCTTCCAGAAAGGCGAAATTTTCAACCGCATGGATTCCCCGTTCCCGAAGGACAGCGGAAAACTGGCCGGCCTTGCTGGAAAGCTCCTGATCCGTTTTTTCCTGAATTACCGAAGTGATGAGCACATAAAACAAAAAAAAAGCCACACACGAGGATAGCGCAAATATTCCGGCATACCAGAGGGTCAGGCGAAAGGACAGGCTATTGAGAAATCGGCCGGGTTTCTTTGAGGACATATCCCACTCCCCGTACGGTATGAATCAGCTTCTTTTCAAACCCTTTGTCGATTTTATCCCGCAGCCGGCTGATTCTGGCTTCCACCACATTGGTCTGTGGGTCGAAATGATAATCCCATACATGTTCCATGATCATGGTTTTGGAGACAATCCTTCCGGCATGTCGCATCAGATATTCCAGCAGTGAAAACTCCAGCGGCTGCAGCCCGACAGATTTCCCTTCCCGAACCACCTCCCGGGTCAGCAGGTTGATTGACAGATCGCCCATGGTCAGCCGTGTGGGGTCGGTTATGCCGCCTGCCCGCCGGATCAGGGCCTGCACACGCGCCAGAAGTTCGGAAAAAGCAAAGGGTTTGGGAAGATAATCGTCCGCACCGGTCTCCAGTCCCCTGACCCGGTCATCGACCGAGCCTTTGGCGCTGAGAATCAGCACAGGGATATTGACCTTTTGTTCACGAAGATGTCTGACCAGGGATAACCCGTCCCGTTTGGGCAACATGATATCGACAATCGCCGCATCATAGGGTTCGGCAAGGGCCAGATCGAGACCGTCTTCGCCATCGGAAGCATGATCCACGGCATACCCCGCATATTTCAATCCCTTGATAATGAATTCGGCGATTTTTGTGTCGTCTTCCACCAGAAGTATTTTCATGTTCGATACCTTACCGCACCGGTCTCTTTCTGAAAAAATACCAGCAATGCATGGCTGTCAAATACATATCCGCTCATGGCAGAAAGTCCTTTTTCCGATCGTCAAGCAGTTCTTTGGAAAGGGACGGTTCAGCAGGCAGACAACCCATTGCCTCCCCAACGGGATATTCGGAAGGCGGTGTCAGATAAATGATGTTGCCGTATTCAAAGATGTGAAGTGCGGAGCCTGGTTTGATCCGGTATTTTTTCCGCATCGATGCCGGAATCACAATTTGGTCTTTTTGTAGAACTTTTACCGTTTCCATATACCCATCCTGTTGAAATGTTATACGCTATAAAGAAAGTATAACATTGTCTATGAACAATCATACCAAAATCATTCCCGATGGATTGATCTGTCAGGCACTGAATCATGAAACGGCCTCAATCATCCATCAGTGATGACAGCAGGCGGTTTTTCAGTTTCAGATTTTGCAGCAATTTCCCATCCTGTCGTAATCTGACAAGCGCCTGGACAGCCATGTATATCCCGATACAGGATAACAACATATTCATCACAAATAGCGGAATCAGATAATGCAGATTCTCTCCGAAATCATAGAACCGGGATGTCGCTACCAGAAAACTGACGATGGACATGGGAAGCGCCACAATGGCGATACCGGTACGCAGCATGGCCAGGTGGGTCCGTTTTTCCGCCAGAACCAGTTGGGCCTCATTGAAAATGAAGGGATCGGTTTCCTTGACATCCGGAACACAGGCTTCGGTAGTATCGCCATTCTTTTTTATGGATTTATAAAACTGTTTAAATGTATTAAACATTCAGTTACTCCGGAATATGGGGGATATGAGATTTGGAGCCTGTTTTAAGACATGTTCAACAACATTCTGGAAGCACGGGCCATGAAAATAATTCTCATTTTAACATGACCGGAAAAGTCTGGATGAAAATCTTGTATATGTCAACAAGGCCATTGAAATTTCAACCCGAAGAAGTCCTCTTCATCATTTCTGCATATTTGATTAGTTATACTGTTTTACCATCACAGATATTCCTGCACATAATGCCGTCAAAATCGTTATCAGGTCGTTGCGGATTGGTGTGAAAATTTCATTCATGGGAAATAGGGGGGTGAAGTGGCAATTGCATATAGGACTTTAGGAGCCAAACAATCGGGTTCCGGTCATAGCCGGCCAGAAGAAAAGAGCGTATCATGAGATTGACAGTCCGGGGTTTTATGCTGGTTTGCCTGCTCGGTTTTGGATTGGTTTCAACCGAATCCGGTATCGCGGATCACCGTGAGGGTAAAAACAATTCCAGACGTAACAACGAACATCAATTTCAGGAAGAAGATCACACGGGCAATGAAACCGCCGGCCAGATTGCCGTCTGGCTTTTGATTGCAGCCAATTTCACCGTTGCGGTCAGTCTTCTGACCAAAGGGATAAACCGGATCATCCCCCGGGGATTGCCGATTAAAAATGTGCTGAATCAGTTTAACCGGTTTCAAAAAAAGATTTTGATGGCTCTGCATTATTATCTCAATCCCCCTGTTGTGTGTATCGCCCTCTGGCACTGGCTGTCATCCCGATGCCGGTCCACTGCATTGCCGGAATGGGGATTTCTGCTGATGCTGGTATTGATCTGTTTGGGAATTCTATTAAAATTCAAACTACTACCAGCCAATTTACGAAAAATCCCATACCGGATTCACACCCATCCCGCTGTTTTTGCCACTGTGATTCTGTTTCTTACAGTGGGTCATGCGATTGTCGATTAACGGTGCCCTCAATCCGCCCGGGATCAATTCCGACAGCCTTATGTCAGAAAACCCTTTTCAGGGTGTAAATCAAACCCGTTGTAGTCACACCTAATGGCTGAAATTGCGCATAGCCGTCATTCCGGGCTTGACCCGGAATCCAGGGCAGGTTGCGAAAATGCTTTCTGGCCTTCTGGCGGACTGCTGATGGATTCCGGCTTTCGCCGGAATGACGTAATCTTGCATTTTTGATCAACTTATCTACAACGGGATTGATTTACCCCCCCCTTTCAGAGTATGGGTGAAACAAAGATGAAAACCTTCCTATATCAATTGGGTGAGTATAAGATTACAGAAACCGTTTCCGGGGATCTGGTGTGGGAATCACATTTTGGAATGGGTGCGCTGAAGGAAGGGAAATGCTTCAGAAAAGGGCAAATTCTGTTTATGGGCCCTGCGCTGAATGAGCGCCCCGGTTTTTTGAAGGGTGAATTTCTGGATGAGCTGAAATCATTGCCCGTCTGGTCGAAAACGCAATCGTATTGTGTCGGCTTTCATGTCTTTCACAGCCATACCGGGAAACGGGTGTCCGGGTTTGAAATGCACTGCTGGCAAAAAAAATGGGTCCATCCAACCAGCCACAAGGGACATATTCAGATTCAGAACCCTGCCTCTGAAGCGTCTACCAAGATCAAATATCCTGATAAAATCAGCACTGATATTTCATATTCCCTGAATCATCATGAAATCGTGCCGATGGGTGATGGCCAGGTGATATGGAAAAAATGTGGGGCACACAACCGGATCACGACTGGCAACTGTCTGATCATGGAAGACATCCTGTTTATTGGGCCACGGGAACTGGAAGAACCGGGCATACTGAAAAAGGAATTTCATAACCGACTGAAGATGCTGCCCCGGTGGAATCTGACCCGATATTACCAGCATGGTTTTGCCTTGCGTGACTGCCAATCTGCATATAGCCAGAATCGAAAAGGAAGGCAT
>DFZE01000249.1 GCA_002382065.1 Desulfobacteraceae bacterium UBA4064
GCCAGCTTTTCCGCCTCGGCAATGCTTTCCTTGATCTGGGCCATGGCTGCCTTGCCCTGTTCCAGAAATTTTGTATCACCCGTGTAATGATAGGCGCGTACGGCATACATAGTCCGCCAGGAACGCCGTTCCAGAGTACTTGATATTTTTGTTTCCGGAACATATTCCTCAGACAGCATGGTGGATTCCGTAACCACTTTGCTCATGTTGTAAACTACAATGCCGCCCAACGCCAGGGCAATCAGGATCAACATGCTGAAACCGCATACAATCCTGGTTCCCAATTTCATGTTTGTAAACATTTTTAAAGCCTCCTTTGTTTCGTGATAAGGGGATTTTTATTAATTCAGCCTTTTCAATCTGCCGATTTCAAAACGGATATATCCCGGGCGCTCAGCGCCCGGTCAATATCCAAAAGAATCTTGACGCCTTTGCCCATTTTGGCCAGGCCCAGAATGTAGTCGGTATTCAGCCTTGTCCCAAATTCCGGCGTATTTTCAATATCTCCGGCCTTGATGTTCATGACCTCCGAGACCGCATCCACCACAATCCCGATGGTGGCATGACCATCCGCGCTTTCCATTTCCACCACAACAATACAGGTTCGTTCGGTATAATCAATTTCCGGCATGTTGAAGCGCAGCCGCAGATCCACAACCGGTATGACCCGGCCCCGCAGATTGATGACGCCCTTGATGTAGGCGGGCATTTCCGGTATGGCGGTAATGGGCACCAGGCGGATGATCTCCCGGATTTTTTTGATGCCGATACCGTACTCCTCCTGACTCAGGGTAAAGGTCAGGTACTTCCCCTCAATGGTCGAAACCTCACCCCTGTTTGACGGATTATTCTCCACTATTGCCTCCTTTCGCTTGCGTTGATTGGATCATTTTATGTATGACAGCACAAAGATCATCAAAACCCTGGTCTTTTGTGATTACAAATCGGGGACGCAATTTATGCCCCAATGAAAATGAGTTTCTGTCGGCATCCGGAAGAATCAGAAGTATTTTAATATCATCAAATTTTTCAAGCAGATCGATCAATTGACGTAACCGCTCCTTTGTGTCGGCAAACAGAACCAAAATCTTAGGCTCTGTAAATGGCGTCGGTTCAAAAAGACAGGACGCCAGTTCCGATAGGGTTCGACAGACCTGCTGGCGGGTGTCCGGAAATGTCTGGCGAATTGTTTTTTCCAACAATCTGCCGGTAGCATCGGACCTGTTTTGAATAAAAATTACCAGATGGGTCATTGCGGTTTCTCTGATGTCACATTGAAGATGGTGTCGTATTGTTATTCCGGACTTATCCGGAAAATTCATTTCGGTTGACAACAGGGAATACACGAATTGTGCCATACCATCCAATTGAAATATCCACCAAATAATCGGATAGATAGCGATATGATCAAAAAACGGGGAATGAATTGGATTCTACAGGATCAGACAGGGAAGGGGAAATATGGAAAAATATCATATTGATATCATGACGATTTCAGACATGAAAGGAAAAGTCTGAAAAAAAAGACAGTCTGAAATTTCAGACTCTTCTTTTCCAGACAATGGGGGATTTCCTATCGTCGAAAAATACGAAGCAGCGTAGTTTTTAAACAGGATGGCCTGTAACCACTCAGCTATGGCTTTTCATTATAATAATTTCCGTTTTGCTGAGCATATCCACCCGCGGAGGCGTAGAGACGCAATGCATTGCGTCTCTACAGGGTGTCAAAACGCACATCCTGTTTTTCCACAATTATTGACCGACAGCAGTATAGCCTTGGCCTGCGGCTTTTTTTGCGGGCGTGACAGAGATGTCATATTTTTGAAGGAGTTGATACAGGTAGGCGCGTGACAGTCCGGATATTCGGCAGGCATCGGAAACATTCCTGCTGGTTTGCCGCATCAGATCGTTGATATATTGGCCCTTTACGTTTTCAAGATGTTCTTTCAGGGGGACCAGGCTGGCAACTTTTTCAGACTCGACATGGTCCGGGGTTTCCGGCATGTTTTTCGGGGAACGCGTCAGGTTCTGTTTGATCACGCTGGTGCGGATGTTTATGGGCAGGTGGCTGGAAAACAGGATAGGCTCATCCACTGCCCGGGCAAGCACCTGGTCGATGGTATTGAACAATTCCCGAACATTACCCGGCCAGGAATAGGCCATCAGCGTTTCCAGAAAATCCGGTGTCAAACCATGGGATCGTTCACCCATTCGAATGGATGCCTGGCCGATACGATGCAATGCCAGGCACGGAATATCTTTTGGCCGATCCCGAAGCGGGGGCAAGGCAATACATATGGTGCGAATGCGGTAATACAGGTCCTGTCGAAAAAGGCCATTGGCCACCATGTCTTCCAGATTGCGATGCGTGGCGCAAATCAGCCGGAAATTGCTGTGCATTTCGGTTTCGCAGCCAACCGGCCGAAACCGCTTTTCCTGAAGGACCCGAAGAAATTTTTTCTGGATGCCGAGCGGCATTTCACCAACCTCATCCAGAAACAGGGTTCCGGCATCCGCCTGCCGGATCAGACCCTCGTGGTTTTCAATGGAACCGGTAAACGACCCTTTTTTATGCCCGAACAGGATACTCTCGACCAGATGTTCCGGCAGCGCGGCACAGTCCACCACAACAAAATTTCCTGCAGACTGCCTGCTGTTTTCATGAATGGCCTTGGCAAAAAGCTCCTTGCCCGTGCCGGTTTCACCGGTAATCAACGTGGGGTTGTCGCAGTTGGCAGCATAGGCAGCCTCATCCAGACAATCCACAATCTGGATGCTGGCGCCGATGATGGCATCCCGCTTGAGCGCAACATGGGAAGGTCTTTCCTTTTTCTGCTTCCGGTACTGTATCGCCCGGCTCAGGGACAGCCGGATATTCTGCATGGAAGCGCTTTTTTCAATATAATCCCAGGCTCCGTTCTGAATGGCAATTTCCGCACCGTCATCATCGCTGTGACCCGTGATGATGATGATCTCCGGCGGAAACGGCAGGCTGCGCAGTTCCCGGATAATATCCAGCCCACATCCGTCCGGCAGGTTGATATCCAGAAAAACGATGTCGTAATTTCCGGACAATGCCTTTTCCAGACCCTGCTGAAGGGTGGTTTCATACACGGCGGACATGCCCAACCGGTCAACCAGTTTGACCAGGGTTTGACATAACTGCTCATTATCATCGATGATCAGAATCTGATCCATGCGACAGTGAATTCCGTGATATCAAAAGCGATCGTTTTGGAGTGAAATAATTTCCGGTTTGATAATTTTAGCATCGTGAATTTAGTTAAGAAAAACGACAATTGATTATTGTCAAACCTATATCATTCAGGTTGCCTGGTATCAACTATAGAATCGGTGATTTTCAAATCTCTGTTTTGACCATGTCATGTTTTTCAAACAACGGTATTTCATCGATTACCGGAAGAAAAATGCGAAAAATTGATCCGCTTCCCGAATGCGTTTCAACCGAAACAGCACCGTCATGCGCCTTGACAATGCCCAGAACCACGGACAGCCCCAGCCCCCTTCCGATAAACCGGGTGGAAAAAAACGGATCGAAAATTTTTCCCACGGTTTCCGGATTCATTCCCTCGCCGGTATCCTGTATGGACAGGCAGGCATATTCCGCGGACTTGGATTCCCAGTCAACCGGATAGGGGTTTAACACCCAGGCATGGGCCGCAGTCAGCATGCCGATTGAAACCCTGATTTCACCGGCTTTGTCACCAATGGCTTCGGATGCATTCAAAAACAGATTGGATAACACCTGTGCGATCTGCTCCGCATCGGCCCGCACCAGCGGACCCGGATCCGGCAAATGGGTGTGAAGCGTTATGGTATCCGGCAACGTATCATTTAGCTGCACCAGTTTCCTGTGACAAATGATTGACAGATGGATCGGAATCTGTTTGCCAATNNGCCCGGAGTTTCGGGGTTCATCCATGATCGCCAGTTCCAGATTTCCCATGACGACACTCAGCAGATTGTTGTAATGATGGGCGACAGCGCCGGCCATCCGCCCGAGGCTGTCTGCTTTTCGGGCCTGAAACAACTGATCCTGCATGGCTTTTTTTTCGGCCTCCGCACGTTTCTGACCCGTAATGTCCGAATGTGCGCCAATGACCCGAACGGGTTCTCCGGTGGATGTTTTTTCAATGATCTTTCCCTGATCCAGAATCCATTTATAGTCGCCATCCTTGCACTGCAGGCGATGTTCGCTGAAATATTCCGGAGTTTTCCCCGCCAGATGCCGGTTGATTTTCTCTGGGAAAGAAAAATATCGGTTGAAACAACACCCAGAAGCTGCTTCTGGTCGTCATAAATCGGCTGACTGGCAGCAATTGCCATATCCTGCCCTGTACTGATAATATAGACCGGGCTCCAGGATGCCGCGCCTTTTTTGACAGCACCCAAATACCAGGGACGGGTCCGTGCATCGAAATTCGGAACCGTTGCCAGAATTTCCATCCGGCGCCCGGTGTCAGTCGTTGCAATTTTATGTAATGGTCCGCTTTTAAAGTCATCCGTGACAATGATGTAGCGTGAATTCGTGGCAAGATCCCGTCCGCTGTTTACCAGTCCGCCATCCACATTTCCCATATAAATGCTGGTCACGGAATCAAACGTGCTGATCTGACTGAAAAAATGACGTTCCATTTCAGCGGGATTGTTGATATTCAAAAGTCCCTGGCTCAGCATGCCTGCGTTGAGCTGATTGATCTGATGGGGTGTTTTTAAAAACCGCCGAAGGTGATCCTGAATTCGAAGGGTCAACTCGGACCGCAACTGGCTGGCCACATCATTGACAGCCAACCTGCCATTGACATAGGAGACATAACCGACAAACCCGATGGCCATCACCACCAGAAAGGCAAACGGAATGATCAATGCCGTCCGCAGCGGAATGTTATTCAAATAATTTTTCATAAAATTTTCATGTTTGATCGACCAAAATGTTTTTACGGCAACGATACAGGATGATGAAAACGAAGATCGGTATTGTGATAAAATAATTGCAACAAATCAATTTCATATTGGGTTATACTGTTTTTTTTTAGGCTGAAGACTGAAGGGGTCGCCCACAGCATTCTGGCAGAGCAGTCAGGTAGGCCAAACTACCGGCCAACCTGACCTACCGGTTGTTCGTAGTGACGCCGTAAGGCGTTTATCAAAAAATGCCCTTACGGGCACACTACGAACATAGGACAGCATTCCGCCGAAAGCTATTTTCACAGACTGGCTGTTTCTCGAAACGCATTACTCTTATCTCAATACTGAAGGAAGATTCATGCTGAAAATTGGAAGTTATAATGATCTGGTGGTTCAAAGAGCGGTTGAATTCGGTCTTTATCTGAATCCCAAACCGGATGAAGTTCTGCTTCCCCTGAAATATGTCCCACCAAACACCATGCCGGGGGATACGATTCGGGTTTTTGTCTATACCGATTCAGAAGATCGGCCGGTTGCCACCACACGGGCGCCCAAAGCGGTTGTCGGGGATTTTGCCTGTCTTACAGTCACGGATATTGCCCCATTCGGCGCCTTCATGGACTGGGGCCTTGAAAAAGACCTTCTGGTTCCCGCAGGTGAACAGTCGGTCCGGATGAAGACGGGAAACAAATATGTTGTCAAGGTATGCCTGGATGAAACGACAAATCGGGTATATGGCACAAACCGGATTACCCGGGAATGCGACAAAATTCCGGTCAATCTGTCTGAAGGTGAAAAAGTCGATCTGCTCATTTACGGCATTACCAAAATCGGAATCATGGCCGTTGTCAACAACCGGTATTGCGGTATGCTTTACAAAAGCCAAAACCATACGTCGCTTTCAGTCGGTAATAAAACAACCGGATACATCGGCAGAATCCGTGACGATGGAAAAATCGATCTGACCCTGAAAACACCCGGATACCTTTCTGTATCAGACTCCGGTGTCCGTATTCTGGAAATTTTGAAACGCAATGGTGGTTTCATGGCCTGTCATGACAAAAGCCATCCGGATGAAATCAGCCGTATTTTTGCCATGAGCAAGAAAGAATTCAAACGGGCCATCGGTACACTGTATAAGGCCGGCAGCATTCTCATTACAGAAAAGGGGATTGGTCTCAAGAAGCATCCGGCATAAACCGGCTTCCCTGATCTGACATGGAATATCGGGTAACCAATCCCACATGACCTTTTTTTCCGTCTGCGATCTGGCTCATGATCAGGGATAGACAATCCCGCAGTTGAGACGCGTACAGGGGCTTGACCATATAACCTGAAAAACCGATCTGTTCCAGTTGCGCGGCATCCCCCCGCAGACCCAGCGAGGTGATCATGACCAGTCGGGTGGATTCTATCCGTTTATCCGCCTTGATCCGTCGCCCCAGCTCAATGCCATCCATGTCCGGCATGTGCATGTCCACGAGTGCAATATCGAAACCGCCATCATGGCCGGCAGACCACGTCATCATATCCAGAGCCATTGACCCATTCTCGGCCTCGGCAAACCGGCACCCCCAGGACTGGAGATACTGAATTATCGGTATCCGGTTGGTTTCATGGTCATCAACAACCAGGATGCGGACACCCTGAATATCTGCCAGGGGCGAACGCCCACATTCTGTCTGCTGCTTTTCCAAAGCTGCGGTAAACCAGAAGGTGGCGCCATTTCCCTCATCGCTTTCCAGGCCGATATTCCCTCCCATCAACTGAACCAGTTGCCTGGCAATCGAAAGCCCGAGACCGGTTCCCCCATATTTCCGTGTGGTTGAGCCATCCACCTGCGTAAATGGCTGAAAGAGAATTTGCTGTTTGTCACGGGGAATACCGATTCCCGTATCGGTCATGGCAAATTTCAGGACCAGTTGGCTGTCGGTTTCCGTCTCCCGGGTAACCGTCAGGGAGATTTCGCCCTGATGGGTAAACTTGACCGCATTCTTGCCCAAATTGATCAACACCTGACGCAGCCGTCCCGGATCACCCCGAACCAGCGCAGGCACGTTCGGGTCAATGGCATAAACCAGTTTCAATCCTTTTTCGCGGGCTTTTCGGGTCAGCATATCGATCGTATCATCCATCATGATCTGCAAATTGAAATCGATGCGCTCCAATTCCAGGCGATGGGCCTCGATCCGGGAAAAATCCAGGATATCGTTGATAATATCCATCAACCCGTCGGCACTGATGCGCACCATGTCTGCATAGTTACGCTGTTCTTCAGTCAGTGCCGTATCCAGAAGCAGGGTTGTCATTCCGATAACCCCATTCATCGGTGTTCTGATTTCGTGGCTGATGTTGGATAAAAACTGGGATTTCAGTGTATCCGCTTCAAGCGCCTTTTCAGCCATTTCATCCGCATGGACAATCGACTCTGACAGTTGCTGTCGGGTTTGTTCCAGGTCAAGCTGAAGCTTTTGGATCAGATCCGGTTGCTCCGGAACAACGGTTCTTTGGCTGTTTCCCTTGTCCGGGATGTTTTCAGTCTGTCCTTTGATTTCCTGTGCCATTCGACGGAGGGCCCGGAACAGAACGCCGGAACAAACGCCAAGCGCGATGATCAAAAAAAGGATGGCAGGCCCGGTGATACCGGCTTCTTCCATATTTTTCTGGCCGACCCATGACAGGATATACAGTCCGCCGGTCAACCCGGTCAAAATCATGACGGATATGGCAAAAGCGTGACACTGTTTTGACCAGTATGGCATATTGGCCTGGTCTTTTTTATTTTGTTTCTGCAAGACCGGATAACGATTGTCCAAGCCCGTGCTGCCTGCTGATTTTGTTTTCATATTCAAATGGCGCCCTCTCCGGTTGGGGAAAATGATCCCGAAAGGAAAGCAAAATATGTGCCGGAAAATCCGGAGATCAGAGGTTCACCCCCAAACATGAAAATGATATCTTCCCCTCAAGCCCCGTAGGGGCGACCTGT
>DFZE01000171.1:0-5629 GCA_002382065.1 Desulfobacteraceae bacterium UBA4064
GGAAGTCCTTTTCCTTTCAAATACTGATCAAGATAGTCCGAAAATTGGTCACCGGCCTGAAGTTTGAATTTTTTAAACGGAAGGGTCGTCTGATTAAGATCCTGAAGCGCGCTATACCCAAACACACAAAGGAATTGGTTTTTTCTGAGTATCTTTTCCACGTCATCCGGAACATTGACGACAGATATTTCGTTCAGGCCGTTAAACACATGGGATAAAACGGCATAAAAAGGGGCCGTCATGTTTGCCTCAAAAAAGGAACAGGAGGAAAAATCCAGATTCAATGCATCCAGAAATAAATCACGAGTGGCTTTGGAGGCTTCAGCCAAGGTTTCAAATCCATTTCTGTCGCTGTTGACGGTTCCAATTGGGAGTTTCATCAAGCCTCTCTCGTTTTCAAAGCTTTCTACCGGTTACAGGTGGGTCTGTATTTCACCTCCAATTGAAGGGTCGAAGTTTTCCCACCATACCTCATGTCGTTTCAAAAGTCGCATCCATAAAGGTGATTCCAGCCCATTCAACAGCTTGGAAATCTGAAATCTGTGGAATTTCGGAATTCCGCACGTCCNNTGTACACGCGCTGGGTCGCTATCGATATACATCTTTTCTGTGACCAACCTTGATCACCCATACCGTAAGTTCGTTATCCTGAACAGAATAAACGATACGATAATTTCCTTGCCGGACGCGGTAAAGCCCATGGCCTGTGAGTTTTTCACAACCGGTAGGGCATGGATTCATCCCAAGTTCCTCAATCCGTGAAAGAATTTTTTTCAGGTCAATGTTCGGGATATTTTTGAGCTCTTTCCAAACAGATTCCCTGAAAAGCAACTCATATCCGGCCATCTTTTTGAGTGTTCCNNAGATTGTGACCGTTCAAAGTATAATGAGAAACCCGATAAAGACGGACCCGCCCAAGGGTGTCGCATTCCTTGTATGAGAAATATTGCGGGCATCGTACCGAATTGTTTCAGAAGGCCGTGGAGCCATGTCGGGAATCACGCAGGGCGGGTTATCCACACCGCCGGAGTAAATTTGAAATGATGCTCAATCTATACAATGGACAGCTTACAGCCAATCGCCTCGATGACCTTCCTGATAGTATTGAACTTCGGCGAACTATCTGGAGAGAGCGCCTTGTAAAGGTTCTGGCGGCTCAGATTGGCCTTGCGCGCAATCTCGCTCATGCCCTGGGCCTTGGCCACGTTGCCGATGGCAGCGATAAGCAACTCGCTGTCTCCTGCCTCAAACGCAGCCTTAAGATACTCATGTATTATTTCCGGGCTGTCCAAATATTCGCTGGCATCCCATTTTCTGGTGGTTACTTTCATTTGTCATCACTCCAATTCATTCATGATATTTCTCGCTTTTTCAATATCTTTTCCCTGTGTAGCCTTATCGCCGCCGCACAGCAGAAAGACGACCCTCTCGCCTTTTATCGTGTAATAGGCGCGGAAACCGGGGCCAAAGAAGAAACGCAGTTCAAACAAACCGCCGCCAAGGTTTTTATGGTCCCCAAAGTTGCCGAGATGAATATGGTCGAAACGGTTGATAATTCTGGCCCGATGGCGGATATCGACAATCCCGGCAAGCCATTTGTCAAAGATATTGGTGGTTTCAATTTCATATCTCATGGGCATATTGTCGCAATAAAGCGACAATATGTCAAGTCCATGATAGTTTTGCACTACCTTTGAGGGCAATTGGCGGTTTCATCAATCTTCTCTCGTTTCAAAGCGTTCTACAGTTTTCTCGTAGCAGGGCTTTGGCGACACGACAGAATTTTGCTTCCCAGTCAACGGAGCGAAGTCAGGTGAAAAAATTGGGTTTCGTTTTTGATACAAACAGACCAAAGGTGTGCGGCCACGAACAGAATCGGGCAGTCTGCATCCGGAATGTGGAAAAAAACCGGTTGACAGATGTGATTTTTCAGCTACAATACTTCGAAACATATCGAACTGTAAAAGTTTCAAATTTCCTTTAATGAAGGTTTGGGTGTTATGGAATCGGCCAAGCTGTCAAAAATCATGAAAGCACTTTCAAACCAGACGCGTCTGGACCTGTATCTGCAAATTGCAAAACAGAACGAAGCCAATTTTGAAACAGGATGTGAATGTTTTATCTCGGACATTGTCGGATCATTCAATATTGGTGCGCCGACCATTTCCCACCATTTAAAAGAGCTGGCGAATGCAGACCTGATTATTACCGAAAGACGGGGTAAATTTCTGGCAGCCAGAATCAACAGGGAAACCATTCAGACGGCCAACGCGATTTTATCCCTGATTGAAAACTGAGTTTCAATTTTTTTTGTTCTATCACTTCGATACTTATCAAAATGTAAAAACTTCAGGCTGTCGGAAATAAATAAATTCATTGGATTGCGACGGATTTTGGTTCGTNNACGCAGCAGACGGGCCAAAAGACAAGCAAGATGTGGATTTATTTGTTTCCGACAGCCTGGACAGAAAGAGATATGAAAAACGTCGCCCCAATTCCCGCAAAAGTTTATGAAAACGGTAACCGTGCCGCAATAGCCAATTTATTCAGGGAGAGCGCATGAAAACAAAAAAAGCGATAACAGAGATTATCCGGAAAAGGTATTCCTGCAGAACATACAGCAGCAGGCCGGTTGAAAATGAGCTGAAAGATCAACTTGAACAATTTCTGGCTGACAGCCCTGCCGGGCCATTTGGATCACGCTCCCGATTTGAACTGATCATGGCAACGGATGAAGACCGGGATGCGTTGAAAGGGCTGGGTACCTACTGGTTCATCAAAGACCCTGCCGGATTTATTGTAAGCGCAATCCGGCAATCCCCCAAAAACCTGGAGGATTTTGGCTATGTCATGGAGCGGAACATTCTTTATGCCACGGACCTGGGTCTCGGTACATGCTGGCTGGGTGGCAGCTTCACCCGAAGCACATTCGCAAAAAAAATCGGGACTGGCGAAGATGAAACCCTGCCTGCCGTGGCATCCGTCGGACATATGGCGCCCAAAATGGGCATGGTGGAAAAAGCCATCCGATGGGGGGCCGGCGCCGGATCAGGATTTCGGGCCTGAGCAGTCATGACAGGGGTTTGACCGCTTCGATCGTTGCCGACACCACATAATCCTCGACCCGGCTGCCAGGCACCCAGTCCTTGATAAATTCTTTGCTCTCTTCTTTCGGCGCGATTCGGATATCCACAAAACCGGCTTTTTTCAGCATGGTTTCCAGCTCCGGAATGGGGGACGCACCTGCTACACAGGCGGCGTGCATGGCCATGTCCTGTTTGATGGTATCCGGCATTTCTTTTGTTTGAACCACATCGGAAATTGCCAGTCGGCCCCCGGGCTTCAGGACACGGTATGCCTCAATGAACACCCGCTGTTTTTCCGGAGACAGGTTGATCACGCAATTCGACAGAATGACATCCACGATGCCGTCGGCGACCGGCAGATTCTCCAGTTCTCCCAGCCGGAAATCGATATTTCTGAAGCCGGTTTCAATGGCATTCCTGCGGGATTTGGAGATCATCTCCGGTGTCATGTCCACACCGATCACCTGCCCGGTTTCTCCGACAGCCCGAGCCGCCAGAAAAGAGTCAAATCCGCCCCCGCTACCCAAGTCCAGCACGGTTTCACCGGGCTTCAAGTCTGCAATGGCCTGGGGATTGCCGCATCCAAGCCCCATGTTGGCGCCTTCCGGCACACCGCTCACATCCGCATCGGAATATCCCAGCGCTCGGGATATGTCCGCAGCAGAAACATCCCTGGCGGTTCCGCAGCAGGATGAGCCCGTACAGCAGCATCCGCCGGCTATGGTTTGTTTGGCCACTTTCCCGTAGTTGTCACGCACGGCACTGCGAATATTATCAGAGTGTATCGAATCCATTTTTATCCCTTTTTGTAAGAGCCGGTTTGAATATCCCGTCTGAGGCCCGCTAACTGCGTTGGAAAGCACCTCAAAATGCTCACATACTCCGTGTATGCTCCGCTTTTGAAGCACTTCACGCCTTGTTATCTGGCCTGATCCCGAATCTTCAAACCGGCTCTAAAATAATGTTTTTGAAACCAGAACGCCACATTCACCAGTCCGATCATGACCGGAACTTCCACCAATGGCCCGATGACCGCGGCAAAGGCCGCACCGGAATTGAGACCGAACACCGCGACCGCCACGGCAATGGCCAGCTCGAAGTTGTTGCTGGCGGCGGTAAAGGCCAGTGTGGTGGTCTTGCTGTAGTCGGCCCCGACCTTTTTCCCCATATAAAATGACACCAGAAACATGACCACAAAATATACCAGAAGCGGAATGGCGATACGAACCACATCCATGGGTATCTGAACGATCAGGTTGCCTTTCAGACTGAACATGACCACGATGGTGAACAGCAGGGCGATCAGGGTCAACGGACTGATTTTGGGGACCACACCCTCATGGTAGCGCTTCCGGCCCATGCGCTTGACCCCGATCAGGCGGGTCAGGGCGCCGGCAATGGCGGGAATGCCCAGGTAAATGAACACGCTTTCCGCGATCTGGCCGATGCTGATATTGACCGCCGCACCCTGAAGTCCGAACAGAGGTGGCAGCACCGTGATGANNATCGCCTGTGGCCAGTTCGTTCCAGACAATAACCATGGCGATACACCGGGCCAGACCGATCATGATGAGGCCTGCCATGTAATCCGGATAGTCCCGCAGAAAAACAATCGCAATGAAAAACATCAGAATCGGGCCGATGACCCAGTTCTGAACCAGGGAAAGCCCCAGTATCCGTTTGTTCCGGAACACATCGCCCATGTCCTCGTACCGGACCTTGGCAAACGGCGGATACATCATCAGAATGAGGCCGGCCGCAATGGGAATGTTGGTGGTGCCGACTGAAAACAGATTGACGAAATTCTCCACACCCGGAATAAAATACCCGGCACTGATGCCGGCGGCCATGGCCAGAAATATCCACAGGGTCAGATAGCGATCCAGAAACGACAGTTTCCGGCTCACCTTCGAGCGGTCCGCATCATTCATTGTTTTGATTGTCTCCTTTGCTTCCGGCACATTTCGATCTTGTCACACGAACCGATCTCATCCAGCATTCTTTGATCCGTCTGAACCAGACGGGAGTTTTCAAACTCCCGTTTCAGCCAATGTATCAACTCCTGAAAATTGGGGTTATCCTTCTCCAGCCGGTAATAGACCCATTTGCCGTCTTTCCGGCTGCCGACCATGCCGGCCTGTATCAGCAGGGCCAGATGTCGGGACACCGTGGCGCCGGTCACGTTCAGGAGTTCCTTGATCTGGCAGGCGCACAGTTCCGGCTCGGACAAAAGCGCCGCGACGACCCGCAGGCGGTTCTGGTCCGAAAGTGCCTTCAATATCGATACGGTCTTTTTCACGGGTAAACTCCAACAATTTTCCAGTTAGCCAAACATCTAACTATAAAGGATTTGTCTGTCAAGATTTTTATGCGCGGATCATTACAGATGGGTGTATCACATTAATATTCTGGAATATATTTCAATCATAAATTCCATGACATATCCGGCTACCGCTCAAAATCCATTGAAAGTCTGGGACCAATCCCCTTTATTTAGTGTTTGAACGAAAACGCCTGTTCAGATGAAATTCGAATATCGAAAT
>DFZE01000171.1:5665-16038 GCA_002382065.1 Desulfobacteraceae bacterium UBA4064
GGGTTTCCGTTCAGGCACTATTTACACCCGGGGAGCCGGCATCGGCATTTCTCTATTCGGGTCCTGCCATCAATGTCCTGGCAATCGCCATGACCGCCAAGATATTGGGATGGCGCCTGGGGCTGGCACGGGCCATCGGTGCGGTTCTGTTTATCGTTGTAACCGGACTGGTGATGTCAATTATCTTTCGAAAAGATGACGCGGCCCGGACCAAGGAAGCGATTGCCGAAACCGGATCGGGGAGACGCACCGCTAATCATCGTCATGGTACGGGCCGGCTGAGGCTGCACCGCTGTCTCGAGTTCGGGACAAATTCCGCCCGGTGGTGAAGGAAAAGTCACGCTGACATTCAATGCCGAGGGATACGGCGGTAAAAAAGTCCGGGAAAGCGCAACCATTGAAACCAATGATCCGGCCAACAGGAATCTTTCCATAACACTGGCCGGAGCCGTGGATCAATTCGTTCAGATCAACCCCAACCGTCTGCCCCTGATCGGTCCGGCCGGAGCCGTGATGAAACGTCAGACAACAATCATACCGTTGCCCAACTACCCCTACAGGATTGTGTCCCATCGGACCCAACACGACGGAAACATCCGTGCAGAGCTTGAGCCGGATCCGTCGGGAACATCCTATCCCAAGTTCGCCAATTTTGCCCATTCGGAGACGATTTGGGTCGGTTTTGAGGGATTTTTTTCCACTAACCGTCTGAAATAACAATAGCCTGTCGTTAAAATCAAAATGTAGTGACCCATAAAATATTATCTGGGTATGCACATGACTCAAGTAGATACTATAGGTGGTATTTAGACTTTTAATCCTGTATTGATGCAGTGCTGAACTTTCGACAGTTCACTTGAGTCAAGTGCATATGCATAAAATATTATTGTATTGACAATTCATAGTTGTTCGCCTAAAAACGAGGGATATGATCTTATAACGACTTAACATCTTGTTTCAAATAGCAAAAACGTGAAATTGCAAAATGTGTAGTGACCATAATTTTTAACGAACCCCCTCTGGCTATAGGTTTTTTCTAAAAATTGGCGAACTTGGGCTATACGCTCAATTCCTGCCGGACAATCTCGTCAATATCGCCGCCCTGGCCCTCCCCTGGGGAGCTGCTGCCGGGTCTTCTGCTCCTTGCCAGGCAATGTGGATGCCTGGCGCCGTGATCGGCGTAAATCTGTTGATGGTGACGTTTTTGAGCGCCATCGCCTTCAACCTGGCCAGAGGGCTCGATATCAACTGCGGCTGTTTTTCCACGGAATGCACTGGCGCCGGCATATCGGGCTGAGAAATTCTTCGGGATTCATCATTTCTGTTTCAGACCCTGTACCTGTTGTGGTATTGTTTCGGGCGGAAAAACATGAAAAAACCGCCATAAAAAATCAATGATGTGCAGATGCAATGCATTGCGTCTGTACGGAGTTAACCCCAATCATGATTACCGCCATTGAACAGATTCTAAATGCGGATGAAACCGCACGGGAAAAGGTGGCTGCCGCCCGAATCGAGGCAGACGCCATCCGTTCTCATGCGGAGCGAACCGCCCAAGAAATGCTTTCGACCAGAATGCAGGAGCTGGATGACGCCATCCGGGGCGAACAGGATCGTGTTCTGACAGACGCCCAATCACAGGCATCGCAAATCGCTGCCGAAGCGGATCTCTATATTGCGGATTTGCAGCGGAATAAGCAGGCGATTCAGACCGATCTGATCGAAAACTTGCTCAAAAAGGTAATCGGGCCGTGATACTGCGATTGTTTCGTTACGCATTTACCCAGTCCAAGACCCGTGCCATGAAGAGCCGCCTGCTCGATGGCAATGACTGGCATTGTCTGTTGCGGATGCGAAACCTCGAAGATGTTTTCAGATATTTGAGTGCCACGGACTATGGCCCCTTTCTGTCCGGATTATCTCCCACGGGAAGCGATGCCCGGGCCATTTCGCTGTCGTTGCACGACTCTCTTTTTAAAAATGCCGTCAGGCTGTCAAAATCCCTGACCCAAAACCGGGCACAGGTTGTTTATCGCCTTCTGGCAAGATATGAAGCCGAAAATATCAAGACCCTGCTGCGTGGCATCTGGCAGGCCATGCCCGAAACAACCATCCGCCCCCTGCTCTACCGGCTGGAAACGCTTTCCCGTCTGCCGATAGACGCCCTTCTGAAAACCCGACAGATTCCGGATGCGATTGATCTGTTACAAAAAACGGATTTTCATGCCTCCCTGGTTCATGCCCTTGCCCAATTCCGGACGCAGAACCGGCTTTTTCCCCTGGAAATTGCGGTGGATCTGGCCGCATTCCGGCTTCTGACCGATCAAATCAAAACCCTGCGGGGAATTGACCGAAAACAAACCGCCCGGCTGATTGGCCTGTTTGTGGATGGCGTCAACCTGAGCTGGCTGATCCGGTTTCGCCAGATTTATGGCCTTTCACCCGAAGAAATCATCAATTATTCCCTGCCCGAAGGATGCCACATCACCCTGCGCGATATCGGCGCCCTGGCGCGGGCTGCCGATCTGCCCCTGTTTCTATCGACATTGCCGCAGCCCTATCGCAATGCCCTGGGGCATGTGCAGCACTGGAGCCGGATTCAGCCGGTTTTTCAGACATGGCTGGTTGCCGGACTGTACCGTGTTTTTTATAAAGACCCCTTTCATCTCGGCCTGCCGGTATCCTGTATTCTGTTGAAAGAGATGGAGGTAAAGGCCCTGGATGGCCTGATATCGGCCGTGGGCGCCGGCATGCCCTTCGAACGGATTTCGCAGGTGTGGCAGGGGGGCTGGATGCAGGCGCACGACAATCATTACAGCCGAAAAGCTGCGTGAAAGAGGCCTGTCATGTTTAAAAGTGAAAAACTGGTTCGCATTACCATTCAGGTTCCGGAGGAGTTCATATCTGCTGCAACCGGAGTTTTGGCCCGTTTCAAACTCCTTCACCTGATCCGTATCGATCAGACACATTTGGGGCGATTGGGATATGTTGCGGAAAGCGACGACAGGCTGACCGAAGATTATGAGCGTGTTCTGTCCGAAATCCAACCGCTTTTGGATTCATTGGGCATTTGTCCGGATGATTCGGCGTTACCGGAGCCTGTCATTCCGGAAAAGGAGATTTTCAGAATCACCGAACGCCTGGTTGAAATTCAGGGAACAATCGGCACCATTCTGAGGGATTTTGGCGCTGTGGAACAACGGATAGGCCACACCCGGGCCATGATGGAAAAACTGGAGCTGTTGCCGGCCGATCTTGATCTGACCCGTCTGTCGCAGTGTACGTTTGTCAACTGGACCATCGGCCTGATATCATCCGGGGGGGTGGACAGGCTGGAAGAAAGCCTGTCCCGGGTACATCATGCCGTGGTGGAACTGGGCCATATCCCGGACTGGACAATCATACTCGTATTTGGATTGAAGCCGGACTGGCCGACATTCGAGCAGGCATTGAAAGGAGCCCTTCTTGAACCCGTCCGGTTTTCAGACGACACATCCGGAACTGTCGCGGAAATCATTTCCGAGCTGAAGTCGCAACTGGCGGTTCTCAGCGATCAGCGGCAGGCGCTTTTTGAGCAACGGACCGATATTCAGCGTCGCTTCGAACAGGACTTGTCGATTCTTCGCAGTAAAACCATTTCGGCGCGACAGATTCTGGCTGCACGCCGCCTGTTCGGAAAAGTGGATCACAGTTTCCTGATATCGGGATGGATACCGGAAAGACTTTTTGACACCCTGAGCCAGGAACTGGCGACCGTGACCGGCGGAAACGCACTGATCGAAAAAGTGAATCCGGAAGATTTGAGGGAAGTTCGGGAGGGTATCGTCAACATCCCGATTCTTTTCAACAACCCCATGCTGATCAGTCCCTTTGAAAAACTGACCAGTCTCTATGGCACGCCCAGTTATGGAGAAATCGAGCCGACGGTATTCTTTGCCTTGAGTTTTCTGCTGCTGTTCGGCATGATGTTTGGCGATGTCGGCCAGGGAGGCGTTCTGTTTCTTGCCGGCTACCTGATTTTCAGACGGATATACCGGTACATGGATTACGGCGTCATTCTGATGGAATGCGGCTTTTTCTCCGCAGCTTTCGGGTTTCTCTACGGCAGCGTCTTTGGACTGGAAACACTCTTACCGGCCCTGTGGTTCCGTCCGATGGAAAATATTACTTATTTTGTCAAGGTGACGCTGGTTATGGGGGCAGGTCTGCTGAGTCTGGGAATGATCCTCAATTTTATCAACGCATTGCGACTGATGGAATATGATAAACTGTTTAGCGGCGGGGGGCTTGCAGGAGCGATGCTGTACTGGATGACCGCGGGACTGGGCATGAAATACATGCTGACAGGCCGGGTGGCGCCGGGTGAACTGACGGCTTTGGGGTGGGCCGCGGGGATTCTCCTGGGTGTCATGGTGCTTCATCGTCCCATCTACCGGCTTGTCATCCGGCGGGATTCACCGGTCCAAATCATCCGGCAGACAGGCTTTGTGGCCGAACTGATGGAATCCGTTATTGAAGTGTTGGATGACATCATCCGCTTTACGGCCAATACGGTATCTTTTATCCGGGTGGCGGCGTTTGCCCTGTCTCATGCGGCTTTGTTCATTGCGGTTTTTTCCGTTGCCGATATCGTATCCCACGAAAAAAGCGGCGCCTTTTCCTATTGGATCGTGGTGGTGATCGGTAACATCGTTATCATCCTTCTGGAAGGCCTGGTCGTCTCCATTCAGACGATCCGTCTGGAATATTACGAGTTTTACGGCAAGTTTTTCCGGGGCGGCGGAGAACGGTTCAAGCCGTTTGGAGAAGCAGACAGGGGCTCTGAAACCGGAAAAACCTGATTCTGCGACAGAAAGTCGTTGAAAGGAGTCTGAATGAAGCATTTGAAATCCCTGCTTGTATTCATCTTTTCCTGGCTGATGCCAATCGCGGCTCTGGCGGAAGAAGCCGTGGTGACCGGCGGGACCGGCTCTGCCGGTCTGGGGTATCTGTCGGCTGCCATTGCCGTGGGGGCATCCACCCTGGGGGCGGGTATTGCGGTTGCGGTGGTGGGGGCGGCAGCCATGGGCGCCATCGGAGAAAAACCCGAACTGGCCGGACGGGCCCTGATATTTATCGGCCTGGCCGAAGGAATTGCCATTTATGGACTGATTGTGGCACTGATGATTCTGGCAAAACTATGAAAATTTTCGTTCTGGCCGATGCGGACACCGTTCTGGTCTATGCACTGGCCGGCTTGAAGGGACAGGTCGTGACTTCCGCAACCGAAGTGCCGGCAATTCTGGATGGTCTGACCAGCGAATCAGCCGGTCTGGTCCTCATTACCGAGACGCTGGCACAGAACAATCGGGATGCGGTCGAGAAAATGATGCTCGATCCCGGCAGCCCCCTCATTGTGGCAATTCCCGATATCAATGGTCCTCTGCCCAAAACAGTTGCCAACACCGAACGGCTGGTTTCCCTGATGCGGAGGTGACGACATGCCATTATGGGGACAGGTGGCGCTTTTGTGTCGCTCCATTGCGGAACACGGGCGGAAACAGACGGAAGCGCTTCTGACACAGGCCCGCCTGGAGGCGGATAAAATCATCCAGGATGCCAGGCGGCAGGCCGATCACCAATATGAGGAAGCCCGGTTGACCGGCAAAAGTCAGGCTGTTGCCGAAGCCGGACAACGGGTGGATACAGCCGAACTGGAAGCCAGGCGGCGGGTGATGACGTTTCGCAGGCAGATCCTTCAGGAAATGACCGATGCACTGAAGGATCGTCTGAATCGCTTCCGGTCCGAACCGGCTTATGGGGATTTTTTGATTTCATCTGCAGAGGAGGGTATCAACCATCTATCGGGGCAACATTTTATTCTCGAATTGGCCAAACCGGATGCCGAAGCCATCGGAAAACGGCTTGAAGAAATGGCCCATGCCAACGCCGTCACGATCGACCTGCGTCATGACGACACCCTGGACGGCGGGCTTCGGATTATTACAGGCGACGGGAAAATGATGTTTGACAACCGTTTTTCCGCCAGACTTGACCGGATGGAAGATGACATTCGTCAGGAAATATGGAGATCGATCGGTGGAACCCAAACCAGACCGGAAAAGCCATAACGCCGTCATCCTTGCTGTCAACGGGCCGGTCGTCAAGATTGCCGGCGCTTACGATCTCTCGATGAATGAACTGGTGGTTGTCGGTTCTGAAAAGCTTCTGGGCGAGGTGGTGTCGCTTTACGGGGAAGGGGCAACCGTACAAGTTTTTGAGGATACGACCGGGCTCAAACCAGGCGCCCCGGTATGGGGTTTGGGCCTGCCTCTTTTTGTCGAACTGGGCCCCGGAATGATCGGCCATATCTTTGACGGAACCCAGCGACCGCTTTCCGTGGCAAAGCAGGAAACCGGCTCATTTATTGGCCGTGGCAGAACCCTGGAAGCATTGGACCGCAATCGCCCCTGGAATTTTATCCCCTGTGTGGCAGCCGGAGAAGTTGTGGCGTCGGGTCAGGTGATTGGCCGGGTTCAGGAAACCGGGCATCTGGTTCACCCGATCCTGGTACCCCCGAATCTGAGCGGCAGAATTATGGAAATCTGCACCGAAAGGCTCTGCACGCTGGAAGAGCCGGTTGCCCGACTGGCGGACGACCGGGGGAAAATTCAGGATCTTCTGCTGTATCATCGCTGGCCGGTCAGACGCATGAGGCCCTGTCGTGAGCGACTGGCTCCGGATGAACCCCTGTTTACCGGGCAACGGGTGGTGGATTTTTTCTTTCCGCTGGCCAAAGGAGGCGCCGCGGCGATTCCAGGAGGCTTTGGCACGGGAAAAACCATCACCCAGCACCAGCTTTCCAAATGGGCCGATGCCGATATCATTGTTTATATCGGGTGTGGTGAAAGGGGAAACGAGATGGCCGGGGTGCTTCAGGACTTCCCGAAACTTCTGGATCCCCGAAGCGGCAGGCCCCTGATCGAGCGAACCGTACTCATCGCCAACACCTCGGACATGCCGGTTGCCGCCAGAGAAGCCAGCATCTACACCGGAATCACCATTGCCGAGTATTATCGGGACATGGGATATCATGTGGCCCTGATGGCGGATTCCACCAGCCGATGGGCGGAAGCCCTGCGGGAAATATCGGGCAGACTCGAGGAAATGCCGGCGGAAGAAGGGTTTCCCGCCTATCTGGCCTCCCGCCTGGCTGAATTTTATGAACGGGCCGGGGCCGTGGTAACCCTGGGAGGTGTTCGGGGATCGGTGTCGGTCATTGGCGCCGTATCCCCTCCGGGCGGTGATTTTTCCGAACCGGTGACCCAGCACACCAAACGCTTTATCAGCACATTCTGGGCGCTTGACAAGGACCTGGCCAGCGCCCGGTATTTTCCGGCCATCAACTATCTGGGCAGTTACAGCGCCTATGTGGATACGGTTGCGGGCTGGTGGCGGCAGAAAGGCGGAATCGACTGGGTGGATCTTCGAAACCGGGCGCTTTCCATTCTGAAGGAAGATGCAAGGCTGCAGAACATTGTCAAACTCATTGGCGAAGACGCGCTGCCGGATGATCAGAAGGCCATTTTTTATGGGGCCAGACTGATCAGGGAAGACTTTTTGCAGCAAAGCGCCTTTGATGCCATCGACACCTATGCCATTGCCGAAAAGCAGGTATGGATGCTGCAACTGATACTCCAGTTCATCGATGGTATGCGGGAAGCCGTGAGTCATCGCATACCGGTGTATCGGGCGATGCGGCTGCCGGTCATCGAAGAACTCCACCGGATGAAAAGCACCTGGCGGGGGGATGATCCCGCACCGTTTGATGCCATTCGGGAGCGGATTGAAATCGGGATTACCGGACTGCTCAAAAATGAGGGGTAAGGAGGGAATCGTTGCCAACCCAATCCGGTATCGAATACATTGGACTTTCCCGCGTGCAGGGGCCTCTGGTTTTTGTCAGCGGCATTCGGGATGTGGGATTTCGTGAACTGGCCGAGGTGGTTGACGCATCCGGGCGGGCGCGTCTGGGACGTGTACTGGCCATTTCCGAAGATCTGGCGGTTGTGGAAGTCTTCGAGGGGACCGTGGGTCTTTCCGCGTCCCGTTCCATTGTGCGTTTTCTGGGGCGAAGCTTTGAATACACCGTTTCCGGCGATGACGTTCTGGGAAGGGTGTTTGACGGACTGGGACGCCCACTTGACGGCGGCCCGCTACCCATGACTGGAACGTCCAGAGATATCAATGGACTACCGATTAATCCGGTGGCCAGAATCTATCCCCGGGATTTCATCCAGACCGGTATCTCGGCGATCGATGGCATGAATGCCCTGGTGCGCGGTCAAAAGCTTCCCATCTTTTCGGGCAGCGGGCTGCCCCATGCCCGGTTGGCCGCACAGATTGTTCGACAGGCCAGACTGCCGGACGGGGATGAAAAATTTGCCGTTGTCTTTGCTGCAATTGGAATCAAACATGAGGAGGCCCGGTTTTTTCAAAAGGATTTTGAAACAACCGGAAGCCTGAAAAACGTGGTGATGTTTCTCAATCTGGCAGATGATCCCGCCATTGTGAGGCTGATCACGCCCCGCATCGCGTTGACCGTGGCCGAACATCTGGCATTTGAAGAGAACATGCACGTCCTGGTGATCATGACCGACATGACCAACTACTGTGAGGCGCTTCGGGAAGTCGCCACATCCAAGGGCGAAGTGCCCAGCCGCAAAGGCTATCCCGGCTACCTGTACAGCGATCTGGCTTCCATTTTCGAACGTGCCGGACGGATCATCGGGGCACGGGGGTCCATCACCCAGATTCCCATCCTGATCATGCCCGATGACGATATCACCCATCCAATACCGGATCTGACCGGTTATATCACCGAAGGCCAGATCGTGCTGGATCGCAACCTGTTTCAGAAAGGCATCTATCCGCCGATAAACATTCTACCGTCACTGTCGCGGCTGATGAGCGACGGTATCGGCGAGGGTCGCACCCGGGAAGATCATCAGAATCTGTCCAGCCAGCTTTATGCGCTATATGCGCAATCCAAACGGGTCGAGACCCTGGCAAAGGTCATCGGGGAAGAGGACCTTTCCGTTCATGACAAACGGTTTCTCAAATTTTCGGTTGAACTGGAATCACGATTCATTCGACAGGGTCATCACGAAAACCGGACGATTTTTGAAACCCTCGATCTGGGCTGGAAACTGGCGACAATTTTTCCGGAAAAAGACCTGATCCGGGTCAAACCCGAGCAAATTCGAAAATACGGCATCCGGAAAGGGTGATCGACACATGGACAGACTTCCGCTTTCCGCCAACAAGAGCAACCTTCTCAGGCTTCGGGAGGAGCTGAGTTTTGCCATTGACGGCATGACCCTTCTGGATGAAAAAAAGGAGGCGCTCATGTCGCATATCAGATCTCTGTCAACCCGATCCGACCGGATGCGTATCAAAGTCAACCAGGCGTTGCAGGATACCTACCGGCGCCACAGTGAGACGCTGTTGATGGTTGGCCGTCTGGCCTGTGAAAGGGCGGCGATGGCTGCGCGGGCCGATGAGGATGTCGATGTGATCGAAAAAAGTTTCATGGGGGTCGCCCTCCCGGTATTGCGGATCAGCGTTCCTCCGCCCCGGCCGATGTATGGCTTTCTGGAAACCGGTTTTTCCATGGACGAGACAGCGTCATCCGTTCATCGCAGTCTTGAAATCATTGCGGAACTGGCTGAAGTCGAGGTGGGGCTTTTTCGCCTGATAGCAGAAATCAAAAAAACACTCAAACGCATCAACGCCCTGGAGAATATCTACATCCCGCTTTACCAGTCCACCATCAAGCATATCGAGGAAACTCTGGAAGAAAAGGAAAGAGAATTTCTGTTTCAGTTGAAACGGCAAAAACGTCGCAGGGAGGATGCAGAACATGGCTCTCTTTAGTCGAATACTCGTTCCCGTGGATGGTTCCATGCCTATCCGATTGACACAGGTTGTGGCCTTACGATGGACACCGTCATAGTCAAAAACAGCAGCCTTTGACGTAGCCTGTACGATGTTACAATTTTTCCAACTTGACGGTTTTCGAAAAACAACCGGAATAAAATATCCGGCGCCGATGCCGGCAACCATGGCCAGAAATATCCACAGGGTCAGATACCTGTCCAGAAACGACAGTTTCCGGCTGACCTTCGAGCTGTCCGCATCATTCATTGATTTGATTGTCTCCTTTGCTTCCGGCACATTTCGATCTTGTCGCACGAACCGATCTCATCCAGCATTCTTCGATCCGTCTGAACCAGACGGGAGTTTTCAAACTCCCGTTTCAGCCAATGTATCAACTCCTGAAAATCGGTGTTTTCCTTCTCCAGCCGGTAATATACTTTGAACGGTCACAATCT
>DFZE01000197.1 GCA_002382065.1 Desulfobacteraceae bacterium UBA4064
TATCGTTTGGATACCGAAATGTCGAAGAAAAACTCTTTATGGACAGTTACGGGTCAATCTTGGACAAGTGTTACGGCATTTGGCAACCCAAAAAGAGAGTATGGTGGAAGAAGGTCGCCTTATGCCAGATCATATTCATATGCTGATATCTATACCTCCAAAATACAGCGTTTCTCAAGTAGTAGGATACATCAAATGCAAGAGTGCAATTCATATCGCAAGGGAATTCCTTGGGAGAAAGAAAATTTTTACTGGTCAGAGTTTTTGGGCCAGAGGCTATTTTGTGTCAACAGTTGGTAGAGATGAAGCAACTATTCGTCAATACATTAAGAAACAGGAAGCAGAAGACAGACGAATAGATCAAATACAAATGTTTAAATAGTTGCCACCTTTAGGTGGCCATTGGTTTACAACCGCTTTGAGCGGTCAATGTTTTCAAGCCTCCGGCTTTGCCAGAGGTATCTGACTATCCACAGCACCATGCAGGGTCTCCGCAGCCAGGCTGGCGCAATGGAAATGATCCCGGGAAAGACCGCCGACGGATGTTTCGATCATGCCGGCATCGATATCCAGAATGGCCTGCGGGGTTTTTCCCTTTGCCAGCTCTGCTGCAGCCAGAACGCAATTCAGGCTGTACACACAGCCGTCTGTCCAGCCTGTGGATGCAATCACCCGATCATTTTTGAAACAAAGACCGATTTCCATGGTGTCCCCGCATGTGCCGGTGATGCGGGCTTTGCCGTTTGCGGTTTCGGCGTCAGGATTCAGCCGGTAAACCACCGCAAACCAGATTCCGACAATCACCAGCATCACGCCGCAGCCGGCCAGCAGGGTAAGTATCCACATGGTGTTTATCAGAGGGCCAGGGCTTCCTGGGCCGTGATTTTGGTGCCATCTTTTAGCAGGGGATGAAACCGGAATGGCTGGATGACATGGGCCATGAAGCAGGCCGCGATACAGGCTTCCTGACAGGACGGACCATATTCCCGGCAGGTTTTGTGATCGATTTGAATGAGATTGTCCACCATGGAAATGGCGTTGGCCGGGCAGGCCCGGATACAGGACTCGCAGTGCAGGCATCCGGATGAACAGATTTTATGGGTTTCCTTGCCGCTGTCCCGGCTGCTGCACCGGACCACCACCCGGGCATTCTGGGGAACCAGGCTGAACAGGTTTTTGGGACAGGTCTGCACACAGATGCCGCACCCGGTGCAGGCATCCATGTCGATGACCGGAAAATGATGTTCCATGGTAATGGCATGAAACGGGCAGGCCTGCTCACATTCGCCAAAACCAACGCACCCGTACGGACAATCGGTCGGACCGGCAAATGCCAGATTGGCGGCAGAGCAGTTGCCATATCCCACATACTCATATTTTTCATAATCGCTTCGCAAACACCTGGCGCAATGAATTACGGCCACAGCGCCTTCCAGGGACCCCATCTCCTTGCCGGTAATTTTGGCAATGGCTTCTGCCGTGGCCGTCTTTCCCGGAAAGCAGAGTGAGGGCGACACCGAAGGGTCTGCAACAACCGCCTCGGCATAGGCCTCGCATCCGGGAAAACCACAGGCGCCGCACTGGCCTCCGGCCAGATGTTCCAGAACTTCTTCGACCTTGGGATTGATTTCCACTGCAAATTTATGGGCGGCCAGTCCCAGGCCGACACCAAAAAACAGGCCGATACAGCCCAGTACCGCCAAACCACCCAAAGCCATTTTGATGTATAGGGGGTCCATATTGTTCCTTTATTGGGAAAATGGGAAAGCAAAATTCAGAACTCAGAACTCAGAATTCAGAATTCAGTAGAAAATCGGTAAAACCATTTTTATATCTGGTGATGCACTGGAATGATTCATGATCGTTCTCCGTTTCACCTCTTCGTTCCACTATCTTCAAAACAGTGTCATTCCGGAAAAGCCCATAAAGGACAACGCAAACAGGCCGGCGACAATAAAGGCGATGGGAAGCCCCTGATAGGATTTTGGAATATCGGCAAACTCCAGCCGTTCCCGGACGGATGACATCAGAAACAGCGCAATCAGAAATCCCAATCCGGCGCCCAGTGCCAGCATCAGACTTTCCCACACATTGTATTCGTTATTCGCCAGCATCAGGGGAACGGCAATGACGATGCAGTTGGCAATCACCAGCACCAGATAGACGCCAAACGCCTTGAAGAGTTTGGGATTCACCTTTCGCAAAATGGTATCGACACCCTGAACCGTCAGCGACACCAGGCCGATAAAGACAACAATCTGGAGATAATCCAGATGAAACGGTTTCAATACAAACTGATAGAAAAACCAGGACATGAGGGAGGCAAAACAGATGACAATGGTGAAGGTGATGCCCATGCCCACAGCCGTGGATTTTTTTCGGGATGTTCCAAAAAAGACACACAGGCCCAGATATTTGGAAAAAACAAAATTCTGAATGATCATGGCCCCGATCAAAATCTGAATCAGATATCCGGCATAGGATTTTTTGACAGTCACATCCGCTGTCCCCCCGGATTTTCCATCTGACAGAATTTCTTTCAGGGTGACGGTATGATGATTATTCTGATTCAGGGGCTCCGCCAGTTTCAAGGTCAGTTTTTTCCCATCCGGCGTCAGAATCAGGGACGCGATATCCGCCAGAATATCCGGGTCCTGTTTTTCACAGACCGCAAAATTGGCCGGGTTCTTTGCCCAGTCCGCATCAACCGGTGAGGCAAATGTGATGGTAATGGCATGGCTGTCTGAAAACTCGGCCTGCCGGATGGTGTGATGCTCGTTTTTACATCCGGCAAAGAGCGCCAGAACCAGAATCATGCTGACTGCCAGTCCATAACTGCGGAATTTCTGGATCATGCCATCCGCTCCTTTTTTCGACGGTTATACACCGTTTCCACATAATTGAAGATGGCCATCATGAAGCCTACGGTGAAAAAACCGGCGGCAGGCAGAACAAAAAACAGCAGCGGACGAAATCCCAGGAGGTCATATCCCAGAAATGATCCCATTCCCAGAATTTCCCGAACGCCTCCCAAAAGCGTCATCCCGAATAAAAACCCCAGGCCCATGCCCACGCCATCCCAGAATGAGGGAACCAGATCGTTCTTGCACGCAAACACCTCCAGGCGCATGGTGATGATGGCAAACGCCACGATCAGCCGGACAAAAATGCCCATTGCCTTGTAGGCCACCGGGACAAAGGCCGCCAGCAGCAGATCGATTACCGTAACCCAGGTGGCAATGGTCAGGGTATAGGTGGGAATCCGGATTCTGGGATGAATATGGTTTCGAATCAGGGAAATGGTGCAGCTTGAAAAAACCTGAACAAACAGCACCGCAACCCCCAGCAACAGACCATTCATGACCGTCGTTGTCAATCCAACGGCCGGACACATGCTGAGGGCCAGGCGGAATATCGGGTTTTCATTCAAGAGGCCGCTTACAACAAGTTGGGTATTGCTCTTGGTCGTTTTTGGCACGGTTTGTTCCTGTTTGGTTAGTAGTGAGTAGTGAGAAGTGAGAAACAGCGTAGCAGCCGGACTGATAGGCCGCCTGCCCTTCAGCCTTCAGTCTTCAGTCTTCGGCCCTAAAAGGCTGCATGTATCTGTTTTTCGCTCATCACCCGGTCCAAAATCTGAATCCGGTAGGAAAAATTCTTGACCAGTTGCCGGACCCCATCGGTAACACAGCGGCTGGAAATGGTTGCGCCGCTGATGGCATGGATGTCTGCCGCCTGATATTTCTCCTTCAATGCTGCGGCATCCGCTTCGTCAATCTGTCTATCTTCCCATTTTTGGGGCTCCAGATAGAAGCGATAGTCATCCGGAAGCGGATCTTTGGTCACGGTCAATCCCTTCACCACTTCCAGGCTTCTGTCCCTGAACTGGTTCTTGAAAAAATCCTTTTCAATTTCACCGCCCAGACCCGGATCTTCTTCATGGGCCGTGATTTCCATTCCCAGAATGCCAAACCCGGAATTCAGGGCCACCATGGCATGAATGAATGTTTTGAATCCGGGAAATTTTCCCAACAGCACATACGCGGTCCGGATGTCATTCTGACTGGCAATGATCATGTCATCGGCATACCGGATGGTGACGGCCTGTCCCAGAACATGTTGAATTGCGGCGTTGCGGTCCGATTCCGTCGCGGCTTTTTCGGGCGGAATCGTTACCGGATGCCGGTTTACAAATCCGCCATCCCGATCGACAATCAGAAATTCATGTTGGATTTGGCTGCCATTCAGAACCAGAACCAGATACCCGGACCGGATTCCGGTGTCATCTGACAGAATATAGCGGTAAACATGGCTCAGTTTCAGATCGGCAGGCGCCGGATGATTGTCGCCGTATCCCAGAAGACCCAGCAGGGTCTGCTGTCTGAGCATGGCCTCACTTTGCAGTTTGGCTTTGGCGGTGAACATGAAGACACCGCCCATGACCGTACCAGCGACCAGACATGAGATGGTGAGGGCAATGGTGATTTTGACAATTTCTCTCATTTTGCGCCTTCGGAAAATCGTTTGGGTTTCAACCACTGATCCAGGGTCGGCGTCAGCGGATTCATGAGCAGAATGGCATAGCAGATCCCTTCGGGATATCCGCCTTTCAGTCGAATCAGCACGGTCAGGGCTCCGATACCAAAACCAAAGATCAGTTTGCCGTTTTTCTGGATGGGGGATGTCACATAGTCCGTGGCCATGAAAAAAGCTCCCAGCATGACACCTCCGGAAAGAATTGCCAGAACCGGATTCCCGGTAAACAGGGCATCCCCCCCAAATATCCAGGTCAGTAACGCAATCGATGCGATAACCGAAACCGGAATGTGCCAGGTGATGTAGTGCTTATAAATCAGATAAATCCCGCCCATCAGAATCAGAAGGGCCGATGTTTCCCCGATACAGCCCGGCTGAAGACCGATAAAAAAATCCCGGTAAATTGTTTTCAGGGGTCCGAATTTGTCAATCAGGGCCGCCATGCCCTCATGTTTCAGAACATACAGGGGGGTTGCCGCAGAAATGGCATCCACATTCCGGCCCATATGGGTAAAAATGGCCGCATCCCGAATGGGGATCAGCCAGGCCGTGGTCATGGCAACCGGATAGGTGGCAACCAGAAAGGCCCTGCCGATCAGGGCCGGATTGAAAATATTGAAGCCCAACCCGCCCATCAGGATCTTGGTCACAAATATGGACATGATGGCGCCGGTAATTGGCATCCAGAAGGGCGCGCCAGGCGGTATGACATAGGCCAGCAACAGCCCGGTAATCACGGCGCTGCCATCCCGTATCCGGATGGGCCTGCCCAGAAGCCGCTGGGATATGGCCTCTGTGGCCACACAGGCAGCCACACTGACCAGGGTGATGATGAGGGTCTGAAAACCAAAAATATGAACCGACAGAATCAGGGGCGGCATCAGGCTGGCAACCACGGTCCACATGATGGCCTCTGTTGTCACGGTCTGTCGGATATGGGGCGATACCGATACAATCAGATCTGTCTGAGTCATTTCTGTTTCTCTTTTTTCTTTTCGGCTTCCCGAATCTGTATTCTGGCCAGACGGATAAACTGGACCAGGGGTCGTTTCGCAGGACAGACAAAGGCGCAACTGCCACATTCGAAACAATCGTCCATCAGACCAAATGGCGCAGTTTCCGCACCCCGGCCCGCCTCCACCCAGATGCCGACCTGATTGGGCTCCAGCCCCATGGGGCAGGCATCCAGACAAAATCCGCACCGGATGCATGGGCCATGTGCTTCGGTGTTGATTTCATCATGGGTCAGGAACAGGATGCCCGATGTGGTTTTGGTGATGGGAACGTCCAGGCTGGATACGGCATATCCCATCATCGGCCCGCCAACGACAATTTTGGCCAGATCCGGCGTGGCGCCGCCAAGCCAGGTCACAATGTCGGACAGATGGGCCCCGATGGGGACCAGGATATTGGCCGGACGGGCAATCCCTTTTCCGGAAACGGTAATGACCCGCTCGTAAAACGGTTTGTTCAGAACCACGGCGTCATAAATGGTCTTGGCCGTATAGACATTCTGCACCATGACGCCGATGGATGAGGACCGTTTTCCCGAAGGCCTGACACGCCCGGTGACACTTTGAATGATCTGATCGGCCGAGCCCTGGGGGTATTTGACGGCAAGGGACTTGATGCTGATCCGGAATCTGTTTTTATCACTTTGGTCATCGATGACTTTTTGCAGGGATTCAATGGCTTCCGGCTTGTTGGCTTCGATGCCGATGAAGCAGTCCTGAATACCCAGAATGCGTAAAATGATTTTGGCCCCTTCGACCACCTCATGGGCATTTTCCACCATGATGCGGTGATCGCAGGTCAGATAGGGTTCGCATTCCGCACCATTCAAAATCAGGGTGTCCAGCGTAATTTCCGGGCTGACATCCAGTTTGGCATGGGCCGGAAATCCGGCGCCGCCAAGACCCACGATCCCGGCCAGTCTGATCCGGTCCAGAAGGGTTTGCCGGGGAAGGGAATACCAGTCCTCCCGGGTGTACTGGGCGGGTGTTTCCTCCGGATCATGGGTAATGACAATGGCAGGCGACTTTCCCATCATGGGGTGCAGTCCGTCTGCGACCCCCTGTACAAATCCGCAGATGCTGGCATGAAGTGTCGCGCCCAGCCCCCTGTCCTGGGTTCCAATCATGTCTCCGGCCCGGACCCGGTCTTTTTTGGTCACCAGTTTCTGGTAAATCCGGCCGGGATTTCGTCCCAACAGCAGGGCTTCATCCGGTTCCCTGTCTTTCCGTTTGGGGATGGACACCCGGCAGGCCGCCCCCACATGCTGCTTCAAAAACAGACAGACCCGGTGTGGATGCGGCAGATTTTCAACCGGAAGATTTGCCGTATAATCCTTGAATGCTGTGGGGTGAACCCCGCCTTTTGGAAAGGTCGGATATTTCTTTTTAATGACCATAGCGGCTCTGACTCCGTCCCAGGAGATTTAACGCATAGGTTTCGCGACTTTGATGCGACAATGTGGCCGGTTCGCCAAACTGGAGCGCACCGGTCGGGCACACCGAAACGCAGGCAGGCTCCAGGCCCTCATCGATCCGGTCCATGCACAAATCGCATTTCATGGCCTTGCCAACCGCGGCATTCCACTGCGGAATATGCCATGGGCAAGCCAGAACACAGGATTTGCATCCCACACACAAATCCGGCAGAATATGCACCAGACCATCCTTGCTTCGTTTTCGAATGGCATCCACCGGGCAGGCATTGATGCACCAGGCATCCTCACAGTGGAAGCACGGTACAAACAGGGACGCCATTCTGGGTTGTCCATTGACGAGTTTGGGGCCCATGATCACAATTTTGCCCAGGGTGGTCCCGATGGGAACCCTGTTTTTGGTCTTGCAGGCAATTTCGCAGGCATGACAGGCCACACATTTTTGCGAATCCGTATATATCAGATAATCTCCCATGCGTTCTCCGTTTGGATGGTACTGTACGGTATTGAGATGTGAGTCGTGAGGTTTGAAAAGCCACCGGGTCAAGCCCGGAATGACGGCTATCCGCCATTTTTTATTAGACTACAACGGTGTTGATTTACACCCCATTCATCCTTCATCCTTCAGCCTTCCCCCTTCAGACTTCAGCCTTCCGCACCTGAACCACCGTGTGATCAAATGCCGGACTGCCGCCAATGGGGTCCATGATCGCTTCCTGAATCATGGCATCGGCCAGTCCTTTCTGATAACTTCTTCTGGCGCCCGATTCCTGGTGGCCAAACCCGTGCAGCATGAATACGGCCTCGGGATGAATCATGTTGGTCACAAATGCTTTTATTTGCCCTTTTCCCGCACCGGATTCGATTTCCACCCGGTCATTGTTTTCAATTCCCAGGGATTTTGCCCGCACGTCGTTGATCCAGAGCACATTTTCCGGAACCAGTTCATTCAGATAGGGGTTGTTCTGGGTCATGACATTGGTATGGGCCGCGCATCGGCCCACAATCAGCCGGAAACGGTCCTGGGGCATTTCTGTTTTCGGATACTCCGGAAAGGAAGAAAATCCGTGCTTTTCCATGAGGCTCGACACAAATTCAATTTTTCCGGATGGCGTTTTGAAATCCAGACCATTGTCGCGATCCCACAAAATTGCCTTGTCGGTCAGTGTCACAAATCCTTTTTTATCAAAATCGGAAATGGCGATTCCGGTATCTGAAAGCTGGTAATTCCAGATATCTTCGATGGTTTCATAGGGAAAATATTGGCCAGCCCCCATCCGTTCGGCCAACTGCTTCAGAATCAGCCACATGGGCCGGGTATCAAAGCGGGGTTTGCAACAGGCGTTTCTCCGGTTGATGGCCGGTTTAAGTCCGGCTCCCATCTGTAGCGGATCGGATCGTTCCAGAAAAAACGTTTCCGGCAGAATGACATCGGCCAGGGACGTGGTGCCGCCAAAATTGATGTCGCACGATACAATCAATTCGAGCTTTTCCAAGGCCTTTCGGGTCTGATTCCAGTCTGCCAGCGAATACAGGGGGTCGTACCGGAATGCGAACAACACCTTGAGGGGATAGGGATCTTCATTCAGAACCGCATGGGGGAACATGGCCCCGACACCATGAGCCGGGTCTGCAATGGGAAATTTTTCCTGGCCGCATCCATCAAACCGACGGGTATCTTCCATTTTGGGAAAGGACTGATCCGAAAATTTTTTCAGGCCGGCTTTCAGCCCGGCATCCTTGGGACCCTTTTTAATGAACAGGCCGCCTTTTGATTCGATACTGCCCAACAGCGCATTGAGCATCAGAATGGAGCGCCTGAAATGGATTTCATTGGGGTGGTTGGAACCCCGGTAGCCATAATGAAAAATGACCGCGGGTTTGGCTTCACTGACCTCTTTGGCCAGTTGAATGATGTCGTGGGCCGGAATTCCGGTTTCGGCCTCGGCCCATTCCGGGGTATAGGGATTGATAAAACTGTAGAGCCGGTCAAATCCCTCCACCCACCGGTTGACATAGGCGACATCGTAATGGAGATGTTCCTTGATCAGCACATGAATCAGTGCATAGTTCACGGCCAGGTCCGTTCCCGGACGGATCATGAAATAGCGGCTGGATTTGGCTGCGGTGATGCTGACCCGGGGATCGATACAGGTCAGTTTGGCGCCCTTTGACATGGCATCCAGCAGGCCATTCATGGCCTTGACCTCAATACTTTCAAACACATTCCGGCCGTAAAGGACCACATGCCGGGTATTGGCCCAGTCTGCATTGATCTGCCCGTCCGTGTATCCGAGCATGGATCGGCACGCGGTGTTGATGGAGCCTTTGCAGACCGTATCATGAGAAAAATAGTTGGGTGATCCAATCGCATTCATGAAGGTTTTGGAAATATCGGTTGTCAGATTGACCCGCTCACAGAATACCGCGCTTTTGCTGCCGTATCGGGCAAAAATATCCTTGCACCGGCTGGCGGTATAACCCAGTGCCTCGTCCCAGGTGGCATGTTTCCATTGACCCGATCCCCTGGGGCCGGTTCGAATCAGGGGGGACTGGACCCGCTGGGGGTCATGGGTCCATCCGATCGCTGCGGCACACTTGGGGCATATCCCTTTCATGGCCGGGACAAACGGATTTCCGCCGATAGCGATGACCTCATCATCTTCCACAGTGACCGCAATGGGACACCGTACCGAACACATGAAACACAATGTATAAACCGTTTTTTTCATGATTCTCCTTACTGTCGGATCAATCGAATATTCCGATGGCTGACGCGCCAGCGGTCCAGTGCCTGAATCTGTTCGGAAAGATCCAGGCACATGGCCCGAAAATACCGGGGATCGCCATTTTTTCCGGGCTCGATATGGGGATAAAAATAATGGAAAATGGTCTCGCCACCAATTTGGGACAGCGATTGAATCAAACCGGACAGTCGGGATGCGGCCGGATAATATTCCGACACATCCATGGGACGGGTCAGAATGCGATGCACCATCTTTTTGATGGTGCAATAGGCATCCGGATTCTTTTGAACCGCCTTTTCCGTCCAGTGCAGCGCATCCTGCCGTTTCTTTTCCAATATATCCAGGGTCAACCCGGGCTCGGTATTCATGGCAATACCCTTTGTCTGTTGAGGTTACTCCTCCATTTCCGGATGAAAGACATTCAGCTCTTTCAGATCATCTCCCAGGTACTCCCGTTCCCGGGGTCCCAGAATGCCCAGCGACAGGCAGATCAGTGTCCACAGATGAACCACGGCGTAATTGCCGCCATAGTGTTCGCTCAGTTCATGAATCTGGGCATGGCAGTTGTGGCAGGCGGCTATGCAGTAGGTGGCGCCGGTTGCCTGAATCTGCTCGTCTTTCAAACGGCCATACTCCAGACGGGCCTTGTTGAAACCGGACTGAAGAAAGCCGCCGCCACCGCCGCAGCAGTAGTTGTTGGACCGGTTGGGCATCATGTCGATGAAATTTTCTTCACCAACCACGGATTTGACGACAAACCGCAGATCTTCTGCAATGGCATCCCCGTAGCTTTTCCGGACAATCTGACACGGGTCCTGAACCGTAAATTTGATTTTGAGATCCTTGTTCCAATCGGAATTGACCTTGAGTTTGCCTTCCCGAATCCATTTGGCGTAATATTCATAAATATTTTTGACGACAAAGTTGTGGGGAATGTTGAATTTTCTCAGTCCTGCCAGGACTGAATAGGTGACATGCCCTCACTCCGTATTCAAAAATATTTTGCATCCCAGATCATCCGCCTGTTTGGCGCTGGTGCTGGTAATATGCTTCCAGGCGTCGTCATCGGCCAGGAACATGCAGTAATTCTCGCCACCCCATCCTTTGGAACCATAGGTCCAGTCTGCGCCCACCAGATGAAGGATTTTCCAGAGTGGCGCCAGCTCATCCGGTTCGGTCACCGGTTCCCTTGAATTCTGGTTCAGAAAAAATTCTGCCCCGTCCTTGTCGATGGGCGCTTCCATTTCGGCAAATTCCGGCTGGGCCTCCTGATATTCCGCCAACACATCCTCAACGACAAACCGGAAATCATCCGGTGATGTGCCCATGGCGCTGCAGCTTTCATTTCTCAGGGCCATATCGCAGGAGCCCAGGATTCCCTTTGGCCGGGTTTCCCTGGGCCAGGTGGCTCGCGCCTGATACACCAACTGGGGAATATCGATTTTCATGGGGCAGACATACACGCACCGCTGGCACATGGAGCACATCCAGACCCAGTCGGATTTCATGATTTCATCGTCCAGACCCAGTGCGGCCATGCGCAAAAATTTTCTGGGATCCATGCCGTCCAGCCCCGTGGCCGGACATCCGGATGCGCAGGCGCCACAGGTCAGGCAAAGATTCAAATTTCCATTTTCCGGCAGCATGGCCTTGACCTTGTCAATGAACATGCCTTGTTTTTGTTTTCCAATCCTGATCACGTCATCTGTCATGTTGGTAACGACTCCCTTTTTTAACCATTTATATCTTTTTTCATGGAGGCGCCGCATGTGGGGCATGTCTGCTGATTGCAGGGCTGCCCGCCCACATGGGCCATTTTATATCCACATTTTGGACAAACACAATTTCCGGCCCTTTGGCCGGCGCCACATCCCGCCTGTTTTCCCTGACCGGTTCCGCCACCTGGCATCGGTCCTGTTCCATCCTTGTTTGGCATAGTCTGTATCTCCTATAGTTAGAGGCCAGAGGTTAGGGGCCAGGGGCCAGCAACGCGACCGCCCCGCCAGAATGCAGCCCCTTCAGTCTTCAGCCTTCAGTCTTCAGTCTTCAGCCTTATTTTTATTCCTGGCATTCCAAACCGTTCAAGATTCAGGCAACCCGCAAGAAACGCATTCAAAATATCTTCCATATCACCGCAAACAAAGGCCACGACCTGAATTTTTTTCCCGACCAACGCGGTTTCAAGCAAAAAGGAAATGGCGCCGCAGATCAGCACATCGATTCCGAGATCGGAAATTTCCCTGACCCGTTGGTATGTCCTGCGACCAGCCAGTTTGTAATTTTTCCGGCCGACTTCTTTTCCATCCCCTGTTTCAATCACCACCAGATTTTCGGATACATCCAGGACTGGAGAAATGCGACCCCGCCAGTGAACAATTCCAATCTTCATTGTTCATACCCTAAACAAGAATTGTGCCACATATCCTGATGACGATATTATCGTTTAATTACCTGGAGTTGAACAGATTGTCATTGACAACATCATTGCATTTTGAAATGATGCGCCCGACTGTATCGTGCAATATGACTATTTAATCGGGGTTATCCCGGATTGGCGTGAAAATTTCAGTTAGGGGAAACAGGGGCAAAGTGGCAAAGGTACAAAGTCCAGCAAATTTGTCTGGATGCATGTTCCGCAACGGCATCGATGCTGTCAAACAGCTTCGGAAAACCGGTTTTGGCATTTACCTTTCGTGAGTTGCATTTCGCGGCACGCATGCTTTGTGCCTTTGCCCCTATGCCCCCTTGCCCCTTTTCAGTTTTTTTTGAACAGCATTTGAAATGGCGCTGCCGGCTTTTTCACACAAATCCGCGATAACTATTCAATCGCTTCAGGAAGGGGGCAAACGGGTGGAAACGGAAGACTGTTATCATGAGCGGGATATCATTCTGGATTCAATCAACGAGGGGGTTTTTACGGTTGATTCCGACTGGAACATCACCACGTTCAATCGGGCTGCCGAACGAATTACCGGAATTTCACGAAACGATGCAATTGGAAGACCCTGCAGCGATGTGTTTCACGCCAATATCTGTGAAAAAGCATGCAGTCTCAGACGGACCTTTGAAACCGGGAAACCGACAGTCAATGGATCCGCCCATATCATCAATCAGCAGGGAAAAAGCATTCCCATTCGCATTTCAACCGCAATTCTGAAAAACAACGCAGGAGAGATCATCGGCGGCGTGGAAACATTTCAGGATATCAGTCAGATCCGTCAACTTCAAAAAGAGCTTCAAAGCCGTTACACGTTTGAAGATATTGTGGGTCGCAGCCCGGCCATGATGCGTCTGTTTGAAATGCTGCCCCAGATTGCGGAAAGCACCAGCACGGTTCTGATCGAGGGGGCCAGCGGCACCGGAAAGGAATTGTTCGCGCGGGCCATCCACAATCTGTCACGCCGCCGAAAAAAACGGTTTGTGCCCGTTAACTGCGCGGCCCTGCCCGATACGCTGCTGGAGAGTGAGTTGTTCGGACACAAGGCAGGAGCATTTACCGATGCCCGGCAGGATAAAATCGGCCGGTTTGTCCTGGCAAACGGCGGGACCATTTTTCTGGATGAAATTGGTGATATTTCTCCGGCGCTTCAGGTCCGGCTGCTTCGGGTGCTTCAAAACCGGATTGTTGAACCACTGGGATCCGTTGAACCGGTCCCGGTGGACATCCGCATTGTGGCCGCAACAAACCGGAATCTGTCCAGACTGATCGGGGCGGGAACATTTCGTGAGGATCTTTACTATCGAATCCACGTGATTCATCTGACCCTGCCTGAACTTCGGGAGAGACGGGAGGACATACCACTTCTGGCCAATCATTTTGTGGCAAAATTCAATCATCTTCAGGGAAAAAACATTGCCGGGTTTTCACCCGAAGTTCTGACCCGTTTGATGGAATATGATTTTCCCGGCAATGTGCGGGAACTGGAAAACATTGTGGAACAGGCATTTGCATTTTGCCGGAATGACCTGATCGAGCCGGTGCATCTGCCGCCCGAACTGCGCCGCAATGCCGTGTCCATTTCCGAATCCATTGGCCCCATGACACTTCAGGACATGGAAAAAATACTCATCACGGACCTTATGATTCAAAATTCGGGCAATCGCAGCCTGACGGCAAAAGCACTCGGGATCAACACCAGTACGCTTTACCGCAAAATCCGGACCATGGGAATCAATGTTCCGGCAACCGATGGGCGCAGTCATGGCAGGATGGAAAGAATTGGTCAATAAAAATACTGGCTTCCCCGCACGCAATGTGATGCAGGGTGCCAGGATCACCTATACGGGCTCTCCGAGGCATATCAACCTAATATCAAATATGTTCGAATATCCGGGGATGTCCCCTATGCCCCAGCTTTTTTGCGCTCCCGTGTAGCAACTGGTTCGCTTTTCTATTTGGTGTGCAAGGCATCAAGAACAGCGCTTGGATTTCTTAATGCTATTCGCAATAACGCCTTAGCCGGCCCATCTGGCTCTCTCCTTCCCTGTTCCCAATTCTGTAAAGTGCGAACACTCACTCCTATCATAAGCGCAAATTCATTTTGGGAAACATTGAGCCTTTCTCTTACATTCCTAATCTCTGGGGGTTTGATTTCATACATACGGATAGGCATCTTGCGACCAGCCTTTATCTCCCCTGCTTCCTTTATGCTTGCAATAAGTTTTTCAAAATGTTCATTTTTCATGATAACAACTCCTTAACAATTCCATGGAGCAGTTTTATCTGATCCGACGATAAATCTTCTTGTTCGTTCTTCCGGTATGGCAAAAGCATAAAAATGGTGTCAGGAGGCTGCCAATAGTAAATGATTCGCAAAGCACCTCTTTTCCCAACACCAGGAAGATTCCAACGTATTTTGCGTAACCCGCCACTTCCCTTGATTAGATTCCCGGCATCCGGGCGTAATATCAACGAAGCTTGAAGCATCCGATAACTGTCATCGGATAGCATGTGCTGGATTTCCTTTGTAAAAATTGATGTCTCGATAAATATCATGCTTGTATTGTACGCCAATGGCGTAACTCGTCAAGCCTATTTTAGTGTCTGAACGAAAATCCCTGTTCAGGCAAAATTCGAATACCGAAATCCGAAAATCGAAACAAATTCAAAATCCAAATTTTGGAATGACCAAAAGGATATATCCGTCAATACACTGTTTTGAACATTTTTCTTTTGGTCATTGTTTCGGATTTCGTGCTTCGAATTTCGATTTTTTTGATACAGAAAAAAGTTTTCCG